>NZ_CP094516.1:1259500-1574375 GCF_029909975.1 Bradyrhizobium sp. ISRA430
CCATGGTCGCCGTTGAGCAGGAAGCGCGGCAGCGTTGCCGTCAGCACGACGGGATCGCGGATCACGACGTCGGTGTTGGCGCGACCCAGTTTTGTGGCGGTCCACGCCACCGCCATCACCCGCGCGGTGCCCGCGAACTCCGGAATGTCGAAGCTGACTTTCGCGCTGCCGTCAGCGCCGACTGTGACGATGCCGGAATAGAGCGCGAGGGGCTTTTGCGTCGGCGGGGAGCCCTGCAATTCGGCCGCACCCGCATCGCCGCCAGACTTGATCTGCCCGCGCGTGCCCTGCATGCCGTCGATGAGCTGGCCGTAGAGATCGCGGATTTCCGCGGTCAGGCGACGCTGGCCGAGATAGTAATCGTCCGGCGCCGGCGGCTTGTAGTTGGTAAGGTTGAGGATGCCGACGTCGACCGCCGCGATCACGATCTTGGCGTCCTCGCCAGGGTTCAGTCCGTCGAGCTTGACCGGAATCTTCAACGTCGAATTCGGCCGGATCAGCGCTGGCGGTGTCAGCTTCACGGCCAGCGTGCGGGTCTGCTTGTCAATGCCGAACCATTTCAGGCCGATCGCCCGGCCCGGCATGCGCTGCGCGGCGGCATCGAGTGGACGGCGCAGCGTCGCCACCACATAGGCGCCGGTGCCCCAATCCTTGCCGACGGGGATTTTGACCTGAGCGGTGCCTTCCTTGACATCCACGGTCTGTGTCGTGAGCAGACGGTCGCCAAGCACGTTGATGGTGAGTTTGCCGGCGGTTCGGACATTGACCGACACCGTCATGGTGTCGCCGGACGCATATTGCGGCTTGTCGGTCGAGGTTTCCAGCAGGTCTGGCGTGTCGGCGCTGCCCTCGGAATACCAGCCGACGTCGAACTGCACCGAGGTCACGGGGCCGTCCGCATCGTTCGACTTCACGTCGAGGCGGTAGCGGCCGGGCCGCGGTGCGAGCGAGATGCGCGACGGCTTGTCGGCCGCGATGGTGAGGTCGCCGTCGGCGACACGCGAAGTCGACTTGACCGGCTCGTACTCCCAGTAATTGTTCTGGCGATACCACTGATAGCGCGACTCCATCTTCAGGAGCTCGTAGCGCAGGCCGTCGCGGGGAAGCGTCTTGCCTTCGGGCGAGACGAAGACGACGTCGAACTCGGCCTTGTCGCCCTCGGCGACGCTTTTGTCGCCGAACAGCGGCTTGACGCCGATCATCGCCGCGACGGGCGCGACCGGCAGCACGAGCTTGCGCTCGACGGCGCGTCCGCCCGTCTCGGACATGCGGACGAAGATCTGTGCCTCCTGCGGACGCGTCGAGGCCGGCTGCTTGTCCAGCGTCACCGGGAACGTCGCAACGCCATTGGCATCGGCCTCGGGCAGGTTCTCCAGCGGTGTGCGCTCGTTCGAAGTGGTCTCCTCGTCGGCGACGCCGAACTGGTATCCGCCAAAGCCAGGCCGCTCGGCGGCGGGTGCGACCAGCATGTCGCCCTCGAGCTGCAGGCCCGAAGCCGGCGCGCCATAGAGGAAATGGCCATCGACCTTGAGCTCTACAGGAGCGTTAGCTTTGATCAGCTTGTCTTTGGCGGACAAATCGAATTCGATCCGGTCTGGGACATAGTCCTCGACCATGAAGGTGGTCTCACCAACCGAGGCGCCCTTGGGATCGGTGAAGGCACGCACCCGCCACGTCCCGGTCGGGACGGCCGAGTTGAGCGGCACGGAAAGCGACCGGCCGCCGGCGCCCTGGTCGGACAGCACGGCGCGGCGGAATTCGACGCCATCGGGGCGTTCGATCACCAGCGTCAGCGGGCCACCAGCGACGGCATTGCCCTGCCCGTCGCGCAGCAGCGCGGTGAGATAGACCGTCTCGTTCGAGCGGTAGACGCCACGCTCGGCATAGACGAAGGCGTCGGCGCCAGCCGGGACCGCGCGTCCAGCAACGCCACGATCGGACAGGTCGAAGGCGCTGGTCTTGAGGCTGAGGAAAGCATAGTCCGCCTTCTCGCCGCTGACCGTCAGCAAAGCCGGCGACAGGCCGCCCTCGCCGCGCGCGAGCCCCGCCTCGAACAGCACGTGGCCGCTCTCATCGGTCTTGCGCGTTGCCAGGATCTCATTGTTGCGGGCGACCAGCCGCACCTCAGCCTTCGCGACCGGGTCGGTCGAGGCCAGGGAGTTGACGAAGACGTGGATGCCGTCATTGCCGGAATAGGCCGACACGCCAAGATCGGAGACGATGAACCATTGCGTGGCAAGCTGGTACTCGTCGTCGGAGCCCGGCCCCTTGGCGGCGGCTGTCATCACATAGACGCCGGGCTGGAGTTCGCCGAGCGCCTGGTCGACCGGGAAAGCGGTGGTGACGTCCTGGTTCAGCGTCATGGCCGTCGCCAGCTCGCCGGACCAAACCTTGACGCCTCGCTCGTCGCCAAGATCCGAGAGCTGGTATTTCGACAGCGTCTTCTGGAAGTCGCTGTCGACGACGGTGTTGATCAGGTTGCGGTCGCCGATTCGGAACACGTTGATGTTGACCGCGGGCGTGTTGACGCTAACCACCGGAATGCCGCGCTGACCGGTGCGCGGTAGCACATAGGCGCGGCTGGTGAAGCGCACGAACGGCTTGCGGTCGCGCACATAGATGTTGAACTCGGCCGATTTCGGCAGCCCCTCCTTGACGGTCGACGGCAGACCAGCGCGCAAATTGATGTTGTAGCGCTCGCCGTGCTTCAGCCCGTCGACACAGAGCTGCTTGTCCTCGGCCGACAGCGCCGGCTTGTCTTGCCCCGCGAGCGCCAGGAACGGCGTGAAGTCGGTGCGCTTGGCAAGCTCCTCGGAGAATTGGAAACAGGCCCGCGGGCTCGCCGAATCCGAGTCCACGGTGTAGTCGAGCAGCCGGAAGCCGTGCTCGTCGCGCAGTTTCTCATATTGGCCGCGGACGTCGGCGACCTCACGCAGGTCGAGCGACAGTCGCAGCGCATCCAGCGCCGGTCGCCACAGCTTGCGCTCGGCGAGCGATTTGCCGAGCACCGCAAGCGCGTCGGCCTCCTCCCCGGCATTGCCGGCCCGCAGATAGGCGATGTAGGCGGCAGTGGAGGAGCGCTCCAGCAGGAACGTCTGCTCGCTGGAGCTCTTCGGGGTGATCTGGAACACGACCTTCGCAAGCCGCAGCCAGTTGCCGGCGTCCTCGGGCGTGGTCGCAGCGATCTGGCCGAGAATCAACAGGCCGCTGCGGACATCGTTGCGCCGGAACGCGGTCTCCGCGTCAGTACGCAGCGTCGCGCTGGTCTTGGCAACTGGCCCCGCTTCGCTCTTGATCTGGGCCTCCAGCTTGATCGCGGAATCGGCGAGATCGTCGCGCTTGAAAGCCTTGTCCGCGGCCTGCGCTGCGGCAAGGCCGAACGCGAGCGTTGCGCAGATTGTGACGGCGCGAACCAAACTGATCATGAGGGACTCCCGGGATCGCGGACAAGCCGCGCAAAAATGAAGTGCGCGGAAAGGTGACGGACTCAAGGCGATGGAACCAGAAGTGCAATACGTCGCATGCGCCATGGCACGGCAAGCCCAAGCCGCCAAGAACCGCCGTCAAGAGACGGCGCAGTGGAAAGATGTAGCGGCAGCGCATGTTCCGGACGCGACCCGGCGCCTATCGCCAAATCGCGCGAACCGTTCGCAACACACTCCGCCGCTCCGCTTTGTCGCTTTTGGGGTGAAAACGGTTCGGTTCAGGCTTGGCGGACATGCGGATTTTTCATATTTGCCATGATAGAAGATCGGCAGGCCTCACGAGGCCGGCACCGGACGGTCCCATAGCTCAACTGGATAGAGTAGCGGATTTCTACTCCGCGGGTTGCAGGTTCGAGTCCTGCTGGGATCGCCAATCATTTCAGGTGCTTATAAGGTTTTCCTTCGGCGCGTGTTGCGCCGCGCACGTCTGACAACCCACGCAACACGAGCTTTCTGCATTCGTTCTTTTGGAGCTTACTCCGTGGAAACAGCGGTCGCGTTGTGATCTGCGGTGGCGTGCTTGCACCCACAGGTTCGAAGTGGTCGTGGTGGAGCGGACCGAGTGGCCGTCGCAGCGTCTGGCAAGGCCGGCGGATTTCTGGCACCCGACTCGCCTCCTATTTGGTTGTGGGCCGGTGTGAACTCGGAAGTTCTGCCGCGCCAGCGCGTCGAACGGAGTGCCTGCGCACCAGATTGGGATTATCGCCGCATGCGCGACGAGGTGCCCCGAATGCACACGGTTGGGGGATTGCGGCGCCAATCCCTATTTCAGCGTTAGTGCGGAGCTGCCATCCAACCCCAGCCGCCAATTCCCAAGGAGGTTCTGATGCGCATTCTGACCTTTGTGATTTTGGCAATCGGGACGCTCTCAATAGGGCCGGCGGCGGCCCAGACGTACGATGCGGCTTATCCGGTTTGCCTACACGTGTATCACCCGGAAGCGAACTATTACGAATGCCGCTACACCTCGCTGCCCCAGTGCAACGCGACGGCATCGGGCCGCGGGGCTCAGTGCGTCATCAATCCGTATTTTGCGAACACGCGAGTGCCTGCGGGACGATACTATCGCCGCGTCTACTAAAATAGTTTCCCGGCGGGAGATGAACGTGTCTGAATGGCTACCGTTCGAGGTCCACCCGCACATGGCTGCGCTACGCCTGCGGCTTCGCGCTGACAAACAAGGGCCACGACACCCGCACCACAAGACGGCAGCGAATTCGGGAAAACGTCGGGCGTTGTGTACGCGCCCAGATTTTGAGAACTTCGCGATTGTGCCCCGTTGGCGCGTCTATCAGGCTCCCAAAAATGATCGATCTGAGATGAGGCCGGCGATGCGCAGACTGCTACTTTGGCTATTGCTGAGCGGTGCGGTGTTGTCGGTAGTCGTGCCCGCCGCAGCGCAAACCTACGATTCCAGATTTCCGGTCTGCCTGCAAAGGTGGGTCTGGGGTGGCGGCACATATTTCGAGTGCAAGTTTACATCATGGGATCAGTGCCGAGCAGCGGCATCGGGACTTCCGGCCATGTGCTTGGATAATCCATATTGGCCGCAAGGGTCGCCGCGCGGTCGCGCCTATTGATGACAGGGCAGCCTTGGTGGCGGAAGGTGACCGAGGCTTTCACGCATATTCCACTCGAAGCGGTTGGATCGAATATCGGCCGCCTGGCCTTCAGAGGACCCGCCCCCACAAACAAGTCGATCCTCTAGGCGATCATCCACGGCATTTTGGGCTGGCTGTACGTGATCTACTGCGCACCGTTTCGATCGTAGCCTTCGCCGATGTGCAATCTCTAACAGCATCACGATCAACAAAGCAGCGATCATCAACCTATTTCGCGCGATCAGCCGCTACGTTGGCAACCTGTCGCCGCTTCCCGCAGCGCTCACATAATGCTTCAACCAACCGCGCCGCGGACGAGGTGATTTGGCCTTACTGCCGCGAACCATGGTCTAGTGCAGCGTGCCTCTGTGCGGTGGAGTGATGTCGGATTGTTCATAGAAGTATTGCAACTCGGCCTCGAGCCGCTCGTTGAGCCGGAGGAGCGCCTGTAAGGCCCCGTGAACGTCGCCCCGGTGTTCTTCGATCAATCTGTCTATCAGCTCGTTAATCGGCATCGTTGACTCCCACGGCGTTTTGGTTCCATCAACCGCGCCTCTTGGGTTCAACTTGCCTTTAATCCACAGCTTGTTCCCTTGCCTGGGGTGCAAGCCATGAGGCGTTCACCGCGACGCGATGCGGAAATTTGTTGGTGTGTACGTGTGACATCCGAACAACATACAAGCAGAAGAACGCGCCAGATTGGATGAACACCGGGAATCTTCCCCGCTATTCACAGGATGCGGACCGAAAGATAGGTGTTATTGTCAAAGCGACAGTGCTGCGATGAAGCGGCTAAAAAAGCCCAGCGTGAATTTTTCAACTGCCCTTTTGCACCGAAACGACAACGTTAAATTGGCTCGGGGTGGCACATGTTTGACGTTTATTTAAACGAAAGACGGGACTTGCTCGTCGTTAGTAAGGGACTTCCTATACCCCCACACAAGTCGGGGCGATGGCGCAAATCCAAGAAGAAGGTTCGCAAAGTTAGTGACGAGATCAAGTCGGCGGTTCAAAGGCAAGGCTACTACATGCGGAAGCTGAGCGACGCAAAGGGGGTCCTCACGTCTACTGATCGCTGAGCGAACGCGGTGCTGGTGTCAGTCCACCCGAAGGCTAGGCCGATGATCCTGACTTTCGACAAGGAGCGTGACGTGTTGTTGCACGCGCCGTGGGACGAAGCGAAAGTCTTGCTGCGCCCCTGCCCGACGACGATCCAAGGATCGTCGCGCGACGCGCCGACAAAGAAAGCAAAGCTGCCGCCTGACAGACTACTCAGCCATTAAGGGAGATGCCGTGCAAATCGCGATCGTCGGAGCTGGAGCAGTGGGCTGCTACTATGGTGGCCTACTGGCGAGGGCTGCGCATGATGTGATGTTCATCGGCAGGCAAACGCACGTCGATGCGATCAACGCGCATGGCCTCCTCCTGGAAACACAGAACTTCAAGGACTACTTGCCTGCCAGTGCGGCTACAGATGCAAGCTCCCTCGCCTCGCCAGACCTGGTGCTATTTTGCGTCAAGTCAGCCGATACGGAAGAAGCAGGTCGGTCTTTGGCCGGACGCTTAGGTCCGGAAACGTCTATCATCAGCCTCCAGAACGGCGTCGACAATCCGCAGCGTCTTCGCGCCGTCACTGGTCATCCTGTTATTCCTGCCGTGGTTTATGTCGGCAGCGAAATGGCCGGCCCCGGCCACGTCAGGCATCATGGCGGTGGCGCCCTCGTAATCGGCTCATCCCCAAAAAGCGAAGCGTTGGCCCAAACGCTGCGCGCGGCCGACATCCAGACGACCGTGAACGACGACATCGAGAAGGTCCTTTGGAGCAAATTGGTCACGAACTGCGCCTATAACGCGCTCTCTGCCGTGGCGGGCATCTCCTACGGACCGATGCTGGACGTCGAAGGCACGAGGGATGTTGTGGCCAGCGCGGTGCAGGAAGCCATCACCGTCGCCCGTGCTTGCGGCGTCCTCGTGCAGGAAGACCTGCTTGACCAGATATTGAAAATTCCGGCGGCCATGCCGAACCAGAAGTCGTCCACCGCGCAGGATCTCGCGCGTGGCAAACCAAGCGAGATCGACTTTCTCAACGGGCACGTCGTGCGCAAGGGTGCCGAATTGGGCATTCCAACACCGACTAATCGTGCCCTTCAGGTGATGGTGAAGCTGGCTGAGATGAAGCACAAACAGTGATGCGATGTGTGACGCTGGCCTCGACTTGGGTCGCTAAGATCCTGCACATGGCCCAATTCAAGTTGTTCTGGACGTTCCCTCAACAAGAGGAAGCCGAGCCCGCAATAGGATATAAGGCCGTCCAGCCAAGTGGCGCTATTGACGCCAAAGCGGAAGATTTCTGATCGGTGGAGGTCGTCCAGGGGTCACATCCGGAATAACTCGCGGTGAGCACAACGTGTCTGCCTTACACCGATGCGCTGACACAGCAGCGGGCTCTCAAGGAGGACTGCGTCCGGCCAAAAAGGCTGAATCATTGCGTGCTGGCATTTGTGGCATTTTAATCAGCATCAATTTTGGGATTGGCAGCCCGCTCTTCCTGCCCGTCGTTTTCACCTCAATGCCTTCTCACAAGGCGGCGGCTGAGGTGATTGGTGGCCGGGGAGATTGGTGGGATGCACCCAAGGACTTTGAACCCCAAAGCTCCTTCGCGCGACAGAACCTATGCCAGGGGGGCAAGCGGACATTCCTGAGTGAGTAGTTGTCATGCGTTTGAAGACACTCACGTCGCATTTCCTTACCTGCATCGTGAGCCTCGCCGGTCTAATTGGGGCGCAGCAGGCATTTTCCTACCAGGCAGATATTAGCGCGAAAGCTGCCATAGTTGTCGATCAGGTTGCCAATCGAGCAGTCAAAGGTGACAGGCTGCCTGCTATGCGAGCGCTGCCTAACCGTCAAAATGGATTGCTCGCGCCAAAATCGCGTTTCGACGCGAATTGCAAGCCGCCGATTGATGTCGTGGGACGTTGTTTCGCCGACGCGAGATTGAACCAGAGCATAGCCTGAGCAGAGCAGCATTCCTCTCCGTCTACTCGGGGTCGATGGCATCTCCGATTTCAACGCGCTGCACTCGCGGCGACGTTGGCCCCGATCTATTTCCGGGCCGCCTGCCGGATGGACCTTGAGGGTCCGGGTTCCGAGCATCGCGATCGGCCGGACTATGGTGGAGCACTGGATCAAGGTGGCGGCGCGAACAGCACAGTTCACGCGCGGTGTTAGACGTGGTCGGTTGCTGACCTCTGGGGCGCCTGTTTGTCCATTTCGGCCAAGGACCCGCTGCACAAGGCTCGTGCTGGGATCGCCAGCCTCGCTATTGGTTGAAATCACTGTCGAAAAGCCGCCCGCTGCCTTCCTTCTGCCGGGTCGCGAAGGCTTCGCTCATCCCTCGACAAGCTCCAACTGATGCGTTGCCCACCACCTTGCAATCGCCGCGGTCAGATCATCCCACAGCGCGGTCGGTAGATCGGGGATGGCAACCCGAACGCTGTACTGACCGTTCGCCGAGTTATGAAACCACTCGGTCGCGGCGAAATCGAAACCGAAGCTGCCGGCGTGGCGAATTGGAAATCCCTTCCGGCTGAGATCGTCGCTCATGTCTTCGGCGGCTCGCCGCGCGGCTGCCTCATCGAGGAAGCGGGTCGTGCCGAGCGTCACATAGAGGCCGTGGGTGAAGTTGAGCTCGGCCGGCCACGCCGCGAGCTCGGAGGCAAAACATCGCGCGGTGCGACGGCCGTTGCGCAGGATGGCTGCAACACGTTTTTTCGCCAGCCTCTGATAGTCAGTTGTGCCGACATAGGGCGGGAAATGCGCTGGCAGGGCCGCGCCGCCAAGGAGCCGAATTGCGTTGCGGGTTTCCGCCGGCAGTTGTTCACGTCTTTTACCTCGTGCCCGAACGGCGCTCTCGTCCCAACGGACGAAGACCGCCGAGCCGAGGCGGCCATACTCGGCCCCAAGCGAATCCAGCTTGGTGTGGCTGCGCACCATGACCACTGGAATGTCCCACCTCCGCGCCCATCGCAGGACGCGCCGGATGCGGCCAGACCTGCTGGCAAAGCACGTCGTGTCGAAAACCAGGAGATCCAGCGTCGGGCTCGCGCAGCGCAGGATGGCCTCGAACGCGCTCGCATCAATGCATGAGTCAAGCAGGAGGACGCGGGGCGAGCATGACGACCCAAGCGCCCCATCGAGCGGATGCTCCACCGTGATCAGCCGGAAATGCCGGGCGTAGCTCTGGACGAATTCCAGGGTCTCGCCGTACGAGCCGGGCAGCGTGAGCATGTCCGCCTTGCCGAGGATTTCTGCGGACGCAAGAAGTAGCGCCGAGATCGCAGCCATGCCGGACGAGGTGTAGATCGTCTCCGAAGCGCCGAGATCCTCGGGATCATAGAATGGTGGGCCGCGCACCTCGAGATCCGCGCGCTGATAGTCGTATCTGAATGCGAATGGGCCGCTGGCAGGGCAACTCGTGTGCGACCACGCCGTCTCTGTCGCCTTCCAGTCATGCAGCGCGTGCTCGGCCCTCAGCGCCGCGGTGATCTGGAATTTGGACGTGATCACCTCCTCGACGGATCGAGGACAGGCGAAACGCAGCGGGCGTCTCAGACACTCATCGAGCAGCCTGAGTTCCTGATGCTTCCGTTGCAGATAGGCTCGGACGGTCTCCATGCGGATCTTGGCAGATGCGGTGGGAGACCAACGTTCGGTGATCGCCTTGGGTCCACCTGCGGCGATGGCCCGGGTTGCCATAGCATGTATCATGCAACGTGACCGTGCATGGAAATGTTCCGCCCGCACAGGAACAAACTCCACGGCAGGAAGGTAGTCCTGCGTAAGGGGAGTCCGCCATGAACAGGGTTATTGCAGTCGCCGCCCTCACTTTCATCTGCGGCCCGGCCTTCGCCCAGAACACAGGCCCTGCTCCGCAAACCGGCATGGAGCGGCCGGAGAATATGAACGGGGCCACGGAAAAGGGTTCGATGGACACGACCGGCATGAACGTGAACAGGGCCAATCAATCCGAGATGAAGGACACCTCCAAAGCCGCCCCCAAGAGGGACGAGAAGAGAAAGTAGACAGTTGGACCCAGATGTGGCGCCGATGAAGCCGACCAAGTCGCTCAAACAGCAGGCGCGTGTTGCGGAGAAGGCCGCTCAGCAGGTGGCGGATGCGTTTGTGGCCAACCAGATGAAGGCGCTGGCCTCCGCCTTCCGCGCCCAGGCCAAAGTCATGAAGAAGAACAAGAGGAAGAAGTCTTCGTAATTTCAGTACTTTGCTGATGGTTGCAAGGATATCGTACCGCTACTTATGCGATAGATCATTCTCTTTACGATTTCCGAGGAACGAACCTGCGAGCAGCGCGTTGCACACCGGAAATTGTGTAGTGCCGACTTGCCAGCCCCGGTCGGCTTTGAAGGACCCCGTGCTCGCCTCTCGAGCATGGGGTTTTTCTCATAGACGTTTCTGCAATCGCCTCCCCACCATCGCGCGTATCGGCAGCCGGCCGCCGACCGAATCTCGCCGCACGCGACTAGTCCGCCTGCTCGTCGCGACGCTCGCGCGCGAGTTGTTGCCAGGCCAGGGCAAGCTGAATCAACCTTTGCCGGTCGTCGCCTTCAGATGCCGCGGCCCGCTTCATTGCCGCCTCGGCCTCGCGCTGTGGATCGTACTTGGTACACATGAAGCCAAATCTACCCGGTCGATCTGAACAAGCGCATGGCAATTTCGTCCGTATGATTGCGGAGAGGATTTCACGGGCTGCGGTTGCCATCGGCCAATGATTCGCGTCGGACGAAACAGGTGAGGCTTTTCGGGTGCGATATGCCGTGCGAAAAGACCGGCGCAACCATCGTCGCGCCGGCTTTCGTGTTTTCGTTATCGCCTGAATGACGAGTTCAGCGGCCCGTCGACGGGTTCGGAGGCGGTGCGGGCTGCGACGGGTTCGGGCTTCCCGGCAGCAACGTGTTGCCCGATGGATTGATCGTCGTGTTCATCCCACCGGTCGCGCCGGTCGCTCCGCCCGTGCCGGTGCCTGTGGTGCTGGTGCCTGTGGTGCTGCCGGGCGAACCGGAGGACACGCCGCCGCTCGATGTGCCCACGCCGCCGGTTGAAGGCCCCGACGATGTGCCGCCTCCGGCGGAGCCGCCTGCGGTTTGCGCGAGAGCGGCTGTCGACGAGATTGCCAGGGCCAGGCTTAACGTGATCGCGGCCAGTTTCATGAAGTCACTCCTTCTGATCGCTTCGTGACTGGGAGTAAGCTCCAAGGCTTGCGATGGTTCTGAATACCTAGCGCACAAAGAGGTGAAGCGCGTTTGTGAATCGCGTCACAGCCTGCGCCGAGACGCCTCCGCTAAACAGCGCCACGACGCTCCGCGGAGCGCGACACAACAACATGGATGGCCGTTCACGTCATGACACCAGACGCCGAAACAGCAGCAGAGGCTGACGCAGCAGCCTCGCCACGGGGACCCGACCTGTTCGGTGTCGCCTGTCTCGCAACGATCGCCATCGTAATGACCGCCAGGATCGGCGGGCTGATCTGGCTTGCAGTGACGCTCCTGAACCGGCTCGCGTCCTAAGGTGCGGCGAGTCCAGGCCGAGGCAACATCATCGGCCACCAACGTCCGCAAAAACAAATGAGGCGGGCACCGGCCCGCCTCATTCGGATCAAACGTTCAGTCAGAGGGTCAGTAGCACGCCCGGGGATCGGCGAGCACATACTGGCCGTTGGGGTAGCGGTAGTAACAGTTGCCCTCGGCCAGATAGTAGCCAGGCCGCGAGGCGGCCGTCGCACCGGCGATCGCGCCGGTCGCGCCGCCAAGAACGGCGCCAGCGGCCGCGCCGGTTGCGTTGCCCGAGAGCAGGCCGCCGAGCACGCCGCCAACGATGGCACCGCCAAGGGCGCTCGCGCCGGGATCCGCCGGTGGCGGTGGAGGCGGCGGGGGTGCATAAGCGACCGGAGGCGGCGGCGGCGCATAGGCCACCGGCACGTCATCGACATACTCCTCGGAGATGTAGGCGGGCGGGCCATCCATGCGCTGCGGATAGTAATACCAGACGCCGCCGACATCCCACCACCAGCCCGAGCGGCCGTTGTGGACCTCATGGCGCCAGCGTCCGCCTTCCCAGGCGAGATTACCACGATACCTGTGTCCGCCCCAATCGCGGGCCGGCGCGGCGCCACGGGCCACGTACCATCCCGGCGGCGGACCACCCGCCCCGTGCTGAGGCGCGGGCCGGGCCGCCTGCTGCGGCGGCGGGCCTTTGCGGGTGTTCTGCGGAGCGTTCTGGGCCGGCGGTGCGCCGGCGCCCGGCCCCGGCTCCTGTGCCTGCACCGAAAACGCGAGCAGCGACATGGCCGAAACCAAGGGAACGATGATCTTCATGCGGCTGGACGCACTCATTGGTGCCTGACCCCCTACTTCTCGACGGCCCTGATCCCTGCGCGATAGACGATTCTCACGCGACAAGGGTGATGCCGGCCGACATAACTGACCTGCCTGAACGGCGAAGTCTCGTTACAAATGATTAGGATCACGGCAATTTTTCGTCCGGATCGGGCTGTTGGAACCGGCCTCAGCGGGCGGGTTCGATCACATTGCAATTGGTGCGGCCCGACATCAGGCAGTCCTGCATCTTGCTGGCGGCCGTGAGGTCGCGGGCAAGCCACAGGCCGACGCCGAGGATCACCGCAGCAATGATCAGGCCTGCGAGCGCCGCGCGGCGGCTGTCACCGGACTGGGGATTGGGCGGAGGGTTGGACCGGGCCTTGCCAGCTTGCGGCTTGGGTTTCTCGCCTGGTTCGGGCTTGGGCATGGCTACCTTGTCGCGCGGGTGGACGGCGCTTTATCACCTCTGCGACGTCGCGTCACATCTCGATCAGCCCCTGGTCGGCCTGACGGCATCCTTGCGCGAGGTTTCGACGGCCGGGGCCACCCGCGGTGCGCAGGTGGTGAGCACAAACGCAGTCTGGGTGCACTCCCAATTGCCACCCAGAACGGCACTTTCGATCGGTTGCGGACGGGTGAGCAGCAGCGCCGCTCCCGCGAGCGCGGCCGCGGCAAAGGTGATTGCGATCGCCTTCAGGCTCGGCCGGAAAGTCATGCCCGTGCTCCGTCTCGTTGCGGGACGGGACGCTAGGCGCCCGCCTCCGTGCTCCCATATGAGGGACATCACAATTCGGCAGTTTTTCCAGGCTACGAACGATCGGCTAGTCCAGCGATTTTTCGTCTACCTGATCGGCTGCGATTATGGGTGGCTTCGCGACGCGCGTGGTTGTACACGCATGTCCGTCGCCCGGCGCGCTTCGTGCGGCCGGCGTACCCACAGGCACTGATGTAGGATTGAAAGCGAGGAAGACAAGGCTCGTTAGATGAGTGGATTCAGAGAACCCGGCTTCGCAGACCGGCAAAAGGCGGCACAGGAAGCCCGCAAAAATCTTTTGAACAAATTCAAGTCTCAGCCGGGGCCCGACGATCCCGCGGTCGTGGCGCGACGCGCCGAGCGCGAGGCGATTGCCGCGAAGCGCGCTGAGGCAAAGGCGGCGCGCGAGGCGGAAAAGCTCGAGCAGAAGCGCCGTGAGGAAGAGGCCGCGGCCGCGGAAGCCGCACGGATTGCCCGCGAGGCCGAGGAGGCGGCAGCCAAGCTGGCCGCGCTCGAAGCCGAGCAGAAGGCCAAGCGCGACGCGCGCTATGCCGCCCGCAAAGCCAAGGGCAAGCGGAAGTAGATCATTCCGGGGCGATGCGAAGCATCGGACACCAATTCGTCATTGCGAATTGTGGAATCTCGAGACTCCGGGGTCGCGCTATCGCGCGCCCCGGAATGAAGATGAAGACTCGATCAATTCTTCTTCATCATGCCCTCGCCTTTCTTCATGCCGTCTTTCGACATCGTGTCCTTCTTCATCCCGTCGTCCTTGGACATGGTGTCCTTTTTCATCCCGTCCTTGGACATCGTCTCCTTCTTCATCGAGTCCTTCTTCATGTCATCCATGGCGAAGGCGGGCGCGAAGGCCAGGCTGAGCGAGAGAGCGGCGGCGCCGAGCGCGATCGGGGTGCGAATGGTCATGGTTCAACTTCCCTTCGAGATGGTGTTTGCCAGCGACGGATGCCGCTAATCCTGCTCGACGGATTGCGGACCGGGTTTGTTACGCGCACCGCACGTATTTTTCCGGATAACTCCGGTGGCCGGGATTTCATGCCTTCGACACAATTTCGCCGGGTGGCCCGTGCTAGTGCCGCGGACCGCCGAGGGCGAGTGTGCAGCGCACCAACGCTGCGACTTGCCGCCGCATTCGGTCTCGAACTATCAGACTAGAGAATATCGGGTGAAAGACCGGCTAGGATGGGCTGCCGGTCTCATGACCTACCCAATTCAAGCAAAGAACCGTCCAAGGGGATCGATCCATGTTCACGCGCCGCCACCTGCTCGCGACCGCCGTCGCGGCACCCGCCATTCTCCGCTTCGGCATAGGCACCGCGCATGCCGCGACCACGCTGAAGATCTCGCACCAGTTCCCGGGTGGCACGATCGATAAAGGCGATTTCCGTGACCGGCTCTGCCGCATGTTCGCGGCCGAAGTGGCCAAGCGCAGCAATGGCGACATTGCCGCCGAAATCTATCCGAACTCGTCGCTGATCAAGACCAACGCGCAGTTCTCCGCGATGCGCAAGGGCGCGCTCGACATCAGCCTCTATCCGATGCCGTATGCCGGCGGCGAACTGCCGGAGACCAATATCGGCCTGATGCCGGGTCTTGTGACCACCTACGACCAGGGCCTGCGCTGGAAGAAGGAGCCGGTCGGCAAGGCGCTCACCGACTTCCTCGCCGACAAGGGCATCATCCTGCTCACCTGGGTCTGGCAGGCCGGCGGCGTCGCCAGCCGCTCCAAGCCGATCGTTGCGCCCGAGGACGCCAAGGGAATGAAGGTCCGCGGCGGCTCGCGCGAGATGGACATGGTGCTCCAGACCGCCGGCGCCTCGGTGCTGTCGGTGCCCTCGAACGAGATCTACGCGGCGATGCAGACCGGCGCGTGCGACGCCGGCATCACCTCCTCGACCAGCCTGATCTCGTTCCGGCTCGAAGAGGTGGCGAAATCGCTGACGTCCGGCGCGGGCGCCTCCTACTGGTTCATGCTCGAGCCGCTGATGATGTCGAAAGCGATCTTCGACAAGCTGCCGAAGAACCATCAGGATATCCTGCTCGCCGTCGGCACCGAGCTCGAGGCCTTCGGTCGCAAGGGCGCGCAGGACGACGACGTCGAGGTCGCCAAGGTCTATGAGAAGGCCGGCGCCAAGGTCAGCGCGCTCGATGCCGCGACCGTCGGCAAGTGGCGCGACATCGCCCGCGATACCGCCTGGAAGGATTACGGCGCCAAGACCGCGACCGCGGCGAAACTGCTCAAGCTCGCCTCCGACGTCGCAGCATGATCCACGGTCCGCTACCGGATCGTGACGAACCGACGAGCGCTGCCGCCGGCAATAGCCCGGCGGCCGCGCTCGATCGCGCTCTCGCCATCCTCAACAACGTCATCGTCGTGTTCGCGGCAGTCGCGCTGGTCGCAGCCTGCGCGATCCTCAGCTACAGCGTCCTGAGCCGGGCCTTGTTCAAGGCCGCCAACTATTGGCAGGACGAGGCCGCAGTGTTCCTGCTGGTCGGCGCGACCTTCATGACGGCTGCCTATGTGCAGCAGAACCGGGGCCATATCGGCATCGAGGCCTTTGTCGGCCTGCTTTCGCCGCTGGCGAACAGGATCAGGCTCTGGCTCGTCGATGCAGCGACGTTCCTGTTCTGCGCCTTTTTCACCTGGAAATCCTGGACACTGGCGCACGAAGCCTATGTCGACGGCCAGGTCTCGAATTCTATGTGGTCGCCGCCGCTCGCCATTCCCTACGCGCTGATGGCGCTCGGCATGAGCCTGCTCTGCGTACAGATCATCGTGCAGCTTGCGCTGCCCTTCACCGGAGCCAGGCGGCCATGAGCGTTTTCGGTATCGGCGTTGCTTACGGCGTTGCGACGCTGCTGGTGATGTTCTCGGGCATGCCGATCGCGTTCGCGCTCGGCGCGGTCGCGGTCGTGTTCATGGGCATCTACATGCCCGCCGCCTCCCTCGATACGGTGACGCAGAACGTCTACGAGGAAATGGCCTCGATCACGCTTTTGTCGATCCCGCTCTTCATCCTGAAGGGCGCTGCGATCGGCAAGTCGCGCGCCGGCCAGGATCTCTACTCGGCGCTGCACGCCTGGCTGCATCGCGTGCCCGGCGGACTCGGCGTCGCCAACGTGTTCGCCTGCGCGCTGTTCGCGGCGATGGCGGGCTCCTCGCCCGCGACCTGCTCGGCGATCGGCTCGGCCGGCATCCCCGAGATGCGCAAGCGCGGCTATTCCGGCGGCTTTGCCGCCGGCATCATCGCCGCCGGCGGCACGCTCGGCATTCTGCTGCCGCCCTCGATCACGATGATCCTGTTCGCGGTGGCGGCGGAAAAGTCGTTGGGCCGCCTCTTCCTCGCCGGCATCGGACCGGGTTTGTTGCTGGTCAGCCTGTTCGGTGCCTATGCCGTGATCCGCTTCCGCAGGGAATATGCGGCGGCCGAAGCGATCTACAAGAACGGCGGGCCCGAGGCCGCGATCCTGACCCGCGACGAATATACGCTCGCCGAGCGCTTCAGCGTGTTGCCGCGCGTGATTCCCTTCGTGCTGCTGCTCACCGGCGTCATGATCGCGCTCTATGGCGGCTACGCCACGCCGTCGGAAACCGCCGGCCTCGGCGGTCTCTTGGCGCTGGCCCTGATTGCGGCCATTTACGGCGTATGGCGGCCGAGCGATCTCGGTCCCATCATGCGGTCGACGATCAGGGAATCGACGATGCTGATGATGATCATCGGCATGTCCCTGCTCTATTCCTACGTGATGAGCTATCTGCACATCTCGCAGTCAGCCGCCGAATCGATTGTCGCGATGCACCTGCCGCGCTGGGGCCTGCTGTTCGCCATTCTCGCCATGGTGATCGTGCTCGGCTTCTTCCTGCCGCCGGTCTCGATCATCCTGATGACGGCGCCGATCATCCTGCCGCCGTTGCGTGCTGCCAATTTCGACATCATCTGGTTCGGCGTGGTCATGACCATCGTGATGGAGATGGGGTTGATCCACCCGCCAGTCGGCCTCAACATCTTCGTCATCCGCAACGTCGCTCCCGACATCTCCCTGAGCGAGGTGATCTGGGGCACGCTGCCGTTCGTGCTGTTGATGATGGCGGCCGTGCTGCTGCTCTGCTTCGTGCCGGAGATATCGACCTGGCTGCCGGATCTGGTGATGGGGCCGGACGGGAGCAGGTGATGCTATTGTAGGGTGGGTTAGCGCAGCGTAACCCACCTCTTCTCGCGAATGTGTGAGAAAAGTGGTGGGTTACGCTGCGCTAACCCACCCTACTAAGTCGCGCGGCGCTTCTTTGCGTTCAGCGCATTGGCCACGCGGCTCGCCGCCGGCCGCCCGAGCAGCCGGCTGATCTCGTTGGTTGCCGCCAGCAGCTTCTCCATGTCGATGCCGGTGCTGATCCCCATGCCCTCGAGCATGTAGACGACGTCTTCGGTCGCGACATTGCCCGTCGCGCCCGGCGCGTAAGGACAGCCGCCGAGACCGCCGGCCGCGGAATCGATGACGCTGACGCCCTCCTCCATTCCTGCATAGAGATTGGCGAGCGCCTGGCCATAGGTGTCGTGGAAATGCATCGCGAGATTGGCGACGGGAATGTTGGCACTGACCGCACGCAGCATCTCCTTCGCCTTGGTCGGCGTGCCGACGCCGATGGTATCGCCGAGCGAAATCTCGTAGCAGCCGAGGTCCCACAGTGTCTTCGCGAGATCGGCAACCGCCTTCGGCTTGATCTCGCCGTCGAACGGGCAGCCCAGCACACAGGAGATATAGCCACGCACCTTGACGCCGTCGGCCTTGGCGTGCGCGAGAACAGGCTTGAACCGCTCGATGGATTCGGCAACCGAGCAGTTGATGTTGGCGCGTGAAAAACCTTCGGAGGCTGCCGCGAACACGGAGACCACTCTGGCGCCGGCGCCCCGCGCGGCCTCATAGCCTTTCTCGTTTGGCACCAGCACGTGGAATTCGGCTCCCTTCACGTGGCTCACGCCGCGCAGCACGGCATCGGAGCTTGCCATCTGCGGGATCGCCTTGGGCGAGACAAAGGCGCCGACCTCGACAGTATCCAGGCCGGCCGCGACCAGCGCCTCGACAAAGGCGATGCGGGCCTCGACGCTGATCGGCGTCTTCTCGTTCTGGAGGCCGTCGCGCGGCCCCATTTCAATGATGCGAACCTGATCGCTCATCATTCTTGCTCGCTCGACGGCTCGACCACGGCCAGCTCGACGCCTTCCTGCACGATGTCGCCGACCTTGCACTTGATCGCCTTCAAGACGCCGGCGAACGGCGCGCGCAGCGTCTGCTCCATCTTCATCACTTCCAGCGTCAGGATCGGCGCGCCCTTCTCGAGCTTGGCGCCCTCTTCAGCGAGCACGGCGACGACGGTGCCCGGCAACGGCGCCGCGATCTTGTCCTCGCCGACATGCTCCTCGCTCTCGCCGCCGAACGGATCAACCCAGTGCAGGTCGAAGCGGCCGTTGCGGGTGCGCAAATACACCTCGTGACCGTCGATCACGGCCGCGACCTGCGACTTGACGCCGTCGAGCGTGAGATCGAATCCGCCCTCGTTCGGCGTGATGGCAAAGGCGAGTTCGCGCTCGCCGATGACGAGCGTCGACGGACCGCTGCCATAGTTGAGCGCGATCTTCTGCTCGGGTCCATGCCCGACGCGGAAGGAAAAGCTGCGCTGGCGCCTGCCCACCGGCATCCAGCCAAAAGTGTGCCAGGGCGAACTCGCATCCGCCTGCGCGGCCTGGCGTTCATCGTTCACGATCGCGGCCACGGCGGCGCAGAGCTCGAACTCGCCGGGCGCGGTTGCGGCCGGCGTCAGGATCGCCAGCTCGCGCTCGATGAAGCCGGTGTCGATCGCGTTCGCCCGCACCTTCGGATGCGTCATCAGGGCGGACAGGAATGGGATGTTGGTGACGATGCCGCGGACGTCGCAGTCTTCGAGCCCGCGGTTCAGCCGCTCGATCGCGACATCCCGCGTCGGGGCCCACGCGATCATCTTGGCCAGCATCGCGTCGTAGTAAGGCGAGACGGCGTCGCCCTCGCGATAGCCGGCATCGATGCGCAAGCCGCCGGTTTCTGCCGGGAGCCGCCAGGTCGAGATCCTGCCGACCGACGGCATAAAATTCTTGGTCGGGTTTTCGGCGTAGACGCGCGCCTCGATGGCGTGGCCATTGAGCCGAATCTCGTCCTGCTTGAGCGGCAGTTCCTCCCCAAAGGCAACGCGCAATTGCCACTCGACGAGGTCGATCCCGGTGATCAACTCGGTCACGGGATGCTCGACCTGAAGGCGGGTGTTCATCTCGATGAAGAATACGTCCTTGCCGTCGGAGACGAACTCGATGGTGCCGGCCCCGACATAGTTCACCGCGCCCGCCGCCTTGCGTGCGGCGGCGCAGACGCTATCGCGCTGGGTGGCGTTGAGCGTCGGTGACGGCGCCTCCTCGATCACCTTCTGATGCCGGCGCTGCAGCGTGCATTCGCGCTCGAACAGCGACAGGAGATTGCCGTGGCTGTCGCCGATCACCTGCACCTCGATGTGCCGGGGATTGTCGACATATCTCTCGATCAGCATGGTGTCGTCGCCGAACGCGGCTTTCGCTTCGCGCTTGGCGCTGACGATCGCAGGACCCAGTTCAGCCGCCGAGCGCACGATGCGCATGCCGCGTCCGCCGCCGCCGGCCGAGGCCTTGACCAAAACGGGGAAGCCGATCCTCTCGGCCGCCTTCGCCAGCGTTGCATCGTCCTGGGCCTCGCCGTGATAGCCCGGCACCAGCGGCACGCCGGCCTTCTCCATCAGGGCCTTGGAGCCGGACTTGGAGCCCATCGCCGTCATCATTCCGGCGGTCGGGCCGACGAAGACCAATCCGGCATCCAGGCAGGCCCGCGCGAACTCGGCATTTTCCGACAGGAAGCCGTAGCCGGGGTGCACGGCCTCGGCGCCGGTCTTCCGCGCGGCTTCGATCAGGCGCTCGACGTTGAGATAGCTGTCGCGTGCTCGTGCGGGGCCCAGCAGCACGGCTTCGTCGGCGAGTGCGACATGCATCGCGTCGCGGTCGGCCTCGGAGTAGACGGCGACGGTGCGCAGGCCCATGGCGCGGGCAGTGCGGATGACGCGGCAGGCGATCTCGCCGCGATTGGCGATCAGGAGCGTGCGAAAGCGCCGGTAGAGGTTTGAGCGGTCCATCGTCACATCCTGAACAGGCCGAATTTCGTCGGTTCGATCGGCGCATTCGACGCCGCCGAGAGGCCGAGGCCGAGCACGAGCCGGGTGTCGGCAGGGTCGATCACGCCATCGTCCCACAGCCGCGCCGTCGCATAGTAAGGATGGCCCTGGCTCTCATATTGCGCGCGGATCGGGCTGCGGAATTTCTCTTCCTCCTCCTTCGACCAGCTATCGCCCTTGGCCTCGATGTTGTCGCGTCGGACCTGGCTGAGCACCATGGACGCCTGCTCGCCGCCCATCACGGAGATACGGGCATTCGGCCACATCCAAAGGAAGCGAGGGCCGTAGGCGCGGCCGCACATGCCGTAATTGCCGGCGCCGTAGGAGCCGCCGATCACGACGGTGAATTTCGGCACCGAGGCGGTCGCTACCGCCGTCACGAGTTTCGCGCCATCGCGCGCGATGCCACCCGCCTCGTACTTCTTGCCGACCATGAAGCCCGTGATGTTCTGCAGGAACACGAGGGGAATGCCGCGCTGGCAGCACAGTTCGATGAAATGCGCGCCCTTGAGCGAGCTCTCGCTGAACAGGATGCCGTTGTTGGCGATGATGCCGACCGGAAAACCCCAGATGTGGGCGAAGCCGCAGACCAGCGTCGTGCCGTAGAGCTTCTTGAACTCGTCGAACTCGGAGCCGTCGACGACACGGGCGATGATGTCGCGCACGTCAAAGGGCTTGCGGCCGTCGACGGGTACGACGCCGTAAATCTCTTCCGCCGCAAACAGCGGATCGCGCGGCGGGTGCATGTTGAGGTTCGGCCGCGCCGACGGCTTCAGCGTTCCGACGATACGCCGGGCAATGCCGATCGCATGGGCATCGTTCTGCGCGTAATGGTCGGTGACGCCGGACTGGCGCGAATGCACGTCGGCGCCGCCGAGCTCCTCCGCGCTCACCACCTCGCCGGTGGCAGCCTTCACCAGCGGCGGGCCGCCGAGGAAGATCGTCCCCTGGTTGCGCACGATGATGCTCTCGTCCGACATCGCCGGCACGTAGGCGCCGCCGGCGGTGCAGGAGCCCATCACAATCGCGATCTGCGGGATGCCTTGCGACGACATCTGGGCCTGGTTGTAGAAGATGCGGCCGAAGTGCCGTTCGTCCGGAAAGATCTCGTCCTGGAGCGGCAGGAAGGCGCCGCCGGAATCCACCATGTAGACGCAAGGCAGATTGTTCTGCCGCGCGATGTCCTGCGCGCGCAGATGTTTCTTCACCGTCATCGGGTAGTAGGTGCCGCCCTTGATGGTGGCATCGTTGGCGACGATCACGCATTCGCGGCCCGAGATACGCCCCACGCCAGTCACGATGCTCGCCGAATGCACGTCGCCGCCATAGAGGCCGTAGGCGGCGAGCGGCGACAGCTCCAGGAACGAGGTGCCGGGATCGACCAAAAGGTCGACGCGCTGGCGCGCCAGCATCTTGCCGCGCGCAGTGTGGCGGTTGCGCGAAGCCTCGCCGCCGCCGCCGGCTACCTGGCCCAGCTTTTCGCGCAAGTCGGCGACGAGCGCGCGCATGGCATCGGCGTTGCGAGCGAAATCTGAGGACGATGGATCGATGCTGGAATGGAGCGGCATGTGGTCCCGGGGCTGCTGAATGTGGTGAGACGCCGCGACAGGTTGGACCCGTTTCGCGGCAATTCCAATCGCGTGGAGGCTACGTCGTCTCCGCCATCAGCTCGCGGCCGATCAGCATGCGACGAACCTCCGAGGTGCCGGCGCCGATCTCGTAGAGCTTGGCATCGCGCCAAAGACGTCCCGTGGGAAACTCGCTGGTGTAACCGACGCCGCCGAGCGCCTGGATCGCCTCGCCCGCCATCCACGTGGCCTTCTCCGCGGAATAGAGGATCGCGGCGGCGGCGTCCTTGCGTAAGCTGCGCGCATGGTTGGCACGGTCGCAGGCGCGCCCCACGGCGTAGACATAGGCGCGCGTGGCCTGCCAGGTCGAATACATGTCGGCGAGCTTGCCCTGCATGAGCTGGAAATCGCCGATCGGCTGGCCGAACTGCTTGCGCTCGTGCATGTAAGGCACGACCACGTCCATGCAGGCCGCCATGATGCCGAGCGGGCCGCCGGACAGCACCGCGCGTTCGTAGTCGAGGCCCGACATCAGGACCTTGACGCCCTCGCCCACGCCCCCGAGCACGTTTTCTTCCGGCACTTCGCACTCGTCGAAGAACAGCGGATAGGTGTTGGAGCCGCGCATGCCGAGCTTGTCGAGATGCTGGCCGTGGGTGAAGCCCTTGAAGCCCTTCTCGATCAGAAACGCGGTCATCCCGCGCGGCCCGGCCTCAGGATCGGTCTTGGCGTAGACGACGAGCACGTCGGCATCGCCGCCATTGGTGATCCACATCTTCGAGCCGTTGAGCACGTAACGGTCGCCGCGCTTGTCGGCGCGCAGCTTCATGGAGACGACGTCGGAGCCAGCGCCGGGCTCGGACATCGCAAGCGCGCCGACATAGTCGCCGGAGATCAGCTTCGGCAGATAGCGCTGCCGCTGCACCTCGTTGCCATTGCGGCGGATCTGATTGACGCAGAGGTTGGAATGGGCGCCGTAGGACAGCCCCACCGCGGCCGAGCCGCGTGAAACCTCCTCCATGGCGACGATATGGGCGAGATAGCCCATGTTGGAGCCGCCATACTGCTCGGGCGCCGTCATGCCGAGCAGGCCGAGGTCGCCGAGGCGCTTCCAGAGGTCCGCCGGGAACAGATTTGCCTTCTCTATCTCGGCGGCGCGCGGCGCGACCTCCGCCTCCACGAAAGCGCGCACGGTATCGCGCAGCATGGTGATCTCTTCGCCCAGATCGAAATCGATGCTCGGGATATTCAAGGCGATTCCTCCGTTCTTATCAGGCCCGAACCTACCCCCGCGCGGGCGCCACAGCGGTCTAAAAGGTTGCATTTTCCGCCAAGTTTGGCGAGGATTTTTCCATGACCTTTCAAGCCGCGACCGCGACGCCCCGCCGCGCCATGACGCCAGCCGCCTTCGTCCGCGGCGTGGTCGCCGCCTACGATCGCTACGGACGCGACCCGGCCGAGGCCCTCGGCAAGGGCCAGGTAACGGCAGACCTTGTCAAATCGACGGATGGAAGGGTGACAGCCGCCCAGTTCGAGGCGCTGGCGGGCCACGCCATGCGCGAGCTGGACGACGAAGCACTCGGCTGGTTCTCGCGCCGCCTGCCCTGGGGCACCTATGGCATGCTGTGCCGCGCCTCGATCACCGCGCCTAATCTCGAAGTCGCGCTCAAGCGCTGGTGCCGGCATCACCGCCTCCTGACCGAGGACGTGCTATTCGAGCTCGCGATCGCCGATGAAACCGCAGTCATTGCCGTTCGCGAGCTGCGCGACCTCGGCGCCTGCCGCGAGTTCTGCCTCGTCACCCTGCTGCGCTACGTGCTCGGCTTTTCCTGCTGGGCCGTCGATTCGGCGATCGCGCTCCGCGAAGCGGAATTTCCTTATCCCGAGCCGCCCCACGTCTCGGTCTATCCGACGATCTTCTGCAAGAACGTCCGCTTCCGCGAGGACTGCGCCGGCATCGTCTTCGACAAGCACTATCTCTCGCTGCCGCTCACCCGCAGCGCCACCGACCTCGACACCATGCTGAAGGGCGCGCTGCGCCTGACCGTGCTGCCCTATCGGCGCGACCGACTGCTGGTGGAGCGTGTCCGCCGCGTGCTGCGTGGCGCGCGCGGCCGCGTCCTGGGCGCCGAAGACGTCGCGAGCGAACTTGCGCTCTCCACCCGCACCATGCATCGCCGCCTGCGCGAGGAAGCGACCTCGCTGCGCGACTTGAAGGAGGAAGCCAAGCTCGAGCTCGCCAAGCAGGAGCTGATGCGTGGCCGCGTGCCGATCAAGCGGATCGCCGAGCTCGCCGGCTTCCGCAACGAAAAGAGCTTTTCCCGCGCCTTTCGCACCTGGACCGGCGCTTCACCGCGCGAGTTTCGCGGCAGATATCGTTAGGTCGCGCGCATGCGAAGGCCGAACAGCGTTCGCTTTCAACCGTTGCAGGCGTCATACTTTTGCGGCCTCCGAGAACAAGCTCGGAGACCGCTATGGCTGGAAACTGATCTCAATCCGATACGATTGCGTTAGTTCGAGTTGGTTTGTGCGCCCGGCCGAAGCTTGGTGCGCGACTGCGACTGCTTCGGCTGAAAGGCGAGAGAGTCGTTCGTGCTCTTCGCGCCGCTCTGTGAACACGATCCGCCGATGCCGGCGGCTGCAGACCGGCAGGCCTCCATCGTCGGATAGCCGCAGCCGTGAGCGGCTTGGGCGCCGTTGGTGATGCAGTAATCGTCTGCACGAGCGGCCGGTGCCGTCATCACGAGAAACGCGGACGCAAACAGCGTCGCAGCAGAGGCGACGAACGTCTTCGAGGTCGAGGTCATCTGTCTTTTCCTGATTCAGGGTCCCACAAAAGCGTCCTCGGCGTGCGGCGCGCGCCGAGCTTCACACCGCGCATGTGGGGAGCGGGCCAGGGCCGACAATCACGGATCACCGCATTGCAGTAATTCCCAAATCACATGTCACAGTTAGGTGATCTACTAAGCTTTTCGGTCAAGCCATTGGAATGTTGGAATGAAATTGCCAACTACCTCGCCGGTAAAGCTGCTAGCCTGTCGAGGTGACTTCCGCGATCTCCTGCACGGGCAATGGCACGTCCTTCGCCACTCCCAGCACCGGAAAGCTGCGGACGTTCTTCACGTTCGGCATCGCCGCGAAATGCAGGAGCTGCTGGCGCATGCTCTCGACGCTCGGCGCCACGCATTTCAGCAGATAGTCAGTATCGCCGGAAATCCGCCAGCACTGCTGGACGCGCGGGATCGCGGCGATCGAGCTTTCGAAGGCCTCCAGCACCGGCTGGGCCTGGCTGCCGAGCTGTATGGCGACGAACGACACCACCTCAAAGCCCAGCAGCCGCTCATCGATGACGGCGCGGACCGCCCGGATGACACCGCGGCTGAACAGGGCCTTCAGCCGCCGCAGGCAATTGGGCGCGGAGACGCCGACGCGAAGCGCGAGCTCGTTGTTGCGCACGCGGCCGTCCTGCTGCAGCTCGGATAAGATCTTCAGATCGACGCCGTCGAGCTGGTGACGCCCCGCCATACCCACCTCGTCAGGATTCCGTCATGCCTCGGATCAACGAAGCACGGCGCGGAATCGCTGCCAAGGGCTCGACGAGGGGATTCGGGCGGCGGGACCGCCGGTGTGGATCCGGCTCAGCGGGTCCGGCTCAGTGCGTCCAAGGCTCGCCGCGGCGGAAGGAGAAATTGTCGGCATAGGCAGCCGGCCGGCGCTGGGGCTCCTTGGGCTCGATCACCTGGTAGGCGATGCCCTTGCGCTCGCAATAGGCGACCGCCTCCTCTTTGGTGAGGAAGCGCAGCGTGATCTGCTGCTTCATGTCCGCCGACGATGTCCAGCCCATCAGCGGCTCGACCGCCCGCGGCAGCTCCGGCTCGTAGTCGAGCTGCCATTCCCGGGTCATGGACTTGCCCGATTGCATCGCGTTTTTGGCGGGCTTAAAAATGCGTGCGGTCATTGGTCGGCCGGGCCCCTTGCGACTTTGGTCGATTTTGATGCGTCACGGTAGCAGTTGGTGGAAACCGCGGGGATAGTATAGAGACACCATTCGGGAACTGATTGGTGATTCCGCCCCTGGGTAACCTGGCCGAGGGTATAGTCATTATGCTGCGCCGTGACAATTGCGTACCCGCCTCCGTCCGGATCCCGCCCGGCGGCACTGTTCCGCCGATGCCTGCGTGTCCGTCCTCTTCGAAAGCTCCCCTCGCATGGCCTTCCTGAACATCAGTGCAACGCTCCCGGAAAAGGGACGCGACCTGCGGCTCGACCTGTTTCGCGGGGTCGCGAACTGGGCGATCTTCCTCGACCACATCCCCGACAACGTGGTGAACTGGATCACGACGCGCAATTACGGCTTCAGCGACGCCGCCGACCTGTTCGTCTTCATCTCCGGATACACCGCCTCCTTCGTCTATGCGCGGATGATGCTGGAACGCGGCTTCATCGTCGGCGCCACCCGTCTGACCAAGCGGGTCTGGCAGCTCTATGTCGCCCACATCATTCTGTTCGTGATCTACATCGCCTCGATCAGCTACCTGGCGCTGCGCTTTGGCGATTCAGAGATGATCAACGAGTTCAACGTGGCAGGCCTCGTCGACAACGCCACCGAGACCTTGCGGCAGGGCCTGTTCCTGCGCTTCAAGCCGCTCAATCTCGACGTGCTGCCGCTCTACATCGTGCTGATGGGCCTGTTTCCCCCGGTGCTCTGGTTCATGCTGCGCAAGCCCGACCTGACGATGGCGGCGTCCATCGCGCTGTGGCTGGCTGCGCGTCATTTCGGCTGGAATCTGAACGCCTATCCGGCCGGCCAGTGGTACTTCAACCCCTATTGCTGGCAGGTGCTGTTCGTGTTCGGCGCCTGGTGCGCGATGGGCGGCGCGCGGCGCTCGATGACCTTGATCAATTCGCAGATCACGCTCTGGCTCTGCCTCGCCTACCTCCTGTTCGCGCTGATCATGACCATGGCCGGCCGCTTCCCGAGCTTGGGCGCCATGTTGCCGGAATGGCTGTTCTCGGCGTTCAACCCGAACGACAAGACCAATCTCGCGCCCTATCGCTTCATCCATTTCGCCGTGATCGTGATCCTGGTGATCCGCTTCGTGCCGAAGGATTGGCCGGGCCTGGAATGGAAGGTGTTCGATCCCTTGATCGTGTGCGGCCAGCAGTCGCTTGCCGTGTTCTGCGTCGGCGTATTCCTGTCATTCGTCGGCCACTTCGAGCTGTCGATGAGCTCGGGCTCGGTGTTCGCGCAGATCTTCGTCAGCATCGCCGGCATCGCGATCATGACGACCGTCGCCTACTACATTTCCTGGTCTAAACGGCAGGACAAGCCGCTGAAGCCGCCCTCACCCAAGCCGACGCCGGCAAAGGCCGGCTGAGCCGGCGCAAGCACGGCGTCCGGCCGAACCAGCCCGGACGCGCCGGTTCGATCACGTGCGAGCACCCGAACGGGGTTGGCGTTCAGGCCGCTTCGTCGTTGTACTCGGTGAACTTCTTGTAGATCCAGTCGCGACCGTCATGCCGGCGCCAGACCTTGCCGAACACAAGCTGTCCGTTGATCGAGCGCCGCGGCACGATCACCGTCCAGAGGTGCCAGATCTCGGTCCAGCCGGATCGGGGACGGAGATTTCCGGGGTTTGAATCGAAAGCCATGTCGAACCGAAAAGCCTTGGCGGACAACTCGCACGAAACGAACCGCCGCGACGAATGCGATCTCGAGTGAAGCGGGTTGGCGCCCATCGTCGCGAGCCGTGACCGATGTGATAGCGCTTGCGAAAGTCGCCGCAACAACGGCCCGTCCTTAACCTAACCGGTCAACCTTACTCATCCCGAATAGCCAGGTTTCGGCCGTTGAAACGCCGGCGTCTCCCTCCTAAAATACCAGCCTGATTTGAGACGAGACGCGCCGTTTTGAGAGCGCGTGACATTTGACCGAGAATTGCTGAAGCAACGTATTGCCCGGATTGATCACCATGAATTTGCAGTGTGCATGTTTGCATCTGGCGATCGTACAGCCGCCGCCCGCCCCGGTCGTCGAACGGGGTGCCGATCAACTGCCGAAAGCCGCCAACGACAATCGTCGGGCCTGGCCGTTGATCCCGTTTCCTACTGGTTGGTACGCCTCGAGCTGACCCGCGCTGCGCTGAACAGCGCGACGCCGCACAAGCGGAGTATCCTCGCTCGGCGGCGTCCGTTAGGCATTGGGCGCTGAAATCCCCAACACCAATATGTCGCCGGCGACGTTCAAAGGTTCGACGATGCTGCGCGAATTCTGTACCGCCAAGTCTGCACCAATACCTTGAAAAACCGCGTAGAAGTCGCGCTGTGCGGAGAACAAACGCCAAGGTTTAAGCATGCATGCGAGCGTGCATTTCGGCGCCTGCGATCGAGCGCTGGTTAGGCGTGTCGACGACGTTGCCGAGGAAGACGTTGTGGCGGTCGACTGCGACGTCGCAGCCGCCGTGCTGAACGAATCAATCGCGCTGATCGACATCGCCGAAGCGATAGTTCAGGCGCACCCCAAATATCCGAGAGGAACAGATTACGTGCGATCAAACGGCCCGCGCCAGCGCCCTGGGCGCCACGCGCTGACCTTCCGGATCGCTGTTTGCCGGATCATTGCTTGAAATTGCTGGTCGGGGCAGCTGGATTCGAACCAACGACCTGCAGTACCCAAAACTGCCGCGCTACCAGGCTGCGCTATACCCCGCATATCCAGCGAGCCCCGTCGATACACGCTTCCCGGGGCGCCAGCAAGGCTGGCATTGGCCCCGCCAAACGGCTCTATTTGCTGCCGAACAGCGGGTGGGCGACGCGGTCGCCGGGTCGGATGCCGTACTTCTGTGCCGTGCCCGCCGGCACCTCCAGAACACCCCTCGCAAGCCCTTGAGACGAGATGATTTTCGTCGAGAGCGGCTCGGTATTTTCTGCAATCCGCAGGATGCGGCCGTCGGCGCGGATGAAAATCATGTCGAGCGAGATGTAGGTGTTCTTCATCCACATCGACACTTCCTGCTCGGGGTTGAAGTCGAACAGCATGCCTTTGCCGTCGGCGAGCTCCTTGCGGTACATCAGGCCGGTCTGCTTTTCCTCCTCGGTGGTCGCCATCTCCACCGAGAACACCTGGACGCCGTTCCTAGTGACGATCTCGAGCGGCTGGAAGCTGGCGGCGCGGACGGGCGCGTTCGCGATCGCAAAACCGGTGACAAGAAGAACGGCGGCAAGCCAGCCCCGGGCACGGGACCAGACAGCCTTTCGATCAAAACTCATGGGACGGCACTCATAGCCTGGCGGCGTGGGAACTGGCTCATCCTTACGCGGCGATCATGACAAAAGCCAGATCGCGCGGTCCGCTCCGGCCGCGCGCCTCTGCTCACGATTGCGGGACTTGGCGGCCCACGCCAGTGGGAAATCCAGTCGTCTAGTGGGAAGACAATCCTGGCGACCCCGTCTCCGGATGGATCTCCGCCGCCATCATGCCCTTGGAGCCCGGCCCATAGCGGACCAGGACATACTGGCCGGGCCGCAATTCGGTCATACCGAAGCGGCGCAGCGTCTCCATGTGCACGAAGATATCGGGGGTTCCCTCCCCACAGGTCAGGAAGCCGAAACCGCGTAGCCGGTTGAACCACTTGACCTGGGCGCGCTCCAGTCCGCTGGTCGGCGTGACCGTCACGTGGGTGCGTGGCGGCAGCATCTGCGCCGGATGGATCGCGGTCGACTCGTCCATCGAGACCACCCGGAACGCCTGATAGCCCTTGACGCGCTGGATGCACTCGACGACGACGCGTGCGCCTTCGTAAGCCGTCTGGAAACCGTCGCGCCTCAGCACCGTCACATGCAGCAGCACGTCCGGCCAACCGTTGTCCGGAACGATGAAGCCGTAGCCCTTTGAAGCGTCGAACCACTTGATGACGCCGGTGACCTCGACGAGGTTGGCACCGGCTTCGCCAAGTCCGGTGAAGGGATTGAGCGCTGCATCCCGGCCGCCACCACCGAGCTCGCCTGGCGCAAGCCGGCCCGACGATGCGCCTCCCGGCGCAGGAACTCCGACCTTCTTGGACTCAAATCCGTCCGACGACCCCATAACCCCGGACCCCACACTGCCATGCCACCCGCCTCAGCGGCGGTGTCGAATCACGCGTCTATCGAGAACCTTCCCAGCAAGACGCGACGCGAATCTTTCGAATCGAAGATAACACTCCCGGTTGAGAGGCATAGACAAAAAAGAGATTCGCCGGGACCTATGAACAGCTTGCACACGCGCGAATCAAAATGTCGGCTCAATTGCCGACAAACGGCCCGAGCGATTCGCCGATGTCGTGGTGGATCACGAGGTCGGCGATATCGTCCTGATCAGTCGGCTCACGATTGATGATCACTAAACGCGCGCCGCAATTCTTCGCCATCATCGGAAAGCCCGCGGCCGGCCACACCACAAGCGAGGAACCGATCGCGATGAAAAGGTCGCAGGCTTGCGACAGCTCGGTTGCACGCTGCATTGCATCCTCCGGCATCGCCTGGCCGAACGAGACAGTCGCGGTCTTCACCGGCTCGTCGCATACGGTGCAGTCGGGCGCGGCGCCATCCGCCTCGAAGCGGCGCTTCACCCAGTCGAGCTGATAGATCTGCCCGCATCCAATACAACACGCGTAAGTCGTGTTGCCATGAAGTTCAATCACATGGTCGGTGGCGAAGCCCGAGACCTGGTGCAGATTGTCGATGTTCTGGGTGATAACAGAGGGAACCTTGCCGGCACGGTAGAGCGAGGCGAGTGCCCTGTGGCCGCGTCCGGGCTTCGCCGCGGCAAAGGTCGCCTCCATGGCGAAGCGGCGGCGCCAGGATTCGTCGCGGGCGTCCTGGCTGGCGACGAATTCATCGAACGGGATCGGGCGGTTGCGGGTCCACAAGCCGCCAGGCGAGCGGAAGTCGGGGATCCCGCATTCGGTCGAAATGCCCGCACCGGTGAACGGGACGATGGTCTTGGCCGCGGCGATCATCTCGCCGAGCTGTTCAACGCCGCTGCGAAGATCCGATGCGATCATGGAGAAGCCATCCGTATTCTCGGCATCGCTCTATAGCACGCCGGACCGGGTGCTGCCGCGGTCCAACGGAATGCGTGCGCTGCTTTCTGCGCCGCCTTGCCGTGGGCGAGCTGCTCGAGATCGGCCTCGGGCTCTGCCTGCCGTGCCGCTACCTTTTCCACGAGTCTTTGTTCGCGCGCTCGCGCAGCTCGCTTTTCGATGCTCGGTGAGTCCACATCGATCTTCGCGATCGCAGTCCCCCGATTTATTTTTTTGGCGAGCTGCAAGGCGTGCAAGCGACAAGGCTGTTGACGCTCCTATCTATCGTGAAGCGAACAGCGGTCGACAAATTTCTCCGCCCTTTGCTTATCACAATCCTGCAATGCCTCCTCCCCATTGACGCCAAAATCGGGAGCGCAGATGCATATGTAAATGCGACTCAGCGTGATGCGGCGGCACTGCTTGAGTTCAGTAGTGAACAGAGGGGATGGTCATGACCGAAGACGAAGAACGCAAAGCACGCGAGCGCGATGAAATTGCCGCACGTGTCGCGGCCTTCCGTGCCACGCAGGAAAAATTCAAACGCGAGCGCGAGGAATATTTCGTGTCCACACTGGAGAATGCCCGCAAGGTGGAACGTCCCTCGCTCTGGCCATAAAACGCTACGCTGAAACCATCGTACGTGAAAAAGCCCGGAGCGCTGCTCCGGGCTTTTCGCTTACCAGTGATGGCGATAGTAGTGGTGTCGGTAGTAGACCGGTCCGCCGTAATAGGCGTACGGGCCCGGTTCGTAGTAGTAGCCAGGGCCGCCATAATAGCCGTAGGCGGGGCCGTAGCCGTAATACGGATGAGACGCCGCGATGGCGCCCGCCGTGATGGCGCCGGCGGCCAGACCGAATGCCAGGCCCGGTCCAATGTGACGCGCCTGCGCAGGTGCCGGCGCCGTAACCGCGGCCACGCCCACCGCTGCAACGGTGGCCAAAACTGCGAGTGTCTTCTTCATGATGCATCTCCTCCTTCGCACCTCGCGAGGTAACGCGGACGACCTTCCGATGGTTGCGCAAAGCGGGAACCGCGGCCCGTGCAAAGAATGCCGGAACGAAGGGAACAGCATCGTGCCTCGTGCGTTAGTGCCATGAGTGCGAGCCTCCGCTATCCGGTGGAGGCGAGAGCACGAAGACCCCGTCAGCATCCGCAGTGGTGTTGGCGGGGTTTTTGGTTTCACGGAGGGAGATGGCAGCAGAGGCGGCCTGCTGCCAACGGGGCGGATGATGGAGGAGGAAACATGCCGATATCCGCTCTGCTGGCACGCATCCGCAAATTGATTCCGAACACGAAGGACCAACACTACGACGAGATTGTCCGCAACTTCGGTGTCGGTGCCCTGCGGCCGCCGCCAACTCCGATGAGCGACCGCGAGCTCGCGCGCGCCATCGCCGAGTTCCTGAAGGACTCACCCTCCTCGGAGACGGTGGCAAACCTCCGCCGCCGGCTTGACCCCACGTCGGGAGTCTGAATGTTGCCTGTGTGGCCGTTCCGGAACAAGGAGCTCGGTCATGGCGTTGGAACTGTGCTCCACGTAAAATGAGGCGCAGCATGCCGGCGTGGCTCGAAATCCTGCTGAACCTGGCCGGCTACGCCGGGTTCGTGGTGCTCGCCACGCGCGGCGTGTCGTGCCAGCGCTCGTCCGGCGACGATCACATCTACAGCGATAAGCGCTAGTTCGTGTGTAGAGCTTGGCCCGCCGTGCGCACCAGCCGGTCGGCCTTGACGAGGACATGGGTGTCCTCCACTTGCGGGCGCAGCGAGAAGCTGATCACCACGAAGGCGAGGCAGAACAGCGAGCCGACGACGGCGACGCGCCGATAGGTATGCCTGTCACCCTGGTAAAAGGACGGTTCTGAAAATAATGGCGTCATGTCAAAGGTGTCTTGGCGAAGCTGTTTCTTGCTTGTCTTTGCCGATACACCTATCCCAACCCTCCGCAACTGCAACGCGATTGGGGTTTTAACCTAACCGAATAGCGTTATCGCGGTCGGTGCAAGCTTTCGTTAGGACTTGGCGCGATCGCGCAGATCAGATGTCGGCAAGCCGCTTGAGCGTCGCACGGAAGCTCAGGCTGCGACGGCCCTCGACCAGCACGGTGCCGAACACCTCGGCTCCGTCGTCGCTGAATGTGCCCGAAAAGCCACTCGTCGCCTCCTCGCCGCCGAACAGCGGCCGGATGAAGGGATCGGAAAACGGCGAATGCTGGTTGGTGACGAGCTCACCCTTCCAGGTGCCGTTGCCGACCGTATACGATCCACGCGACCAGAAATACGGCCCGCCGCCGAGCAGCACGCCATCGCGCAAGACCAATATCCCGCTGTCGCGCCCCTTCACGCCGTCGAGCATATGGATGTGGATCGAGTAGAGCCCGTTCTTCATGGATGCGCCCGCCGCTGAGAGCGACGATATCGCCGGACGGGGCGAACGTCGAGACGGTGACGCACGAAGTTTCTGGCAGCTCTGCGGACCGTTTTGTTCCAGCTTCGACGCCATTTCGTTCTCAAGGAACGAATCGGAATCGAAGAAATCGGCGCGGATGAGTTCCTAACAATTGGTTCGCGCGCATGTGAATGAGATCCCCGATGCGTCGATGCTGGTGTTTGCTCCGTCATTGCGAGCGCAGCGAAGCAATCCAGGAATCTTTCCGCGGCGACAATCTGGATTGCGTCGCTGCGCTCGCAATGACGAGATTCGGGTACGACGTTCCACGATTTCACTGTCATCGCCCGCCTTGTGCGCAATTGCGCACTGGGGCGGGTGATCCAGTATTCCAGAGGCGGAGCGAGTATACGGAGAAGCCGCGGCGTACTGGATGCCCCGGTCAAGCCGGGGCATGACAGCGATGTATGGGAAGGCGAAATGCCAACAACACCGAAAGACGCCCCTACCCGCCTCGGCCTCATTCGCGCGACGATGCCGACGTGTCATGACAAAGCACTCTGCACCGATATCGGCAGTCACAGCTTGTTCTGCATCCGACTCCATTTCGTTCTCAAAGAACGAATCGGAATCGAAGAAATCAGCGCGGATGAACTCTTAACAATTGGTTGGAGCGCGCGTGAATGAGATGCCCGATGCGTCGATGCTGGTGTTGCTCCGTCATTGCGAGCGCAGCGAAGCAATCCAGGAATCTTTCCGCGGCGACAATCTGGATTGCGTCGCTGCGCTCGCAATGACGAGATTCGGGTACGGCGTTCCACGATTTCACTGTCATCGCCCGCCTTGTGCGCAATTGCGCACTGGGGCGGGCGATCCAGTATTCCAGAGGCGGAGCGAGGATACGGAGAAGCCGCGGCGTACTGGATGCCCCGGTCAAGCCGGGGCATGACAGAAGCGATTCCTAACGATCAATAAAGGCGCACCGGCGCAACCTCTTTTGCCGCAGGAATTTCGAAACGACCGCGAGGACATTAGCGATCTCCCGACCGGGTCGGCATCAATAGACGAGTTGCTTTTTGGATTTTCAACCTTAAGTTGGAGATACGCTGGCGGCCAGGCGCTGAAATCCCATTGCCGTCAGCAAGAGAGCCCCGTGCGAAGGCGCGAGGTTCTTCTTTTGGGCTGCCTAAACAGTCAAAGCCCTCGCCCCACCTTCAAACGGCGTCCTTGACCACCTTCAGCGGTGACGCCTTGACCGACTTGCTCGCGGGCTTGGCCGCAAACTGCATCGGCTCCTTCGTGAAGGGATTCACGCCCATCCGGGCTTCGGTCGCGGGCTTGTTCACCACCGACATCTTCACAAAGCCGGGAATGACGAACTCGCCGGACTCGTTGAGCTCCTTGTACCCGACGGTCGCCATGTACTCGATGACCGATTTCACATCGTTCTTCGAAAGCTGCGTGCCTTCTGCAATTGCGTCGATCAATTGAGTCTTCGTCATCTTCGCCATGTCTGAATTCCTTTTGTGCGAGCGAGCAAATCCGGGACGCGGCTGAACCACGCAATGCGCTGCCATTCATGCCAACGGTCATGAAGTCACCGGGCTTAGAACCCATCGAGGGCCAAAACACAAGGCGCGCCCAGGGCGGATTCCACGCCTTTATCCCCAGCCGGCAGTATCCGTCAGGTCGAGGCATCCGCACGACCGAAGGGTGTGCCGGCTCAACATCGCTCCCGTCTAACGAGTCACCTCATAGTGAAACTTGTGTCTCAGCCTGCGTTGTTGAGACTTCAGTAACCCAACGCCTCCAAGCTCCCATCAGTATCGTTGCGTTGGAGTAGCCCACAGTGCTGGATTTTGACGAGCTGCGTGAACTCGCGGCTGACGTTCGCATTTTTGTCGATCTCGCCGAAGACAAGGCTGAAGCGCTAAGAGCCGTCATCGCCGCTTATGACGTGGTGTTGGCGATCTTCCCTTGCAAAGAGGGTATGGGCCTTCATGTCATCAAAGGCAGAGAAATCCTGAACATGATTGCAAAATCACGGACCCATGCGATCTACAGCCACACGGCCATCGCGGTTCCCGACCTGGAGCATGCAGAAGTGCTCAAGCACCTGACGGCCCCCGTCGAGCGACGGATTGCAGCGTAGTTGCAGGCGGCGGCCTTGTCGGGGATTACGGAGACGATGCATCAAATTCGTCCGCCATTGCCATCAGCTCCGCGGCGTCGCGTAAATTGGGTGCACTGTCACCGTAACTCGAGGTCGGTCAGGGCCATGATGCCGTCGTCACCGGCGCCGTAGACCCAGACAACGCCGTCCTCGACGTTCATTTCGGCTATGTCCCGCAACCAGTCTTCATCTTCGCCGAGTCCTCGCAATCTTGAGCAGGCCGGCCTGGCTCAAGCCAACCAGCCTCCTCCAAACCCGGGACGGTTCAGTCCGTGAAATGGGGTCAATTTCAACCTCGGACAAGCAAACGACGGACAACACGGACTCGCAAAAGATCTCACGGCCAAACAGGTACGCCGTCCAGCCCCGCAGTTTCTGGCAGGCCGCAGATCAGGTTCGCATTCTGCACCGCCTGACCGGCCGCTCCCTTGCCGAGATTGTCGACCACGCCCATCGCGATCACCAAGTTGCGCTCTGGATCGGCCGCATAGCTGACGAACGCGAGGTTCGAACCGGTTGCCCATTTGGTCTGCGGCGGCTTGTCGGTCACGCGGACGAATGCCCGCCCGGCGTAGAAGCGCCGGGCCGCGTCCAAGCACTGGCCCGTGGTGGCGCGGCCGCGGCAGTACATGGTGACGAGAACGCCGCGGGTCATCGGCACCAAGTGTGGCGTGAACACCAGCCCGGCCGCGCTGCCGCCACTCAGCCGCTCGATCGTCTTGGCAATCTCGGGCATGTGGACGTGCTTGAGCAGACCGTAAGGCAGCAAGTTCTCGTTGCTCTCGGCATAGCCGAACTTGCTGTCAGCACCGCCCCGGCCGGCACCGGAGATGCCGGTCTTAGCGTCGATCACGATGTTGCCAGGCTCGATCAGCTTGTTGACCAGCAGCAGCGCCAGCGCGTTCAGCGTCGCCGCGGGGAAGCAGCCCGGGTTGGCAACGCGCGTCTGACCCTCGATTTGGGCTGGCCAGACGTCGGCCAAGCCGTACGCCCAACCCTCGACGTAGCGGTGGTCGCCGCCGATATCGACGATCTTCACGTCCTTGGGGACGCGCGCCAGCGCCTCGGCCGAGGCGCCCGTGGGCAGCGACGCGAACAGCACGTCGAGCTTCGGCAGGGTCACAGGGTCCCACTTCTCGATCACCAGCTCGGCCAGCTTGGCCGGCACACCAGGGAAGCGGTCCACCAACCGGCTGCCGGCGCTGCCCTCGCCCGCGGCGTAGATCAGCTCGAAAGACGGGTGGCTCGCGACCAGGCGCATCGCCTCGCCGCCGCCGAAACCGCTGATCCCGACAATGCCGACGCGAATGCTCATGGTGGTGTCCTACTGCTGGAGTGAGCGAACAAGTTTAGCGAACACGCGCTGCCGGCGCGGCGGCTCAGTCCGCAACCGGGCGTTCCATGAACAACAGCCAATTGCGTAGGTCGTCGGGCATGTCAAGCGACCCGGTCGCGATTCTTGCTGAACGTGCCGGCATCCCCGACCGGCGCATCCATCGCCACGCCGACAAACCAGCGGAACAGCGGGTTGTAATCCAGTTGCTCCATCAGTTGCCGTTCGGAGTTACGGTGACAGTGCATTAAATTCATTCGTCCTCGCCACCCTCTTGGTTCTGCGGCTTCGGACCACGCTTAGCGAGCAACACCAATTGAGTGCACTGTCACCGTAATTTTAGGGGCTTCGTCGCTGTTATTTCGTGAACCAGTCCATCAGGGCATTAAGAGCAGCGAGGCTCACAAAGAAGGCCCCTCCCCACAACAAGTAGAAGAAGCCCTTAAACAGGAATGCAAACACCGACTCTTTTGATGCGATGACATCCGCCAGCCTACCGACGAGCCAGAAGGTTAGCGCATACGGCACTCCGACCTTCAGCAATTTAAGTAGATTGACGAGGTGATCGCCGAAACACCACGCTACCGACCACCATAGTGAGATCCAGATCAAGGCGAACGTAGATGCGACTGCAACACCGTAATAGAGACCCGCAACGGGTCTGTCGGAGTCTTCGTAAGCGATCTTGCCAACGCAACCCGCGCCAAACATCGCCACCAACCATACAAGAGCATGAAAAAATGCAATCATATCCCCCGTTCGCTCACTCAATTTAGCTACAAGACCTAATGTGCCGTCCGGCCATCTAAGGCACTTCCATCATCCCAATCTGGCCCCTGCCCCTTGTCGCATTTTGCTGCTATTTGATGCTACCGTCGGTCCGAACAAAAACAAGGGAGCAACAACCATGCGTTACCTCCACACCATGCTGCGCGTACGCAATCTCGATGTCGCGCTGAAGTTTTATCAGGATGCGCTGGGGCTGAAAGAGGTGCGGCGGATCGAGAACGACAAGGGGCGCTTCACGCTGGTGTTTCTGTGCTCGGCGGACGATCTCGAAGGGCTGAAGAAGCAGCCCTCGACGCGGGGCGCACCGCTGGTCGAGCTCACCTACAACTGGGACGAGGAGAAATACGGCGAGGACCGCTTCTTCGGCCACCTCGCCTATGAGGTCGACGACATCTACGCGACCTGCGAGAAGCTGATGAAGGCCGGCGTCACCATCAACCGGCCGCCGCGCGACGGCAACATGGCCTTCGTCCGCTCACCCGACCTGCACTCGATCGAGCTGCTCCAGAAGGGCGAGCCGAAGCCGCCGCAGGAGCCCTGGCTGTCGATGCCGAATACCGGCCATTGGTAAGGACTCCCGCGCCGCTGGCGCGCGGGAACCTGCCCTCTGGCCTCGCGTTCTCCCTTCAACGAGGAGACTGAAGGAGGACGTAATGGCGAGAGGGCTGTTGCTGTGGGTGCTGGGCGTGCCTATTCCCGTGATCATTCTGTTGTGGCTGTTGTTCAGCCACTGATCGCGCTGACAGCGCCGTGCATGAAAGCTCCGCCCCTGGCGGAGTTCTTTGCATGAGGCCTTTTTTGCATGAGGCCCTCGGCACAATCGCCGTCGCTCGACAAGCCAAATTCCGCTATCACCCGCGCAAACCCGGATCTGCGGGAGGAGCAACATGGCTGACAATCAACGGCCGAAACTGACGATCTGGGGCCGCGCCAACTCGGTCAATGTGCAGAAGGTGCTGTGGTGCCTGAGCGAGCTCGGCCTTCCCTATGAACGCATCGATGCCGGCATGCAGTATGGTCGCACCCGCGAGGCCGACTATCTCGCGATGAACCCCAATGCGCGCATCCCGACGCTGGTCGAGGGCGACTTCGTGCTGTGGGAATCCAATTCCATCATGCGTTACCTCTGCCTCGCGCACGGCCGCGGCACGCCGATCTATCCGGAGGCGCCGAAGAGCCGCGCCGCCGTCGACCGCTGGCTCGACTGGACCCTGTCGACCGTGCAGCCGGCCGACCGTCCGGTATTTTGGGGAATCGTGCGCACGGCGCCCGCGGAGCGCGACATGATCCAGGTCCAGAAGGACGCCGATGCGGCCGCCGAGGTCTGGGCGATCGCCGACCGCCAGCTCGCCACGCGCCGCTTCCTGGAGGGCGATCAGTTCACCCTCGGCGATCTCGCGGTCGGCGCCTATGCCCGGCGCTGGCTCGGCGTCGAGGGCATCAGCCGCCCCGCGCAGCCGCACCTGACACGCTGGCTCGCCGAGCTCGGCCGCCGCCCCGGATTCGCCCAATACGTCGCGCCCCCGATGTCGTGAGCCGCTGGCGCGGGCTAACAGGCGATAAACTCGTGATGAATCACGATTCCGCGTCAAGCCTCGGGCATCACGGCCGAAGTGGTCGGCTACTTTGCATGGGGTTGTTTTCGAGATTTTTGTTCTGGAGCCAGCCGCGTTCGACCAGCACGATGCAGACGATCAGCGCGAGCGTGACGGCGGCGGTGGCAAGCTTCTGGGTCCAGCTCAGGCCGCGTCCGACCCAAAGCAGCAGCGCGCAATAGATCAGCACGGGAACGACGATGTCGAGCCGCAACAGATCCGGCGCCATCTCTCAGCGCCGGATCGTCGTGTCGACGCTGATCGCGCCGCCGATCTTCACGCAGGTCCCGGTGCCATCGACCATGACAAAACCCCGGCCATAAGACGCGCAGGAATTCGGCTTCGCCGCCCCTGCCGCGCCTTTCAGCGGCAACGCCTTGCCGGCTTGCGGCCGCTCGGCGGCGGGAAGGCGCAAGGTCTCGGCCGCAGCCGCGGACGCCGCGCCAACTCCCATGAGGATGATGAGGAGTGCTCGCATCAGCGCGTTGTAGCCCGGACGCACACCCGACGCCATCGGGCATCGTGCCCGCGTCAAACGAACCTGAGGCCGGCCGATTTGCCGCGGCGCCAGATCACCTGGCAGCTCCGCCCGGTGCGGGCGTCGCGCGCGAATGCCATGCGGATGATACCGGGGAGCTGGCTCGCATCCTCGTCGAGCGTGATCTTCGCGCCCGTGCTCGAGATGTCCTGGACCAGGCAATGCCGCGCGGCGAACCCGCCGTCGAGCGTGATCCAGGCATGCTGCGACAGCAATTTACGATCTGCACGCTTCTTGGGCGGTGGCATAGATAAATTCTCCCGTTCCAGCGCTATCTCAGGGAACCCTAAGAAACGGTTGAAATCGGGCCCGAATAACCCCGGGGTTGGCGCTGTCCACCGACCGCGGGAGACCGTCCCCGAATGGCTTGCCCGCGGGCGGAAAGGCCACTATACGTTCGCCCGCCGCAAGCCGCCGGGCACGACTCGCGCGGGCGGCGGGCGTTTGCTCCCTTCGTCTATCGGTCAGGACGCCACCCTTTCACGGTGGAGAGAGCGGTTCGATTCCGCTAGGGAGCGCCACAATTCCCAAAAGCGCTTTGATCGCGTTGCCGGGCCGAACAAAGAAAGCCCCGCCGGTTCAAACGCCCGGCGGGGCTTTCGTTCGACGTGCGATCCTCGACTTCACGTTGTCTTGGTGAACATCGTCAGGACACCGTCGGCGATGTTGATAGCAACGACCTGTGCCGAATTCAGGCCCTTGGCCTTGAGCACGGACACCGCCTGCGGTGTCGCGTCAATCGACTTCCGAAGCGACTGTATGTCTTCCTCGCTGGTGTGCGCGACGAGGTCATCGACCTTCGAGCGCACCGACGGTTGCAGTTCCTTGACGTCGACGACCTGTATGCTCCGTATCACCGTATCCGACCGAGCAGGCGCCTCCGATTGCGGTGGCGTTCCCTGAGCCAGCACGGAAGCCGGTATCCCGAAGGAGGCGGCTGCGATAAGGACGGTTGCCGCAAGCATGCGCATGATTGTTCCTTTCCAGATGGACGAACGACCAATTCTCCTACCGCCCAAATTTGGTTGGGGTCTGAATCTTCCATGACCATTCAGCGGAGCCAATGCGGCCACAATGCGCGCAAGACGCGTCACGCGATGCGTCGCAGAGTCGCGCGGTCGTTCAAGACGCGCGGTTGAGGAAGATCGGCAGCCCCCGCTTGCTGGAATAGAGAGGACGGTAGCGCTCCGTGTTGTATGTGCTGGCAACGTCCAGTCTGCGCGGCCCGAGCCTGGCGTCAGGAATGGGCACAAGGTCGTAGCGTCCCTCGACCAGCGCTGACATGAGGCCGGTCTTGCCTTCCAGGATGGCATCATAGGCCATGTTGCCGAAAGTCAGAGCGACGAGCTTGTCGATGAAGTCAGGGTCGCCCGATCGCAGGTCGTAGGTGAGATCAGAGACGATGGTCTCCTCGCCAGCGCGCCGCTTGATCTCGTCGGCAAGTGCTTCGGCCACGCTCGTCCTCTTGCGGTGACCGTAGGCGTCAGGCTCGCCGTATTCCTGCACCTTGTAGCCCTCCCATTCGGCGCCTTCGCTCAGCACGATCAGCGCGTAGTTGCTTGGGTTGGCGCGCTTCTCCTCGAGCAGCAATCGGATCAGCTTGTCGAGATTGACTTTGTACTCCGGTATCACGCATCGGATCGAGGTCGCGTATGCAGTATAGAGCGCCGTAAATCCGGCATCGCGGCCAAAGATGCGGAAAATGCCAACTCGCTCATGCGAGCCGATGGTGGTGCGCTGCCGCTGGATGGCATCGCTGGCGCGGGTAATCGCGGTCGAGAAGCCGATGCAATACTCGGTGTTGCGGACGTCGTTGTCCATCGTCTTCGGGATGGCGATGATCTTGACACCGAGTCCGTTGAGCTTATCCGCATAACTAAGTGTGTCGTCGCCGCCAATGGCGATGAGGTGTTCTATGCCGAGCCCCGACAGGTTCGCCAGCACCTGGCCGGTGACGTCCCAGGTCTTGGTTGCGACGCTGCCCTTGGTACTCTCCGAGACCGGAAGGTCTTGGCCAGCCAGATGATCGGGCAGCTTTTTCATTTTGGAGGGATTGGTGCGGCTCGAGTGCAGCACGGTACCGCCGCGTCGATCGATGACGCGCGTGTTTTCGCGGTTGAGCGGGATGAGGTAGTGGGATTTGCTGGCGGGGTCGTCGAGGTTCAGGTGCGTGAGGGCCTCCCAGCCGCGGCGGAGACCGACGACCTCGATGTCGTCCTCGCTGCCGCGATAGGTCACGGTCTTGATGATTGCGTTGAGGCCGGGGACGTCGCCGCCGCCGGTGAGAATGCCAATGCGTTTTCTCGCCACGCCCACCTCCCAATGTTGGCATGTCGCTATAGCGCCTGCGTCACACGTTCTCTATTCGGCCGCTTCCGGCTTGCGCTCCTCGCGCAGCCGGAAACGCTTCACGAGTGCGGATACGGTGTCGCGGAAGCCGCCATACTCCAATTCAGAATAGGGCAGCATCGCAGCACCGGACCAGCCCTGGCTGCGCATCTCGATTGCCTTGCTTTGCGCGCGCCGGCGCACCTCGTCCCACGCCGGATTGTCGAAGAAATCTGTGTAGGACTCGGAAAAGCGGCCTTCCTTGTCGATCGAAAAACCGGCGCAGGAAGCGATCGGCAGGCAATACATGCCGGTCACCGGTGTATTGAGCGGGACGGGCATCAGCGGCATCACGTGCGAGCCGCGCGCATCGCCGCCGACGAAGTGTGCCTTGGCGAAGGGAGAGACGATTTCCTCGGGCGCGGGGAAGATTCCCTGATTCCTGATGATCGCGACCGGATCATCCTTGCCGGTGTACTTGCCTGCGATCGCGTGAAGACGCTGCGCGGACACGGCGGCGGCGGCCTCGCCATGTGTCCGAGAAACGATGCGATCAATGCCAAAGCGCTCGTTGTCGCGGAGCAGCGCGGCAATGTGGTAGTTATCCGCGGGCGCGTCGAGTTCGATCACGCTGTCACCGGCCGTGTTGTCCATATCGATGATATGGAAACGGAATCCCTTGATCATCGGGGGCAGCATCAGCCCCGCGCAATACATGGGATCGGCGAAGGCGAGGTAGAGCGGCAGGTTGTAGGCGCCGGGGCCGCACTTGTCGGCGGCGAACACCATGAAGGACTCCGCCGGTCTCGGACCTGAGAGGTGGTCGAAGCTGAGTTCGGCGACGCCCGGGCCGGCACCGCGAATGTTCCCGGAAGGTGCGTCTGCGAGAAGATCCTGGCCGGCGCCGTAGAGGCCGGAGGTCTTCGCCACTGAAGTGGCGGCGAGAAACGCCTTCCAGGCGAATTGATGGATCTCGGAGCTCCCCTCGCCCCGCGTGTGCGTCATGATGATCGCGATGTCGTCGCCGGTGTGGCAGACAAAACCGTCGATCAAAAGACCATTGCAGATCGCCTTCGCGACCTCGCCTTCGACAGCCGCCATCATGCGTGAAGACGGTTTTGTATGCCCGCCAATGGAGCCAACGTCAGCCTTAATGACAGAAATGGTGAGTCTCATGAGCGTTTCTCCCCGCACAAGCTCAGCGCCTCGGCCTCGGCGCTCGCTGCGCCGGGGCGACGGCGCTGCTCATTCGCGGAAACGAACGTCTCAAGTGGCGATTAGGTTCCAGCCGGCGGCTTAATTGCCGCACTGAGTGGACGCGCGGCAGGACCGGCGTGAGGCAATCATCCCCTGCTCGGCAATTGGACGCCGGACGATATCCGCCGCGTCAACGGCGTCCCCGACCTCCGCCGCGACAGTTGGTCTCCTCACAATCGCGCGCGAGTTTACCTGAAATTTACCCCCGCTCGCGAGCGCCGGTATCATTTGCTTAGAATTTGCCTGCTACCGTGGAAATACGGAAGGCAATTCCAACATCATTGGTCCTCATGTCTGTCGCAGAGTTCCTCAGGCAGCGCGCAGTGGAAGTCACCGTGGGCGGCAGCTACTCGCTGCACCGCTGGTATGACTGCGAAGGCAAGCTGCGAACGTTCGCCTGCCGCACCAAGCGCGTGTCGCCGTTCCGGATGATCGTGGACGTGCCGGTCGTCGGCAAGGTCGGCGAGCGCGTGACGTCCTACTTCGAGGACTTCGGCGAATTCGAATGCACGATCAGCGGGACGCTGAAATCGGGCTTCCTAATGGAGCTCGAGATGACGCGGGCGCGCCGCGCCTGGATGTCCGAAAAGCTGACCTGGCTCGAGAAGAAGCAGAGGGACGCCAGCATCGCCGAACACCGGCGCGACGCGCGGTTCGTTCCGCAGGTCGCACACACGTTCTTGACGATCGCCGACGGCAGCACCCACCCCTGCTTCATCATCGACGTCTCCACCGCCGGTGTTGCGGTGTCGTCCGAATACGATCCGCCGGTCGGAACGCCGCTTGCGGTCGGTGCCTGCGTCGGACGCGTCATCCGAAAATTCCACGACGGCTTTGCGGTGAAATTCGCCGAGAAGCAACAACGGGACGACCTCGTCCGCCTGATCGTCCGCTCGGCTGCGTTGCAGTCGGCCTGAGGCGGCCGGCGGACAAAAGTCGCCGCCGGCCTGTTTGGGGGAGCCGGCGGCGCCGCATTATCACGGCGCAGGGCAGCGCGCGCTGCGCTACCTCGATGGCACACCGATCCGTCCACAGCATCCGCCGGCTTAACCTCCACGCCACCCGCCATGCCGCGGCCGCAATGGGAGGTCAGCCTGTCAAGGACCGCGCCTCGCGCCCGGCCTTCATTTGCAGATTTTGCGATCGGGGGACCGAATGGCTGTCAATAAAATCACTTGGGACAGGGTTGGCCGGGTTACCGAGCCCGGACGTTACATGTACACGTTTGGCTGGCTCACGATCACTGCCGACGATATTGCGATCTGGAAGCAATATCCGGACGCGGCGTTCGCGCTGCTGGTACAGCATCCTGTGCCGGGCCAGGCGATCGGCGACGAATTCCATCTCGGCGCCTTCGATATTGCGCCCGACACAAAGCCGTCGCTCGCCACGCATTGAGGGCCGGCTAGCCGATCGATGCGCCCACGGTTCGAACCGCGGGGGCAAACATTTCGCGTGAGAAGCGGCCGCCGGGATGCGGGAACGCATGGCCCGGGGGTCTGGACTCGCGCGCGAGATACGTGCATCGTAAATCGAAGAACTCTTCATATTCCTTTGATCTAATTCAGCAATCGCGACCTGATGCGGGATGCGCGGTGCTGCCCCTGACTCCGAACAGGTACCGCCATGCGATTGATTGCACTCATACTTCCGTGCCGGACGGCGTCGCAGACAATTCACAACTGACGGCGGCGATGAAGGGAAGCTGTCGCGGTTGTTAATCCAGGCGACAGCACGCGCATGACACAGGGTCGCATCCGGTGAAAGTGGATAAGGCGGTCAAGGGAACCTATTTTCGACGCCAATGTACCTGATTGAAGCATTACCCACCGTCATCGGAACTGCCGCCATCGCACCGGCGCTGCTGATGCTGTGGCTTGTCATTGCCGCCGAAGAGCGTCCCGGCCCGCCGGCTCAGGTCTGGACCGCTTTCGTGCTCGGCGCGGCCAGCATTTCGCTTCTGGGCCTCGCCCGTGCGCCCTTCGCCAAGATGGTCGCCGCTCCCGACAACCCCTGGACGGCGCTGGCCATGCATTCGATCTTCGGCGTCGCGCTGCCCGAAGAGGCCGTGAAGGTGATCGCCATCGTGCTGGTCTCCTCGACCAAGCGGCGGACCTTCGCCAATCCCATGGATACCGTGGTCTATGGCGCGGCGGTCGGCCTCGGCTTCGCGGCCTATGAGAACCTCGCCTACCTCGTGCAGCACGCCGAGATGTGGCGATCACTGGCGGCGCTGCGCAGCGTGCTGACCGTGCCCTTCCACGGCGCGCTCGGCATCATCGCCGGCGCATATCTGACCATTGCACGCGCAGGCACGGCACTCGGCGCGAACCGCCATCATCGCGACTGGGCCCGTCTCTCCAGCCGCCTCCTGATGTTGGCCGGGCCGCTCGCCCTGCATTCGGCCTTCGATTTCCCGCTGCTCACGCTGCAGCAAATGCCGGAGCTCGATCCGACACTGAGAATGTGGCTCGGTGCGGCGAGCCTCGTGATCGGATTCAGCTCGATCGCTTTTGCCATCCGCCTGGTGCGGCGCGTCGCGCGCCACCATGCGCCGCGTACCGACATCGCGCGCGAGCGGCTGAGCCAGTTGCGGCGCATGTGGGCATTGCTGCTGGCCGGCGGCGGCGTCGGGTTTCTCGGCCTTGCCTTCGTACTGACCTCGATCCGTCACTGGCTCGTCAATCCCGAGCGCAATCTGACTCTGGCCCTGATCCCGATCGGCCTGACCTCGATCCTGCTCGGCATTGCGCTTCTGGTTGTCACAACCGCAATCTACATTCTCGGCCGCAACCGCATCCGCACCAGCGCGGAAGGCTTTTCATCGGCACCGGGCGGCGGGTGAGCTCCGGGATGGCAACACCGGTGCGGCCATACTAGACTGGGGCCGCACCTGGTGCTGCGACCTGGAGCTTTCGATGACATCGCCTGACGATTTCGCACGATTGCAGTCCGCCATGAGCCAGACGGTGAAGGCACATTGGAAGGCCTTCCTGTTCGAAGGGATCCTGCTTGCCGTTCTCGGCGTTGCCGCACTGATCCTGCCGCCGCTCGCCAGCCTTGCGATCACGATCTTCCTCGGCTGGATGTTCCTGATCAGCGGCATCGGCGGGCTGATCGTGACTTACTGGGCGCGCAACATGCCGGGCTTCTGGTGGTCGCTGATCTCTGCCGCGCTGGCGGTGCTCGCCGGCATGATCCTGCTGGCGCGGCCGATGCAGGCCGTGCTGACGCTGACCATCGTGCTCGGCGCCTATTTTCTCGCCGAGGGCGTTGCCACCATCATGTACGCGCTGGAGCACCGCCGCGAGCTGAACAGCCGTTGGTCGTGGCTCCTGATCTCGGGCCTCCTCGACATCGCGATCTCGTTCATGGTGATCGCGGGGCTGCCAAGCTCGGCCGAATGGGCCATCGGCATCCTGGTCGGCATCAACCTGTTGTTCGGCGGCGCCACCCTGATCGGTGTGGCGCTGGCGGCACGCAAGAGCAACACTTAGGGCCCTGCGTCGATTGGGGGGTGACAACCCCGAACGCCTGCGCTAAAGAGCCTGCCATGATCACCGTCGCCACCAGCTATTTTTGGTACTTTAGCTACGACAGCTCGCTGGCGGCGGGAGGATCGCGCTCAATCTGACACATTGCAGCAAGACATCCGAACAGCCGCCAGACCTGGCGGCTTTTTTGTTGGCCGGCAGGTTCTTCAAAGACAGGAGCCCCGCCGTGCTGAGTACGACCGACGACCTTCGTATCTGCGAACTGAAAGAGCTGAGTACGCCTGATGAGGTGATGCGGGAGGTCCCGCGGACCCTCACCGCGACCCGCGTGGTCATGGCGGCGCGCAACGCGATCCATGCCATCCTGAACGGCCAGGACGACCGCCTTCTGGTCGTCGTCGGCCCCTGCTCGGTGCACGATCCCAAGGCTGCGATCGACTATGCGGAGCGCCTCGCAAAACTGCGCGAAGACCTCGCCGACCAGCTTGAGATCGTGATGCGCGTCTATTTCGAGAAGCCGCGCACCACCGTCGGCTGGAAGGGCCTGATCAACGACCCTGGCCTCGACGGCAGCTTCGACATCAACAGGGGCCTGCGGCTCGCACGCAACGTGTTGTCCGCGGTGAACAACCTCGGCCTGCCGGCGGGCACCGAATTCCTCGACATGACGACGCCGCAATATATCGCCGACCTGGTGTCCTGGGCCGCGATCGGCGCGCGTACGACCGAGAGCCAGATCCATCGCGAGCTGGCCTCGGGACTGTCCTGCCCGGTCGGGTTCAAGAATGGCACCGACGGCAATGTCCGCATCGCGGCGGACGCAGTGAAGTCGGCCTCGCATCCGCACCACTTCATGGCGGTGACCAAGCGCGGCCGCTCGGCGATCGCCTCGACCGCGGGCAACGAGGACTGCCACATCATCCTGCGTGGCGGCAGCAAGCCGAATTACGACGCGGCGAGCGTTGCAGCCGCCTGCAACGAGCTGGCAAAGTCCGGCGTTGCGTCACGGGTGATGGTGGATGCGAGCCACGCCAATTCGAGCAAGAAGCCGGAGAACCAGCCGTTGGTCATGGCCGACATCGCCGGCCAGATCTCAGGCGGCGAGAGCCGCATCATGGGCGTGATGATCGAGAGCAATCTCGTTGCCGGCCGCCAGGACGTCGTCGCTGGCCAGCCGCTCACCTACGGCCAGAGCATCACCGACGGCTGCATCGACTGGGCGACCACGGCAACCGTCCTTGAGCAGCTTGCCGACGCGGTCGAGATCCGGCGCAACAACCAGCGCGCTGGCATGCACGAGCGTTCCGCCTGATCGGGTGTCATGCGGGCGGGGCGATGCTGTCGCGCCCTGCCCGCAAACCTGTCTGCATCAGCAGCCGCGGCAGATGCTCTTGATCTTCTTGTCGAGCAACGCGTCTTCCTTGTTCACCGGATTGTTCGGGTCGCTCAGATTCTTCTCGCTCGGCACGTCGGCCGCGCGCGGCTGGCGATGACCGACCGGGGCGGGCAGCACGCCTGAACCCGCCGATGTTCCCGACGTGCCCGTGCTCGTGCCCTTGCTCCCGGTTTGCGCAAAGCCTGCGCTGCCGAACACCACCAGGAGCGACATTGCCACGACGATCTTTCTCATTCTGCTCCTCCAATCCTCAAACCGGCGTCGCCTGCCATCTCGACCGCTCAGGTCTCGGGCGGATAGAGATGAACGTCGCCGCAATAGTCCAGGATACGATAGCGCGTTTCCGACGCCGCATCACGCACATCCGGTGCGGTATTTTGCTCCGCCAACACATAATTCGGGCCGACCGGCGATTTGCCGGCACCGCCGGGAATATCGATGACATAGTCCGGCTGACACAATCCTGATACCCGACCGCGCAACTGCCGCATCAGCTCCTGTCCCTGCGCCAGCGTGGTGCGCAGATGCGCAGTCCCCGGCGCGAGATCGCCGTGATGCAGGTAGTAGGGCTTGATCCGGCATTCGACGAAAGCTCGCATCAAATCCGACAGAGCGGCGACGTTGTCATTGACGCCGCGCAAAAGCACGGACTGGCTCACCATGGGAATGCCGGCGTCGACGAGCCGGGCACAGGCACTACGTGCCGCTTCAGTCAGCTCGCGCGCATGGTTGGCGTGCACCGCGACCCAGGTGGTTGCACCCTCGGCCTTGAGCGCTGCGACCATCTCATCGCTGATGCGCGCCGGATCCGCCACGGGAACGCGGGTGTGAAGGCGGATGATCTTGACGTGATCGATGCTGGCGAGATCGGTCATGATCTCGCTCATCCGACGCGGCGACAGCATCAAGGGATCACCGCCGGTGAGGATTACCTCCCAGATCTCGCTGTGCGCGCGGACGTAATCGATCGCCGCGCGGTAAGCATCGTCCGAGAGCGCGTTCTCCTTGCCGGGACCGACCATCTCGCGACGGAAGCAGAAGCGGCAATAGACCGCGCAGACGTGAACCAGCTTGAACAGGACGCGGTCGGGATAGCGATGCACGATGCCGGCTACCGGCGAATGCGGATGATCGCCGATCGGGTCCGCGCGCTCGCTTGGTTGCACATCGAGTTCCGCGGCGCTCGGGACGAACTGCCGCGCGATGGGATCTTCGGGATCCGACGTGTCGATCAACTGGACCAGCGCCGGCGTGATCGCAACCGCATAGCGCGCGGCGACGCGCTCGAGCGCCGGCAGTGCCGTGGCGGGCGCAAGCCCCTCCTCCACGAGATCCGCCGGTTCCCGCAATGTCCGTGCAAGATTGGTTTTCGTCATGTCTCACCCGCAGGCGGCGTCCACACCACCTGATCAATCCGCAATGCGCCGGTCGCCAGCATCACCAGCCGGTCGAAGCCGAGCGCAACGCCGCTCGCCTCCGGCATTTGCGCGACCGCGGCCAGAAAGTCCTCGTCGAGCGGATAGGCCTCGCCGTAGCGGCGTTGCTTCTCGGCCATCGCCTCCATGAAGCGCCCGCGCTGCTCATCGGCGTCGGTCAATTCGCCAAACCCGTTGGCGAGCTCGACGCCGCAGGCATAGACCTCGAAACGCTCGGCCACACGTGGATCGTCGGCCTTCACGCGCGCCAGCGCCGCCTCTGGAGATGGGTATTCGAACAGAATGGTCAAACGACCCTGCCCCAGATGGGGTTCGACATGCTCGACCAGGACCTTGCTGAAGATGTCCGACCAGGTGTCATCCTCGCTGACGCGGACCTTGCCCGCCGCCGCCTGCGCGAGCGCGGCGCGGTTACCCTCGCCGCCCGAAATGGTCGCAAGCAGGTCGATTCCGGCGAAGCGCACGAACGCGCCGGCGATCGTCAGGAGTTCGGGCTCGGCAAAGGGATCGGCGATCCGGCCGCGGAAGGAGAACTGCCCGATCCCCGTCGCCTGCGCCGCCCGAGCGATGATGACGACGCAATCGGCCATAGTGGCGTCGTACGGTGCACCCGCCCGGTACCATTCCAGCATGGTGAATTCGGGCAGATGCAGGTCGCCGCGCTCGCGATCTCGGAACACCCGTGCGAATTCGAAAATCCGGGGTTCGCCGGCCGCGAGCAGCTTCTTGCAGGCGAATTCCGGGGACGTCCGCAGATAGCGCGTGGCCCGGCCGCCGTCGGGCCGCATGATCTCCGTCCGCGGAGCGTGCAGATGGGTCTCATTCCCCGGGGAGACCTGGAGGACGGAGGTTTCGACCTCGACGAAGCCTTGCTCGGCGAAAAAGCCCCGTAGAGCCCCGGTAATGGCCCCCCGTGCCTGAAGGAACGGCCGGCGATCGATGTGCCGGCCGGGCGACCAGAACGGTGAACTCGGCTTGTCCCCAGCCATTAACCGACCGCTCCCGCCGCGAGCAAAATGCTGGCATCCAACGGCAAAATCAGTATGTTGCGGCCCGAAACGGGCGCCGCGGTCCGATTTGAGACCCCGAGTCCCCCCGAGATTTGACCACGTCCTGGCCGGTGCCGGGCCAAGCAAGCAGGAAATATAGCTTTGAGAGTCATCGCCAGTTCTATTCGCAAGGGCAACGTGATCGAGCAAGACGGCAAGCTCTATGTCGTCGTGAGCGCCGAGAACATCCATCCCGGCAAGGGCACCCCGGTCAGCCAGATCGAAATGCGCCGAATCTCGGACGGGGTAAAGATCTCCGAACGGTACAAAACCACCGACCAGGTCGAAAAGGCCACGATCGAAGAGCGCAACTACACCTTCCTGTATGAAGATGCCGACGGCTACCACTTCATGAACCCGGACACCTACGATCAGGTCCAGGTCTCCAAGGACGTCGTCGGCGACGCGGCCGCGTACCTTCAGGAGAGCATGACGGTCAAGCTGTCCATGCACGACGCCAACCCGGTGTCGATCGCCCTGCCGCAGCGCGTGACGCTGGAAGTGGTCGAAACCGAGCCGGTGACCAAGGGCCAGACTGCCTCCTCCTCCTACAAGCCTGCGGTGCTCTCCAATGGCGTGCGGACCACCGTCCCACCGCACATCACGGTCGGTACCCGCATCGTGGTGATGACAGAAGACGGCTCCTACTCCGAGCGCGCCAAGGACTGATCGTAGCGGAACAGGTGCCGCCGGGGGCGAGACAGTGGTTGGGAATTCAGTCCGCTTCGTCTCGCAGCTTCTGGCGTCGCTTTCGCTTCTGATCGCAAGCCCCCTCGCTGCGGATGAGTTCCGTAGCCCATCGCTGTCGGCCCTGCGCGTCGATTGGCGCGCAGCGCTCGACCAACTCCGCACCGAGATCAAGAGCCACCCCCAGATCGCGGGCGACTTCATCTTCGCGCCGCGTCGCTCGGTGCCACGATACGATCCCCGCGCCATGCCGGCGCTAGTGCAGCTCAACGCGATCTCAGGACAATTCTTCACCGGGATCGCGCGCAGCTCCGTCCCCGTGCTACTGCCTTTCGACGCTGCCGCCTACCTTGAGGCGCTGCGCAACGGCGCCGCGCCGAGCCTGGCGCTTGCACGCTACCAAGCCGATTTCAGTCCCGTCGACATGTTCGACGCCGGTCCCGCCGGCTACAGCGCGAGCTTTTCGTTCGAACCCGGCGCCGGCGACGGCATGCCGACCCGGGTATTCGCAAGGCCGGTTGAGGTGCAGATCACCGGCTCCGCGCTCGTCTACGACGTTGCCGATCCCACCGGTGGTAAGGGCGAGCAGGTCAAGCCGCTCGCGGCGCTCTATCCGGATTTGCGCAAGTTCATCCGGGAAGGCTATGTGCGCTACGCCTTCACGCGTTTCGGCGCTGCCTACGTGGTGTCGATCCAGTGCCTCGACAGCGTCGCCAAGCCGCGGCGGCTCGCTTGCAAGGAGGCCTATCCGGTCGCCGAACGGTTTCTGAAGGCGCTACATGTCGCCGGCGGTCAGCGCATCCGGCCGCTGATGGACGTCGCCTCGGATGTCATCGACCGTCCCGCAGAGCGCTCAACGGACTTCAGTTACCGGCCAAGCGGCGACATCGTCCCGAACACCGGTTACCGCAAGCAGGGCGGCCATCGCGACGTGATCGCCTATGCGCAGATCCGATTCCCGCTCGAAAAGGCACCGGCCTTCGTGCGCTCGCAATCGCATGTCAGGCGCGACAAGTCGGACGGTTCAACCGCTTACCCGTGGCGTGACAATTTCTGCGAGTCACGCAGCTTCGAGGTCTGGCAATGCAACGGCGGCCATGGCCATCAGGGCGAGGATATTCGCGCAGCCGGTTGCCCGCCTGCCGGCGAGGGCCGCGAGCGCTGCGATCCGAAGCAGCGGGCGGTGGTCGCGGTACGCGATGCCGTGGTGGTCCGCGGCTCCAAGGACCAAGCCGCAACGCTCGAGGTCAACAGCCGCACAGAGCACATTCGCTTCCGCTACATGCACATGAATCCGCAGACAATGAATGCCGACGGCCTGCTCAACGGCCGCATTGTCACCGAGGGCGAGAAGATCGGCGTCGTCTCGAACTATCTCGATCATCCCGCCGGCACGTCCATGCACCTGCATTTCGACGTCCAGGTGTTCACCCGCGACGGCTGGATCTGGGTCAGTCCTTACGTGACACTGGTCTCGTCCTACGAACGCCTGATCCGCGCCCGCGGCCGCGAGATCGGCCCGGAGATCGCAGGCGCCGCACAACCGGTCGCGCATGCGCTGCCGGACGAGGTGATCAAGCCGGACGTGCGAGAGGGTTCAGGCGGCGAGGAGAATTGAGGGCAGCTCGCATAGGGTTGGCTCTCGCCACGCATTCAGGGTCGTCCCGGCCAAGTGCGCAATTGCGTATGGGGCCGGACGGCGTTGGGGAGGCAGCGCGCAGCGCTACTCCAAATACGTCGTGAGCTGCGCGCCCTCGTCGGCCACAAACACTGCGATCAATTCCGCAGGCTCGGTATTGCTGGCGTTCGCCGAGACCAGATGCGTCGAACCGGGCGGCTCGAAGAAGGATTGGCCGACGCCAAACGTCTCGACCGGACTGCCACCGAGTTGGGAGCGGATCTCGCCCTTGGTGACGTAGGCGGTGACGGATCCCGCGTGACGATGCGGCCGCGAAAACCCGCCGGGGCCGTAGAAGACGCGCACGATAGTGACACGCTTGCCCGGCACGTTCGGCAGCGCATAGGAAGCGATCGGCTCGACCTTGTCGAGCGGCGAGCTCTTGGCGGCCGTGGCACACAGCGGCGCCAATGCTCCGGACACGGCGTCCATCGGCAGCGGCAGCGCCTTGCCGATGGCGAGCGCACAGGCGAGGCCGGCGACGACGGCAAGCGACATCGATCGCGACGGCATTTGCCGCGGAGTCGCGGTCATCATCATTGTTGTCATGGTGACCCCCTCTCCTCGCGATCAGGACGCCGCGGCATTCGCCGCGACCGGCCGCTTTGCCGGCGTCCAGCGATACGCCGCGCCAAACCGGTTCCAGACGTTGATCGAGGCGACCGCCGAAGTCAGATACATCAGCTCGGTCTCGGAGAATTCGCGGCTCGCCTCCGCATACACCTCATCGCTGACGCCATCGGGCAGGAAGGTCAGCGCTTCAGCCCAGGCGAGCGCTGCGCGTTCGCGTGCGGAGAAGATCGGAGCCTCGCGCCAGACCGCGACCAGATTGAGCTTGTCCATGGGCACACCGATGCGCTCCGACAAGAGGATGTGATGCTGCAGGCAAAAGGCGCAGCCGTTGATCTGCGAAGCACGCAGCTTGACGAGTTCGAGGAGCTGCTTGTCGAGGCCGGCCTTGGCTGCGAGCTGGCCGAGCGCGAGCACCAGATCATAGGCGTCGGGCGCAAGGCGCTTGAAATCCTCATATTCGCTGCGGGCGTGTGGCATTTTCGTTCACCTCGTCGTATATAAGCGTCCTTACATCTTATAAGAGCTCTTCTATGCACCGCAAGACGGCTGACGTCACAAGATCGCAACCGGGCCGAAAGGCGACCGCGCGGCGAGACACTCACCGGCCTATCGCCGATGTCCGTGTGCCTGCGCCTGGCGAAGGCAAGCGCGGGGAACAAGGCTATCTCGGCTATCTGCTGCGGCAGGCCCATGCCGCGGTTCGGCTGAAGATGGAACGAACGCTCGCCGATCTCGGCGTGACGTCGCCCCAATTCGCGGTGCTGACCATGCTCAACGCCTATCCCGGCCTGTCGGGCGCCGACGTCGCCCGCCTCACCTTCCTGACGCCGCAGACCGTCGGCGTGATCATTCGCAATCTCGAACGCGACGGCGCGATCGAAATGACGCCCCACCCCGTCCATGGCCGCATCCAGCAGTGGACACTGACGACGCGCGGCGCGACCCTGCTCAAGGCGTGCCGCGAGCGCGTCATCGCGCTGGAGAAGCGCCTCGCCGCAGGCCTGGATTCGAAGGCGGAAACCACGATCCGGCGCTGGCTGTCCAACATTGCAGCCGAATTACAGGAAGAAGATTAGGCGATGAGGACGGCGCCCGCCGCAGGGCCCTATCCGTCCTTCAATGCATTCTTAACCGCGCCGGCGGGCCAGGACTCTCCCGCGGCGATCACCCGCACGCGACTTTGGTCGGCGGAATTCACCAACACATGCGAACTGACCCGATCGTCGATGCGCTCGATGCGCAACTCCGTTTCGGGCTTCCAGCTTAATGTCAGATCGAGATCACCGGGGAAGATCTGCCACCGGGATCCGTCATCGAGTTCAACGACGTGACTCTCTGAATGCGCTCGTATTTTCATCACCCTCCAATTCGCACTGCGTACCGCGCGTGCCTGGGGAATGCAGCAGTGCGACACTTTGTTCCGGGGAACAGGCGCGTTTGGACCTGCCTGTGCTGTGGTGAGCCTGCGCAGGAACTCACCCGCGCGGCCCCCGGGAACCGCCTCACAGCGGCTCCGTTTCCCGCTAGAATGGTCGCATGAAGCAAGCTGATTCCTCGGCCAATCTCACCCGCCGCGCTCTTCTGCAATCCGCAGCAGGCGCAGGCGCCCTGCTCGCCTCACCTGCACGCGTTCTTGCCGCCGCGCCGCCCGGCTTCGACGAGTGGCGCGAGGGCTTCCGCGCGCGCGCGATGGCGAAGGGCATTTCGGCCGCAACGTGGCAGCGCGCGATGGCGCGGGTCGAACCCGACATGAGCGTGTTCAAGCAGATCCGCAACCAGCCCGAATTCAACGAGCAGGTCTGGCAGTACATCAACCGCCGCGTCTCCGACTGGCGCATCATTAACGGCAAGATCGCACTGAAGAACAACGAGGCGCTGTTCGCGCGCATCGAGCGCGATTTCGGCGTCGAGCGCGGCACGCTGCTGGCACTGTGGGGCGTCGAGTCTGCGTATGGCGACCCGCTGGTGCAGCAGAACCACATGAGGCCGGTATTCCCTTCGCTCGCGGCGTTGGCCTGGAACGAGCCGCGGCGAAAGGCTTATTGGGAGACCGAGCTGATCAACGCGCTGCGCATCGTCGACAAAGGCTGGAGCACGCCGGAGGAGATGCGCGGCTCCTGGGCCGGCGCGATGGGGCATTCGCAATGGATGCCCGAGGTCTGGCTCAATGTCGGTATCGACTATGACGGCGACGGCAAGGTGTCGCCGTTCGGCAAGCCCGACGATGCGCTGGGATCGACGGCGAAATATCTCGTCAATCGCGGCAAGTGGCATCGTGGCGAGCATTGGGGCTATGAGGTGCGCGCACCCGGCAATATGAGCGGCAGCCGCACCTACGCGGCCTGGGCGTCAGCCGGCGCCACCCGTGCCGATGGCCAACCGTTCCCGCAGCCGAACGCCTCGGCCCAGATGTGGACACCGGTCGCGGGCGGACCGACGTTCCTGCTGGGACCGAATTTCTACTCAGTGAAGAGCTACAATCCCTCGATGAACTATGCGCTGGCGATCTGCCATCTCGGCGACCGCTGCCTCGGCGCGCCGCCCTTCATCCAGCCTTTCCCCGGCTCCGAGCGCGCACTGACACTCGCCGAAGTGCAGGAAATGCAGACGCGGCTCACCAAGGCCGGCTTCGACACCGGCGGCACCGACGGTCGCGTCGGCAACGACACCATGAAGGCGATCAAGGATTTTCAGCAGAAGGCAGGACTTGCGCCGGCGGATGGCTATGGCGGGCTGAAGGTGCTGGCCAAGCTGCGCCAGGGGTCGTAGAGCTCACTCCCTTCGTCATTCCACATAGCGCAAGTGCGCAATGTGGAATGACGATGTGGGGAATGTAGCGCTTCGGTCTAATGCCGGTACTGCGGCTCTTCCGCATCGAGCTGGCGGCGGATCGCGGCAAGGTGCAACCGCGCGGACTCGGAATCGCCCTCGCGCATCTGCTTGTAGGTCGCAGCCGCAACCGCGGGATCGACGGGCAGCACCTTTCGTCCGGTCGACATCGCCAGCACCTGCACCTCGGCGGCGCGTTCGAGATAGTAGAGGTCGTCCCAGGCCTCTGCGATGGTCGGCGCCAGCACCATCACGCCGTGATGCTTCATGAAGACGATGTCGGCATCGCCGACGGCAGAGGCGATGCGCGCGCCCTCGCGGTTGTCGAGTGCGAGACCGTTGTAGTCGCGGTCCACCGCCGTGCGGCCGTAGAATTTCAGCGCGGTCTGCCCGGCCCAGATCAAGGGATCGCCCTCGGTCATCGACAACGCCGTGGCGTAAGGCATATGCGTGTGGAAGGCCACCTTGGCGCGCGGCAGGCGCTTGTGGATCTCGGCATGGATGTAGAACGCGGTCGCCTCCGGCACGCCCTCGCCGTCGAGCACGTTGCCATGGAAATCGCAGATCAGAAGCTTTGACGCCGTCAGCTCGCGGAAGGCGTAGCCGTAGGGGTTGACGAGGAAGAGGTCGTCATGTCCCGGCACCACCGCGGAGAAATGGTTGCAGATGCCCTCCTCAAAGCCGTTGCGCGCCGCCATCCGGAAACAGGCGGCAAGATCCTCGCGCGCGGTGCGGATCGCGTCGGTGGCGAGATCCGGCCGGTTCGAGCGATGGGGCGCGGGTGAGGAGGCGTGAAGGCTGTGCGCCATGGCGAGGCAAACCTCTTTCGGTCGGAGACATCGGCGTTCTATAGGGCTGGCGCCTGTGCGTCAGCCCCCGCGACCGCCACCCTGCCCTGCATCGATCAGGGCCGCCGCGGCGCGTTGCCGGCGTTCATGCCGCCGTCGATCACCAGCTCGCTGCCGGTGACGTAGCGCGAGGCGTCCGAGGCGAGATACAGCACGCCGCTCGCGATCTCCGCGGCCTGGCCGGCGCGACCCAGCGGCGTTGCAACCCTGGCGCGCTCCTCGGGATCGATCGGCGCGTTGCCCTGGTTGCCGGTGGCGCCGGTCGGGATTTTGCCCCAGATCGGCGTGTCGATGATGCCGGGATGGACCGAGTTCACGCGAATGCCGTCACCGGCCGCCGCACACTCCATCGCGATCGATTTGGCGAACAACCGCACGCCGCCCTTGGTGGCGGAATAGGCCGACAGCCCCGGCGCGCCGCGCAGGCCCGCAAGCGAAGACATCATGATGATCGAGCCGCCGCCGGTCTTGCGCATCAGGGGCAGGCAATGCTTGACCGACAGGAACACGCCGTCGAGGTTGATCGCATTCTGCTTGCGCCAGTCACCGAGCGTCATGTCGACGATCGAGGGCACGGCAATGCCGATGCCAGCATTGGAGACGAGAATATCGAGACGGCCATAGCGCTTCGCGATGTCGGCGACGACCTCCGCCCAGCGCTCCTCGCTGGTGACGTCCTGCTCCAAAAAGATCGCCCTGCCGCCAGCCTTGGCGATACGGCTTGCGAGGTCCGGTCCCCTGAGCTCGTCGATGTCGGTGATGACGACGGTTGCGCCCTCGCGCGCGAACAGCTCGGCGATCGCTTCACCGATGCCGGAGGCGCCGCCCGTCACCAATGCGACCTTGCCCTCAACCTGCCCTGCCATGTTCACTCCCGTTTTTTGTTGTTTGCGGAGGTCATCTAATCACGGACGGGCCCTGGTCCGGTAGCGCGACATCGATGACGCGAAACTGCACGCGCTCGGCGCCCTGGTAGCGGTCGACCGACAGCGAGCCCGCGACATGCAATTGCTGGCCGCGGTTGGCCACGAGCGCATTGCCGAGCTTCTGGCCGACAGAGCGGAACGCGATGCCGTTGACGATCGCGCCGTCACCGGATTTGAATCGCAGGCGCAAATGCGCCTGGCCGACCTCGTCGGCATAGACGAGCTGGTGCGCCGGCAGCGCCAGCACGGCTTCCGGATTGCCGCTGCCGAAGGGACCGGCGCGGTTAAGCGTGGTCGCAAGCTCCGGCGTCACCGCGCGCGCGGAGACCGCACCGTCGATATAGAGCTCGTTGACGTGGCGCGCTTCCGCAACGTCGTGCGCCAGCGCGTTCTCGAGATAGGCGCGGAATTCGGCGAGCTTCTCTTTTCGTAGCGTCACGCCCGCGGCCATCGCGTGACCGCCGCCCTTGAGCAGGATGCCGTCGGCGACAGCCTGCCGCACCGCCTTGCCGAGATCAACGCCGGCGATCGAGCGCCCCGAGCCGGTGCCGATGCCGCCGGGCTCGAGCGCAATCGCAAAGGCCGGTCGCGAGAATTTTTCTTTCAGGCGGGAGGCGACGAGACCGACCACACCGGGATGCCAGCCTTCGGAGGCCGTGACGACGACGCCGAGCTTGTCCTCGAACCCGATCGAAGCCAGCGCCTCGGCTTCGGCCTGGGCTTCGGCGGCCTGCTCGATGAGGCGGCGCTCGCTGTTGAGGCGGTCGAGTTCGGCCGCGATCCGCGCGGCCTCGACGCTGTCACCTTCGAGCAGGAGCCGCACACCGAGATCGGCGCGGCCGATGCGGCCGCCGGCATTGATGCGCGGCCCCAGCATGAAGCCGAGATGCCAGGCCTCCGGCGGGCCGTTGAGCCGCGCCACATCCATCAGCGCGGTATGGCCGACATGATCGCGCCGCCGCATCGCAATCAGCCCCTTGGCGACGAAGGCGCGATTCAGCCCGATCAGCGGCGCGACGTCGGCGACCGTGCCGAGCGCGACGTGATGCAGCATGCCGAGCAGATCCGGCTCGGGCATCTCCGCGCTCCAGAAGCCGCGCTGGCGCAGCTCGCGATTGACCGCGACCAACGTCACCAGCACGAGCCCGACGGCTGCGAGGTGGCCGAGCCCGGAGAGATCATCGGGGCGGTTCGGATTGACCAGCGCGTCGACTTCGGGAAGATCGAGGCCGCATTGATGGTGATCGATCACGACCACGGACAGGCCGAGCCGCTTGGCCTCGGCCAGTGGTTCGATGCTGGTGGTGCCGCAGTCGACGGTGACCAGCAGCGTGGCGCCCTTCGCGGCCAGCGCACGAACAGCCTCGACGTTCGGGCCGTACCCCTCGAAGATGCGGTCGGGAATGTGGATCAGTGGATCGAGCCCGCAATGACGCAGGTGCCAGGCCAGCAGCGCCGCCGAGGTTGCGCCATCGACATCGTAGTCGCCGAAGATCGCGACCTTCTCAGCCTTAGCGGCTGCATCGGCGATGCGCTTGGCGGCGGCTTCCATCTCCGTCACGGTGAAGGGATCGGGCAGCAGCTTGCGGATGGTCGGGTCGAGGAAGTCGGTGACGGCGTCGATGTCGACGCCGCGCCCGGCCAGCACCCGCGCAAGCAGCTCCGGAAGCTGGTGGCGCTGCACGATGGCGAGCGCCCTCGCCGCGCCGCGGGCGTCCAGCCGGTCCAGCCAGAGCTTGTCGGTGAGCGAGCGCGCGACGCCAAGAAACGCCTGGGGCATTTCGACGGGCAAGGCGGTGGCGGGCGGCGTCATGATTCGAATGTGTTCGAGCGGTCTGGTAGGAACAGCGGCGCGAGCGGCCGCCTTGGATCAGAGGATTCGCCGGGAATCTTCGGCAATTTGCAATCTCGACGCCTCAGAAAGCGGTGGATTGCCGAATTCCTGAGCGACCTGACTATCATTTGAGCAGCCGCGCCGACAGCAAATTAAGTGGGCGTTAGGCGGAATCTTCGAGAAAGACTCGCATTCGATCTGTAATTTGTTGTTCCGCGTTCGTTGCAGGTCAGACCTCATTGCCAAGGGAAATCCCCGATGTCTGCTGCGCTGAGTCTGAAGGCCAAGCCGATTGCGAACGGAACTACCGAACTCAACGACGATGATTCCGACATCTCCGCGCTGATCAATCGCCTGACCGCCGAGGTCAACCAGATCGCGGTCGACAAGACCAAGTCGATCCAGCAGATCACCAACCAAATGAAGATGCTGGCGCTGAACGCGCTGATCGAGAGCTCCCGTGCCGGCGCGCAAGGCGCGGGCTTCGCCGTGGTGGCGCAGGAGGTGCGCGGCGTCGGCCAGCAGGTCGAGACCATCGCGCGCGAACTCGAGACCCAGCTCACCAAACGCACCGGTGATCTCGTCGCCTCGATCGAGCGGATGAGCCAACGCTCGCGCGGCGAGCGCATGGTCGATCTGTCGCTCAACGCCATCGAGCTGATCGACCGCAACCTCTATGAGCGCACCTGCGACGTGCGCTGGTGGGCGACCGATTCCGCCGTGGTCGATTGCGCGGCCTCGCCGGGCACGGCTGCGGTCACCCACGCCTCGCAGCGCCTGGGCGTGATCCTTGGTGCCTACACCGTCTATCTCGACCTCTGGCTCTGCGACCTCGAAGGCAACGTCATCGCCAACGGCCGCGCCGACCGCTTTCGCGTGGTCGGCCAGAACGTCGCCGGCACGAAGTGGTTTCGCGAGGCGCGCTCCTTGCGCTCCGGCGACGACTATGTCGCAGGCGACGTCGAGATCCAGCCGTTGCTCGGCAATGCGCAGGTCGCAACCTACTGCGCCAGCGTGCGTGCCGGCGGCCAGGCCAATGGTGCGCCGATCGGCGTGCTCGCCATCCATTTCGACTGGGAGCCGCAGGCCCGTGCCATCGTCCAGGGCGTGCGCGTCGGCGACGGCGACAAGGCGCGCGTGCTGCTGGTCGACTCGCATTTGCGCGTGATCGCGGCCTCCGACGGCCAGGGCATCTTGAGCGAGCGCCTCGCGCTGTCGCTCAACGGACAGCGCTCCGGCTTCTATTACGACCGCTCGGGTGCGCTGGTCGCCTTCCATGCGACGCCCGGCTACGAGACCTATCGGGGGCTCGGTTGGTACGGGGTAATCGTCTGCGGGGCGTGAGGTCTAAGCCGGACCGAAAATCGGACCGGTCCGGGGAGTCCCAACCAAAAATCTGAAAAACAACCCCATGCAAAGTAGCGCGGGGCTGCTTTGCACGACGCTTTGTGCTCAGCCCAACCGTTTGACACGTCGGGCAAAACAGCGGCAACCTGCAATGATTGCGTAGTCCGCCAGCTTGGCCGTTGGCTCATGCCCGATGGCGGCGGATGGGATCAGACGATTGGACAGCCCAACCGTCAACGCACTTGCTCGCCGCAGCTACATGACCTGAGGATCATGGCCCCGCGCTGCACAGCGCAGAGCGTGCGCCGACCACGCAAACATCAGCTCTGCGGGAGTTCGCCAAAGACCTCGACCAGGCGAAAGCGCTCGCACATGAGCATCATGTCCTCGCTGAATCGTCCGAGCCGGCCGAAATAGGTCCGATGCGCGCTACGCCAATAGGCCAAGCTCCGGTCGCCTTCTCCCTCATCAAACGCAAAGTCGGCATCAACCTCATCGAAGCGCCGATACGTCACCTCGCTGGTTTCGATGACACAGCGCGGCACTCCACGTCCGTCGAGCACGACCCAGCGCTCGCTGGGCGTGGAGGTGTTCGGCTCGTCCTCTGTGCTGCAAGTCGCGGTCTTGATGCCCTTGATGACAAGGTCAAGTAGTTCATCTGCAAGCGCGGGACTGTCGCCGAAGGCGAACGATCGCAGGTGTTGATAGCGCTCAGGGACCGGCTCGCTCATGGTTTGCCAAGCTTCCAGATCATCTCACACAGCGACGCAATGGTCGCATCGCTTTAGGTCGAGCCGATCTCTCGGTCGACGTCACGGTATTCGGCAGACGTCCGGATGCAACAACGGCGCGTCCTTGACCCAGACCTTGGCGCCCTCAGGCCCGGAGACGGCACGCAGCGCTTCGCCAGCCGGCAGGCGGATCCAGCCTTGCGACGTCAGCATCTGATCGCCGATCGACAGGCTGCCCGCGACAACGAGCGCTTCGAGCCCGCGTGGATTTTCGATCATGATCGTCCTGCCGGGCGTCCAGCTCTCGATGCGCACATTCTCGAAGCCATCGTCGAACAATTCGATCGCGCTCGCCGCTCCCGATGTCGACGCTATTGGACGACCTTGCGCCGGCCGCCGCACTATCTGCTCGCGATCGCCGTCCCGGAATTGCCAAAGCCGGACGAAGATCGTGCAACCGTCCTTGGATGCGGGAACGTGCGAGGTTCCCGGAGGGTTGCGGAAGTAGCTGCCCGCCGGATAGTCGCCATGTTCGTCCTGGAAGACGCCGTCGAGAACCACGATCTCCTCGCCGCCGCCGTGAGTATGACGGGGGAACGCGCTACGCGGCGCATACCGCACGATCGACGTGGCGCGCGCCACCTCGTCGCCGATGCGGAACAGCATGCGGCGCTCGACACCCGGGGCTGGGCTTGGTTTCCACGGGAGCTGTGCGGCATGCACGATAACCGGAACCGTCAGATCGTCATTGATGCGCATTGCCTTTCTCCGTCATGGTCAACACCATTCTGAACTTGGCTTGGCCGGACCTCATCCGCGCGACTGCCGCCGCGGCTCTCTCCAATGGCATGGTCTCGATGCACGGAGGTACACCCGCGAGCACGCTGAAATCCAGCGTCTTCTCGTTTTCGAAGGGCGTGCCGGTCATCGCCACCAAGATGTTGCGCTCGCCCACGACGAGATGTCCCGCAGATACGGACAGTGTGTCCCTCCCTGCGTGCAACAGCACCAATCGTCCCTACGGCGCGAGAACACCCCTGAGGGCTGCGACTGCCGCGCAGGGCATCGACATCGGGGTACGTTATGGCGCCGGGGTATGGCCGGGGCTGACGGATCAGAAGCTCATGGTGCAGGAGATAACTCCGGTCTGCGCACCGACGCTCTTACGGGCGATTGCGCGCACCAGCCGACCTGGCCGGCCAAATGCTCGTTCATGATGTGTCGGTGGATGCACGCGCTGGCTTCGCGACATGGAGCACCTGGCTCAAGCAGGCGAAGCGCCGGATGTCGCGACGAAACGGGGGTTGCGGTCAACAATTCGGCCGCTGTGCTGCAAGCCGTTCCATGGCGCGATCGTTGAAACCAAGACCGCGCGCTTTGGTTCTTCCCTTACGGTCCGGCCCGTGCGACGCCTCGCCTCGGACCGTGCGTTTCAGCGTCATCTCGAGCTCTCGTATGACCAAGACGACCCGCTTCAACATCCTCTATGCCATCGCCGCAATTTTCGTGGTCTTGTTCATCCAGTATTTCGTTGCGACGGCGAGCCGGATCGCCGTAATCCCCTACAGCGAATACCAGCAGCTTCTGCGCCAGGATAAGGTCGAAAGCGTCGCTATCTCGGATCGCACATTGCAGGGCACGCTGAAGGAGCCCCTGCCCGGCGGACAGAAGCAGTTCGTGACGACACGTGTCGATCAGGACATCGCCCAGGACCTTGACAAGCACAACGTCCGCTTCACCGGCCAGATCGAGAGCACCCTGTTCCGCGATCTTCTGTCCTGGGCTATGCCAGCGCTGCTGTTCTTCGGCTTGTGGTGGTACATCGGCCGCCGCGTTGCCGAAGGCGGCGGGCTTGGCGGCGGACTAATGCAGATCGGCAAGAGCAAGGCCAAGATCTACGTCGAATCCAATACCGGGGTCACTTTTGCCGACGTTGCCGGCGTCGATGAAGCGAAAGATGAACTCCGCGAGGTCGTCGATTTCCTGAAAGCCCCCACCGATTATGGCCGGCTTGGCGGGCGCATGCCGAAGGGCGTCCTGCTGGTCGGGCCACCGGGCACGGGCAAGACCCTGCTCGCGAAGGCGGTTGCGGGCGAAGCGAAAGTGCCGTTCTTCTCGATCTCGGGTTCCGAGTTCGTGGAAATGTTCGTCGGGGTCGGTGCGGCGCGCGTCCGCGACCTGTTCCAGCAGGCACACGAAAAGGCGCCCGCGATTATCTTCATCGACGAGCTTGATGCGCTTGGCCGCGCCCGCGGTCTCGGCCCGTTCGCCGGCGGCCACGACGAGAAGGAGCAGACGCTCAACCAGCTATTGGCCGAGCTCGACGGTTTCGATTCACGCTCGGGCCTTGTGATCCTGGCCGCGACCAACCGGCCCGAAATCCTCGATCCCGCCCTGCTCCGCGCCGGCCGCTTTGATCGCCAGGTGCTGGTCGATCGTCCCGACAAGAGGGGCCGTGTCGACATCCTCAAGGTGCACATGGCGAAGGTGCGAGTGGAGCACGACGTCGATCCGGAGACGGTGGCCGCCCTGACGCCGGGGTTCACCGGCGCCGACCTCGCCAATCTGGTCAACGAGGCGGCGCTGCTCGCGACGCGTCGTCGGGCAGCGGCCGTCGGCATCAGCGACTTCAACAATGCGGTCGAGCGCATGGTCGCAGGACTCGAGAAGCGCAATCGCTTGCTCAATCCCAGAGAACGCGAGATCGTCGCCTATCACGAGATGGGTCACGCGCTGCTCGCACTGTCGTTGCCGGGCGTCGATCCCGTGCACAAGATCTCGATCATTCCGCGCGGCGTCGGTGCGCTTGGCTATACTATTCAGCGCCCCATCGAGGACCGCTTCCTGATGACAAAGGAAGAGTTGGAGAACAAGATGGCGGTTCTGCTCGGCGGCCGCGCCGCAGAGTTGATCGTGTTCGGGCATCTCTCCACCGGAGCGGCCGACGATCTGCGTCGCGTCACCGATATCGCCCGCAGCATGGTGACACGCTACGGCATGTCGGAGAAGCTTGGCGGCATCGCTTACGAGCGCGATCCCGGCAATTTCCTGGCAAGCACAGATCGACCCTACCCGGTTCGGGAGCGGGATTACGCGGAGGAGACGGCCGCGGCCGTCGACCGCGAGGTGAGAGCCATCGTGGACCATGTCTTCCAGCGCACCCAGGCCGTCTTGACCAAGCAGCGGTCGATCCTCGACCGTGCGGCGAACAAGCTGCTCGAGAAAGAAACGCTGGAGCAAAGCGATATCGACGCGCTCGTCCGGGAGATGCCCAGGGAAGGCCTGCGGGCAGTCTAGAGGTCTTCCGCAGGCCCGGTCGCGCACGACCGCGCTGATCCATCACTTCCGATACTGCTCGTCGCCGACCTTCTCCATCCAGTCGACGTTCTTGCCGCCGAGCGATTCCTGGATGGCGATGTGCATCATTGCCGTGGTCGGCGAGGCGCCGTGCCAGTGCTTCAATCCCGGCGGAAACCATACGACGTCGCCCGGCCGGACCTCCTCGATTGGACCGCCCTCGCGCTGCACCCAGCCAAGGCCCGCCGTGATGATCAGCGTCTGCCCGAGCGGATGCGTATGCCAGGCCGTGCGGGCGCCCGGTTCGAACGTAACTTGACCGGCGCCCACGCGGGCAGGATCCGGGGCCTGGAACAGCGGGTCGATGCGGACCGTGCCAGTGAACCAATCGTCCGGGCCCTTCTGGGACGGCCGCGATCCGTTTCGCTTGATGTCGATGTCCATGTGAAACTCCTTCTGCGCGTCACGCGAGACCCTCGCCCGACAAACTCCGACCGTTGCGGCAGCGCTGCCGCATATGAGCACGCCCCTGCGTGTGATCATCGCAACACGCCGTTCAGCGCGGACGCTTCTCGATGACGTCCTTGACGACCGCGGCCGCGGAGAACGCATTGGGCCAGCCGGCATAGAAGGCAAGATGGCCGAGCACCTCGCCGGCCTCCTCCCTGGTCAATCCGTTGTCCATCGCCCGGTTCAGATGGTAGGTGATCTGCGCGACCTGGCCGGTCGCGATGAGAGCGCTCACTGTGACCAAACTGCGATCGCGCGGAGCAAGAGCAGGCCTCAGCCAGAGATCCCGGAACAGCACGTCGGTCGTGTACTGGACGAGGCTCGGTGTGATCTGCCCGAACTGCTCTCCGACACGGCTCGCCCGCTGCTTCTCCGCCGCTTCATCCAGCGGAAGCTGCGGTCCCGATGCCGGCGGGAGCTGATCGGCCCCGATGTTGCGGCTCTTGAAGACGTCCCTGGCCGCCGGGATCGCATCCATCGCGTTGGCCCAACCGGTATAGAACGCGAGATGCGTGATGATCTCCGAGATCTCCGCCGGCTTCACGCCATTGTCGAGTGCGACAGCGAGATAGTACGGCAGCTCGACGGTCTGATTGCGCGCGATAAGCGCAGCGACCGTGACGATGCTGCGGTCTCGAGGCGAGAGGCCAGGTCGTTTCCAGAGATCGCCCTGAACAATTTTCTGCGCGTAGTTCTCGAGCCCGGGCGCGACCGCGCCGATATCTTCCGACTTCGACATGCGATTTGCTCCTTCGATGGGTGGCTGGTCCGCGGCGGCCGCGCCGCCGGCGATCAGGCAGAACGAAATCAAGGCCGCTGCAAGCAGTCTCATTGCGGCAATACCTCCACAGTTTCGGGATACGCCATCAGCCACCAAGCGACGAGCGCGGCGCAGAGCACGGTCAGGGCGCTGGCGAGAAACACGACATTCAGCCTTGCACCGGTCGCAAGCAGTCCAAGCGCGGGACTCGCCAGACCCTGGGCGAAGTCGAGAAAGGCGGTGTAGGCTCCCATGGCCAGACCGCGGCTTTGTGCCGGCACGCGGCGCACCGCTTCGACGCCGAAGCCCGGATAGACCAACGAGAAACCGAAGCCGGTGAGCGCGGCGCCCGCCAACGCCATCTCGGGCCGGACGGCCAGCCAGATCAGCGCCTGGCCGATGGCTTCGATCACCGCGCAGACCAGCGCGACCTTCGCACCGCCGACCGCGTCGGCCACGTGACTGAAGAATACACGCGCCAGGATAAAGGCGACCGCATACGCTGTGTAGGCGAGCCATCCGTCGGCCCATCCGCGGTGCGCGAACAGCAGCGCGACGAATGTGGTCACCGCCCCGAAGCCTACGCTGCCGAGCGCCGAGCCGAGGCCGGGCACCCATACCGCGCCGATCACCTTGGCGAACGAGAGGCGCGCGTGCTGCACCGGAGCGACCGACGGAAGCCACACAACGACCAGCAGCGTAAGCAGCGGAGCAGCCACGGTCGCGGCCGCAATCGCCGCAAAGCCGTAAGCGGCGTAGAGCGCGGCGCCGGCCGGCGCGCCAATCGCAAAGGCCGCGAACATTGCCGATCCCACCCAGGCGATGACCTTGCCCGTGCTGCCGGTATCGGCGAGCGCCAATCCCCAGCTCACCGCTGCCGTGATGATGAAGCTCTCCGCCCCGCCGAGCAAACCGCGCCCCAGCAGGAGGATAGCGGCCGATACCAGCGGGGCCGCAGTGAAGCCGAGCGAGAGCAGGTACAGGAGCCCGGAGACCGAGGCCGCCAGCAGACCAGCGACCACACCGTGCTTCGCCCCCCGGCTGTCCGAGAAGTGGCCCGCCCAGGGTCGCGAGACCAGCGACGCTGCAAACTGACTGCCCGCGACAAGGCCGACCATGAACGTGCCCAGCCCCAATCCGTCGTGCACGTGGAGCGGAAGGACCGGCATCGCGACGCCGATGACGAGAAAGGCGACGAAGACCACTGCCATGATCGGCAGCAAATTCGCTGACGTGCGGGGGCCCGCGGCCGGCTCCTGCAAGGCTGTTACCGACATGCGAGTTCAAAACCCATGTCGGATCGGCCGATAGGCTGCGTCGAACCCGCTGCTTGCTGCCGTCTCGTGGTTGATCGCTTTGGTCATCGGTCTTGGCCCTTCAATGAGACGGCATTGCCGTTGGCTGACCCGAACCTAGGACTTCCGCTCGCGCGCGATTAGGTGATAGATTTCGCATGTAGTCATTAGCATGGCTTATCAATGCATCGGGACGACGCGAGCGACCTCCTCGCCTTTCTCGCGGTTGCGAGGGAACGCAGCTTTACGCGCGCCGCCGCGAAGCTCGGCATGACGCAGTCCGCCTTGAGCCAGATCATCAGACATCTGGAGGAGCGGCTCGGCGTGAGGCTGCTGAACCGGACGACGCGCAGCGTCACACCCACTCAGGCCGGAGAACGCCTGTTCCTGAGCATCGGACCCAAGTTCAACGAAATGGACCTGGAACTTGCCGCGCTCAGCGAGCTCCGCGAGAAGCCGGCCGGGACCGTTCGCCTCACGGCGACGGAGCATGCCGCCGCGGAGATTCTGCTGCCTGCGCTTGGCAAGATCCTGCCGAAATATCCCGACATTCACGTCGAGGTGATCATCGACTATGGGCTCACCAACATCGTTGCCCAGCAAGTCGACGCAGGCATTCGTCCCGGCGAACTCGTTGCCAAGGATATGATAGCCGTGCGGGTCAGCCCCGACCTACGAATGGCCGTGGTGGGCTCGCCTTCCTACTTCGCCGAGCGCAAGCGGCCCAAGACTCCTCAAGACCTGACGAGCCACAACTGCCTCAACCTTCGCCTGCCGACGCATGGCGGCAGCCTCTACGCGTGGGAGTTCGAAAAGAACGGGCGCGAGCTCAACGTGCGCGTCGAAGGGCAGCTCGTATTCAACAGTGCAGGCCTCCTCCTGGAAGGCGCGCTCAAGGGCTTCGGCCTCGCCTATCTCACGGAGAGCCATGTGCAATCTCACCTCGCGCAAGGCCGCTTGGTGCGGGTTCTCTCGGACTGGTGTCCGCCATTCTCGGGATATCATCTCTACTATCCCAGCCGGCGCCAGGTTTCGCCGGCCTTCTCGCTGCTGGTCGACGCTCTTCGATATCATGGGAAATAACAGGGACCGGTGGCATGCTCGACGTTCGCACGAACATCCAGGCAACATGGATCGTTGCTGCATCGCAACGGACCGTCTGGAGCATTTTCCGGCAAGGAACGCCCGTTCCAGGCAAGAGCTTGCCCCAATGCGGCTCTAGACTGCGCTTCGCTTCAGGAGAGCGTGAGCATCAGTTGGTTCTGATCATCTCACGCCCGCAAAATGCTGAGGAGATATGCCATGAAGATTGTCGTGATCGGTGGGACCGGGTTGATCGGATCCAAGCTCGTGGCGAAGCTCAATCAGCAGGGCCACGAGGCCGTGGCGGCCTCGCCAAGATCGGGCGTAAATGCCGTGACCGGCGAAGGCCTCGCTGAGGCGCTGGCCGGCGCAGATGTTGTCGTCGACGTGGCCAACGCGCCGTCCTGGGAGCCTGCCGCCGTACTAGAATTCTTCGAGCTGTCGAGCCAAAATCTCGGCGCGGCCGAGGCCGCAGCCGCCGTTGGACATCACGTGGCGCTGTCGATCGTGGGGACCGATCGGTCGCCCGACATCGCCTATTTTCGTGCCAAGCTCGCCCAGGAGACCATCGTCAAGGCATCTCCGGTGCCCTACTCGATCGTCCGTGCCACCCAGTTCTTTGAGTTCCTCGGCGCCATCGCCGAATCGGGCGCGGTTGGCCGCAATATCGTCGTTCCATCGGCGCTGTTTCAGCCGATCGCGGCCGACGACGTGGTTGATTGCCTCGCAGACATAGCAACGGGCCGGCCGCTGAATGGCACGATCGATATCGCAGGACCCGAGAAGGCTCCCTTCAATGAATTCGTCGCGCGTCGCCTGAAAGCGGCCGGCGACGGCCGCCTGGTGGTTGGAGAGCCCAGCGCCCAGTACTACGGCGCACCCGTTGACGACACGTCGCTGATCCCGCTCGGCGAGGCGCGTCTCGGCAAAACGCCGCTCGCCACATGGCTCGCGCGGGTCTGAGGGTCCGCGCTCCCGGGATTCACGGCAGACAAGGCAATGAAGGGTGTCACATGCGCGGATTGCTGATCGTAATGGCGGTTTGTACCGCCTCTTTCCTGACGGCACGGGCAGCCGAGACGCAGCCAGCAGCGCCGTCGGCCAAGATAACGGTGGTGTTTGACCAGGCGCTGCCGAATGTCCCGGGCAAGAGCATGAAGGGCGTGCTGGTCGAGTATGGTCCCGGCGGCTCCTCGCCGGCCCACATCCACGCGCGCTCTGCATTCATCTATGCCACCGTCTTGGAAGGAGCGATCCGCAGTCAGGTCAATGACGAGCCCGCCAAGGTCTTTCGCAAGGGCGAGAACTTCTTCGAGAAGCCTGGCGACCGCCATGCCATCAGCGCCAATGCCAGCGATACCGAGCCGGCGAAGCTGCTTGCCGTGTTCGTGGTCGATACGAACGACAAGGAGCTAACGACGCCCCTGTCGAAGTAGCGCCGGATCCGCATGCGGCAGCCCATCATCCAAGCCCCTCGACGAATGCAACCGGCGTACCTTTCGCGACACTGCCCGCGACACGTTCGGCGTCCCAATTGGTAAGCCGCACGCAACCGTGAGATTCCGCCTTGGAAATCTTGCCAGGCGACGGCGTCCCGTGAATGCCGTAGCCTTCGGCGGACAGGTTGATCCAGACCGTGCCGACCGGATTGTTCGGACCGGGCTTGATGATGAAGGGCCTGCGGGAACGGACGTCCTTGAAATGATAAGCGGGATTGTAGCGATAGCGCGGATTGCGGCTGATCTCCGTGACCTTCAGGGTGCCCGAGGGCGACGGCTTCTCTTCGCTTCCCACGGTCGCCGGATAGAATCCGATCAGCGCATTCGACTTGTCGAACAGCTTCACCGTCTGCCGGTTCTTGTCGATCTCGACCCTATCGGCCTTGGCAGGCGCACCGCTTCCGCTGGCGGTGTCCACCACGACGATGCTGTCGCCGGCGCGATCGAAGCGGCGCCCGGGGTTGAACGCCGACAATAGCTGCTCGCTCATGTGAAACTTCTCGGCCAATGCTTCGCGCGGACTTGTGAAGGCGAGCTTCGGGATGTTCTTCATGTCCTCCATCTTCGAGGGAAGCTTGCGCAGGAACGGGCCCGCGACATCGTGCTCGGTGATGGTGTAGGTCGCCGTCACCGGCCGGTCGTCCGCCGCTAGCGCCTTCCAGACGTCCTCCGTCAAAGCGTCCGAGCTCGGCAACTGCTGCGCTTCCGCATAGGCCCGCAGCGCCTTCTTCGCGTTCTCTCCGAACCTGCCGTCGATCTCACCGGGCGAGAAGTGCGCCCGATCCAAGAGAACCTGCAGCCGCACCCCCGCCGGGGTCGGCTTCTCGTTCGACAGGGTCTTCTTCGATGGCTGGGCGGAATTGATGGCGTCCGCGGTCATCTCGGCGGCGAGCGCAGGCGTGGTCGTCAGGGCGAAGATCAGAAGGATACAGATCTGCCGGGCGCGGTAGACGGACCAATTCGTCGCCGTTCGTAAGAGGCCGTCGTCGACCATGTTCGAGCTCCGAGGTGGAGACGTTCATCGGGATGGCAACTCGCCTCGACGGCGGAAGTTTCCAGTTCTTCCCGAAAGGCGCAAAACCTCGGCGCGCGGCGGGCGCAGCTATCGCGCATGCGCCCGCTCCATTCCTGCCAATCAGGCCACGCGACGCGCGGCCATCTCCGCTGCGAGCAGCACTGCGGCGCGGCTCGCGCCGATCGAGGCGGTCCCCTGCCCTGCAATGTCATAGGCGGTGCCGTGCGCCGGCGTGCAGATCGGAAACGGAAAGCCGCCGAGCAGGGTCACGCCGCGATCGAAGCCCATTAGCTTCATCGCGATCTGGCCCTGGTCATGATACATCGTCAGCACCGCATCGAAGGCGCCGTTTTTCGCGCGCAGAAACACGGTGTCGGCGGGAAACGGCCCCTCGGCGGCGATACCCTCGCGCTGGCCGGCCGCGACCGCCGGCGCAATGATGTCGATCTCCTCGCGGCCGAAATTGCCGCCGTCGCCGGCGTGCGGATTGAGCCCCGCGACCGCGATGCGCGGCTGCGCAAAGCCCGCATTGCGCATACAGAAATCGGTCAGCTTGAGCGCGCGGTGGATGCGTTCGCTGGACAGCCGCGCGGCAACGTCCTTGAGCGGGATGTGCGAGGTGACCCGCGCATTCCAGAGCTGACCGAGCACGTTGAATTCGCTTGCCGCAGTCTTGAGCCCGGCGACTTCCGCGGAGAATGCGATCTCGTCGTCATAGTCGGCGCGGGCAAGCCGCATCGCCTGCTTGTTGAAAGGGGTGAAGCAAACGGCGTCGACGCGCCCGTCCCGACCGAGCTCGAGCGCATGGCGATAGTTGGCGAGCGCAAAGCGGCCGCCGGCAAGGCTCGCCGTTCCCCGCTCGATCTCGGCCGGATCAAGATGGCCGAGATCAACGAACAGCGCCTCGCCCTCGGCCGCGCGAAAATCGTCTCGCTGCCTCACCGTCTTCAACTCGGGCTTCACACCCGCAACGCGCGCTCCCTCGTCGAAGATGCGGCGGTCACCGATCACGACAAGCCGACTGCGGGCACGGATGTCGTCCTGCGCCACCAGTTTCGCCGTCAGCTCCGGGCTGATGCCGGCGGGGTCTCCCATTGCCAATGCAATGAGCGGCTTTGCTGTCATATGATCACCTTCTCCTGGCTTGTCGTCTCGGCAGCGGGGGATGCGGGCTTGCGCCAGAGACGTGTAAGCTGCAACGCGAGCGGAAGCAGCAACAGGGCGATGCCGGCCACGATCAGGCACGTCACCAGCCGGTTTGCAAAGAAGATCCCGAGCGATCCCTTGGACATCAGCATCGACTGCCGGAACGCATCCTCAGCCTTGTCGCCGATGACGATCGCGAGCACGAGCGGCGCCAGCGGATAGAACAGCTTCTTGAAGAGATAGCCGACGATCCCGAAGCCGAGCATCATGACAACATCGAGATAGGAGTTCGACACAGAATAGGCGCCGACGACGCAGATGATCACAATCAGGGGCGCGATGACCACGAAGGGAATTCGCATCAGGGCGGCGAAGATCGGAACGGTCAACAGCACCAGCGCGACGGCGACGATGTTGCCGACATACATCGAGGCGATCAGGCCCCAGACGAAGTCTTTCTGGTCGACGAACAGCATCGGCCCGGGATTGAGGCCCCAGATCATCAGTCCGCCCATCATCACGGCCGCGGTGGCCGAGCCGGGAATGCCGAGCGAGAGCATCGGCAGTAGTGCGCTGGTGCCCGCGGCATGATCGGCCGTCTCAGGCGAGATGATGCCTTCGATCTCGCCGGTGCCGAAATGCCGGCCGCGGCGCGAGAAGCGGCGGGCGATGCCGTAGCTCATGAAGGATGCCGCGGTCGGGCCGCCCGGCGTGATCCCCATCCAGCAGCCGATGGCAGCGCTCCGCAGCAGCGCAACGCCATGCCGCGGCAGGCGGGCGACCGCGCGAAACACCTCGCCCCAGTCGATCTTCGATGAGACCGCGCGGGCATGAACCTCCTCCTCGACCGCGACCAGGAGCTCGCCGATGCCGAACAGGCCCATCACGGCAACGACGAAATTCACGCCCTTGACCAGCTCGTCGATGCCCATGGTGAGGCGCACGCTGCCGGACACGGTGTCGATGCCAATCGCGGCGATCGCAAAGCCGATGGCGAGCGCCACCACGGTCTTGATCGGCGCCGCGCCGCCCATGCCGACGAAGCTTGCGAAGGCGAGGAAATACACCGCGAAATATTCCGGCGGTCCAAAGGCGAGCGCGACCTGTGCCACCCAGGATGCGAGGAAGGTGATCAGGATGACGCCGATCAGCGCGCCGAACGCGGCCGAGCCGAAGGCGGTGGCGAGCGCCGTGGTCGGCCGGCCGTCGCGCGCCATCGGATAGCCGTCGAAGGTGGTTGCGACCGACGACGGCTCCCCGGGGATGTTGAACAGGATCGAGGTCACCGAGCCGCCAAACAGCGCGCCCCAATACATGCTGGAAAGCAGGATGATCGCCGACACCGGCTGCATGCCGAAGGTCAGCGGCAGGAGCAGCGACACCCCATTCGGCGCGCCCAGTCCCGGCAGCACGCCGACGAGAATGCCGAGCAGCACGCCGACCGCCATCAGGACCAGATGCGGAGCGGTGATCGCGATCGTGAAGCCGTGCAGGAGTTCCTGGAGATTGTCCATCGCCCTCTCCGTCAGAACCCGAACACGGCGGCGAGCGCGCCGTGCGGCAGCGTTACCTGGAACATGCGCTCGAACACCACGTAGAGCGCGAGGGCCGTCGCCGCCGCCATGACCAGCGCGCGCGGCACGGATTGGTGCCCGGGGATCGCCAGCACCGCGAAGACATACAGCGCCGAGGCGAGATACATCCCGAGCAATGGGATCGCGGCAACGAAAATCGCAGCCGGCACGAACAGCCCGGCCAGCCGGCGCAACTCGATCGGCGTGATGGCGACGGGAACGCTTGCGAGCCTCGCAGCCGGCAGGGCGCCCCGCACCAGGTTGTAGAGGCTCCCGAGCACGATGATGACGCCGGTCAGGAATGGGAACGTGCCGGCGTCGACGCCCGCGCTCGACCAGCCGATGCCGTTGTCGAGGCTGGAGACGACGACGGCCACACCGAAACTGCCAGTGAGCATGGCGGTCGCAAGTTCAAGAGCGCGGCGCGTTATCATCAAGGGCTCCTGGTGACGAGAGACAACAGGACATCATGGCGCGGGGCTTTCCCGCCTCACTTGACGAGCCAGCCCTGCTCGCCCGCAACCTGCTTGACGTGCTCGAGGTCCTCCTTGATGAACTTGTCGAACTCGGCACCGGTCAGGAACGTGTCGACCTGAGAGGTCTTCTCGATATAGTCCTTCCATTCCGGCGTGGCCTGCACCTTCTTCATGAGGTCGATGTAGAACGCGGCCTGGTCCGGCGTGACCTTGCCGGGCAGCCATACCGTGCGTGGCTGCTCATATTGATTGATGTCGAGGCCCTGCTCGACGCAGGTCGGAACGTCGTTCCAGCCTTCGGTCGCGGTCACCTTGGGGCCCTGCGGCAGCCGCTTCGGGCTGAAGGCGCAGAGCGGACGCTGCGTGCCGCCGCGCCACTGCCCGAGGCTCTCGCTGGGATTGTTGACGTGGGAGTCGATGTGGCCGCCGGCGAGCTGCACTGCGGCTTCCGCGCCGCTCTTGAAGGGGATGTAGGTCAGTTTGACGTGACCGGTCTTCTCGATCATGCGGGTCAGCACCTCGTCGGTGTCCTTCGATTGCGCTCCGCCCATCTTGAATTCGCTCGAGGCCGCCGCCTTCAGATAATCACCCGCGGTCTTGTAGGGCGCGTCCTGCTTGACCCAGAGCAGGAACTCGTCCTGCGCCATCGCCGCGATCGGGGTCAGATCGGTGTAGTTGAAGGCGACCTTGGAGACGAGCGGCTGCTGCCACGCATTCGATGTGCCGAAGATCACCTTGTAGGGATCGCCCGCAGACGCCTTGCCGTAGACATAGCCTTCCGCACCGCTGCCGCCGCCCTTGTTGACGACGACGATCGGTTGATCCGTCAATTTGTACTTGGCGATGATGTTCTGCACCGCGCGGGCAAGATTATCCGTACCCCCGCCCGGCCCTGCCGTGGCCACGAACTCGATCGGCTTTTGCGGTTGCCAGGCGCTGAGCGCCGGCATCGTGCCGGCGAGCACGGTCGCAGCTACAGAAAGCAAAAGCGTTGACGTCCGACCCATGATTTCCTCCAGCTCATTTTTGTCCGTTGTTCTTGTTGTTATCGACGTCCGGTCAGGCGACGCGTTCCTCGCGTTCGCTCGACACTGATACGATTGCGCCTTCTTTTTCGAGCGCTTCGATTTGCTTTTGGTCAAACCCGTGCTCTGCAAGCACCTCGCGGGTGTGCTCGCCATAGACAGGCGCGCCGGAAAGGACCTTGCCCGGCGTCTCCGAAAACTTGACCGGAAGGCCGATCGTCTTCACGGGGCCGAGCGTCGAGTGCTCGACCTCGACGACCATCTCGCGCGCCAGCGTCTGCGGATCGCTCAGGGCTTCCAGCATGTTGTGCACCGGACCGCACGGCACGCCCTTCTCGTCCAGCACCGCGAGCCAATGCGACCGCGGCTTGGTACGGAAGCGCTCGCTCAGAACCGCTTCGAGCTGTTTCAGATTCGCCATGCGATCGGCCCCGGTGACGAAGCGCGGATCGGAGGCTAGCTCGGGTGCGCCGAGTGCTTCCAGCATCAACAGCCAATGCTTCTTGTTGGCGCCGCCGACCACGAGCCAGCCGTCCGAGGCCTCAAAAGCCTGATATGGCGCGTTGAGCGGATGCGCCGAGCCCATCGCGCGCGGCGCAGTGCCCGCGGCCAGCGCGATCGTCGACTGCCAATAGGTCTGCACCAGGGCCGCCTCATAAAGCGACGTCTCGACCCACTGCCCTTCGCCCGTCTTGAGACGATGGGTATACGCGGCGAGGATGCCCATGCTTGCGAGCAGGCCCGCTGTGATGTCGGACAGCGGCGGGCCGCATTTCACGGGCGGACCATCGGGGCGTTCGCCGGTGAAGCTCATGATGCCGCTCATGGCCTGTGCGACCAGGTCGAACCCCCTCCGGTGCTTGTAGGGCCCGGTGCGGCCAAAGCCCGACAACGAGCAGTAGATCAGCGCCGGGAATTGCTTGTGCAGCACCTCGTAACCGAAGCCGAGGCGCTCCATGGCGCCCGGCGCAAAATTTTCGACCAGCACGTCCGCGCTCGCGATCAGCCGCCGCAGCACCTCCTTGCCGCCCTCGGTCTTCAGATCCAGCACGATGCCGCGCTTGTTGCGGTTCATCATCAGAAAGGACGCCGCCTCATCGCCGATCTTCGGCGGCACCGAATGGCGGGTGTCGTCGCCGTTTGGCCATTTCTCGATCTTGATGACGTCGGCGCCCATGTCGGCGAGCATCAAGGTACAGGTCGGCCCCGCCATGACATGGGTGAGATCGATGACCTTGAGTCCGGCCAGCGGTCCCGAACGGTGAGAGGTGGATTGCGATGGATCGCTTTGCATCGGCCTGTCCTATTGACCGCGCCACTGCGGCGCGCGCTTGTTGAGGAAAGCATCGAGCCCTTCGCGAAAATCCTGGCTCGTGTAGCACATCAGGATGAGGTCTTCCCCCTCATCCCGCGTCAGCCGCTTCTGCAGGCGGGCGACCGCCTGCTTGGTCGCATTCAGCGTCAGCGGCGCGTGGCCGGCGAGCAGGCGAGCGACCTCATCGGCACGCCTGTCGAGCGCTGCGAGATCGTCGACGACCTCGCCGAGAAGTCCGACGCTTGCGGCCTCCGCGGCATCGACAAGACGTGCAGTGAAGATCAGATCCTTGACGCGCGCGGCACCGATGAGTGCGGTGAGACGGCTGACATTGGACATCGACAGGCAGTTGCCGAGCGTCCGGGCGATGGGAAATCCGATCCGCGCGCTTTTCGTGCCGATGCGCAGGTCACAGGCCGCGGCAATGCCCGCCCCTCCGCCGGTGCAGAACCCGTTTATCGCCGCGATGGTCGGCACGCGGCACTGCTCGAGCGTGGTGAGCACCCGATCGATCCGGTTCTCGTAATCGATCGCGTCCTGCGGCGTCTTGAATTCGCGGAACTGGTTGATGTCGGTGCCCGAGGCGAAGGCCTTATCGCCCGCACCGCGCAGCACCAGCACCTTGATCGAATGATCGCTGTTGGCCTCTTCGCAGATCGCGGCGAGCCGCTCGTACATGGCGAAGGTGAAGGCATTGCGGGCCTGCGGGCGGTTGAAAGTGATCCGTCCGATGCCGTCCTGGCGCTCAAAAACGAGGTCTTTCGCCTCCGCGACCGGCTGATCCATTTCCTCATGTCCTTTGTTTTTTGTAGTTTTGAATGCAAAATGTGATATTTTCAAGCTATAAATCTCAAATTCAGGACATTAAATTCAGTTTTGCATGCAAAATGGAGCCGGTGCCATGCTTCACGAAGAGGTCGTCGGCCGCATCCGCGCCATCCTGCTCGACGGCGAAATCCCGCCGGGCGCACGGATTCCCGAACGCGAGCTGTGCGAACGGTTAGAGATCTCGCGCACGCCGCTGCGCGAGGCGCTCAAGGTGCTCGCTGCCGAAGGGCTCGTGCAGTTGCTGCCCCATCGCGGCTCGCGCGCGGCGAAGCTGACCGACAACGACATGCGCGACCTGTTCGAGGTCTGCCAAGGTCTCGAGGCACTTGCCGGCGAGCTCGCCTGCGAACGCATCACGGACGCCGAGATCGACGAGATCGCTGCCGCGCACGCCGACATGGTGCAGCATTATCGCGAGGGCGACCTGATCCAGTACTACCGCGGCAACCGCGCCATTCACGAGGCCATCGTCACCGCGGCCGGAAATCCCGTGCTCGTAGGGCTCTATGCATCGGTGACCGCGCGCATTCGCCGCGCGCGCTACGTCACGCCGATGACGCCGCAGCGCTGGGCGCGCGCAGTCCAGGAGCACGAGGCGATCCTGAACGCTCTGCAGCGGCGCGACGGCGTCGGCCTGTCGCACATCCTGCGTGCGCATCTCCGTCACAAGCGCGAAGAAGTTTTGCAAGCGGGCTTTGCCGAAACGGAAGGAAGCGAGCCCACGCTGCGGATCGCGTGAGGGACGAGCGCACAGCAGCACCGGCCGGCTTGTAAACGCCCACGGATCGGGCGACCCTGATCGCGGCAGGACAGGACCGCGGTACATGGCGATCGAGCTGCATGGCTATCAATACAGCGTCTATTCCTGGATCGCCCGATTGGCGCTCCATGAAAAGGGCGTGGAGTACACCTGGGTAGAGGTAAATCCTTTCGCGGAGAATATCCCCGCGAGCTACCTTGCGACACATCCCTTCAAGCGCGTGCCCGCACTGGTTCACTCAGAGTTCGTGGTTTACGAAACCGGCGCCATCACGCGCTATGTGGATGAAGCATTCGAAGGCCCCCGGCTTCAGCCGGCGGAGCCGAGAGAACGAGCGCGTTGCAATCAGATCATGTCGATTGCGGACAGCTACGCCTACTGGCCCCTGGTGCGGCAAGTCTTCTCTCACGGGGTGTTCAGGCCGCTCATGAGACTTGAGGCGAACGAGAGCGAATTTCGAAGAGGCCTTGCGGCAGCGCCGCGGGTGCTCGCGGCGCTGGAGACAGCCGCCAGCAACGCGCAATACCTCTGCGGCGATCAACTGTCGCTGGCTGACATCCATCTGGCGCCGATGATTGGCTACTTTGTGCTGGCTGACGAAGGAAAAGCGCTTCTCGAAAAGCACCCCAGGCTCAATGACTGGTGGTCAGAGCTCTCCAAGCGGTCCGCGTTCGTGGCCACAATGCCGCGATTGCCGTAAGCCTGCTGCGAGAGCTGTTCTCAGCCGATGGCGCGGTCGCATGAGTTCGATCCAACCAAAACGGCTCAGCCGGCCGACGGGTGGATAACGACGCCGTGCTGCCCGGCAATCGTCGCAATGGTCTGGATAGCCGGCCGATCTCCACTCCGCCTTCCCTCTTCGTGCAAGGCCGCGAACATGTGATCGAGGCCGGCGCCCGGCATCGCAAACACGAGCACGCGCGCCGTATCGATGCCGACATTGCGATAGCCGTGGCGCCGATGGCGCGGCGCAAAGAGAAATGCGCCCGGGCCAAGGCGCAACGGATCGCTCGCGCCTTCGACCTCAACGAGGATTTCGCCACTCAACACATAGAATGCTTCGTCCTCGCGGGTATGCGTGTGCGCCGGCGCGCCGCGGCCCGGCGGCACGATCGATTCCCAGATCGAGAATTGTTGGCCGGTGTCGCTCGCCATCGCCTTGTAGCTGTGCGTCACGCCGAGCACGTCCAGCGTGGGTCCGGTCCCCGCCGCCCGGGAGAGCGCGGTCAATGGCGAGGTTGTATCGCTGGTCATGACGGTTCCCTCCAGGATCGATTTGCGATGCGTTGTCGTTCAGCGAACCCGCCTGATGTCACGACGTTCCTCGCCGAACGTACGTGACGCACCTCCAGAGGTTGCGCGTGGTGGAACCCGTTTTGCATCCTGGCGCGCCACTTGTGGCGCCTCCACCCTTTCCCACATGAACGGCATGGTCGCACCGCTCGACTATCGGAACGCGGGAGACCTGTCTCGGGTTCTCCGGCACGGAGACCAGCATGCCGTTACCGGCACCCACAAACGAAACCCAACGGCTGGCTGCCCTGCACGCTCTCGACATCGTCGATAGCGCGCCCGAGTCCGCCTACGACGAAATCACCGAGCTCGCGGCGCAAATCTGCGGCTGCCCTGTCTCCTACATCAGTTTCATCGACGACGAGCGACGCTGGCTCAAGGCGAGATATGGCCTGCCGGCAGAAGTAACCAACGCACCGCGCGAAAATGCTGTCTGCACGACGACGATCTGCGGTGCCGAGCTGCTCGTCGTTCCCGACCTGAGCCGGGATCCGCGTTTTGAGAACAGTCCGATGGCCGCGCTGACGCCGCCCTGCCGCTTTTATTGCGGCATGCCGCTGATCACCGACGAAGGCTATGCGCTCGGAACGCTCTGCGTGATGGACTTCGAGCCGCGACAGCTTTCTTTCGCGCAGACAGAAGCCTTGCGCATGCTGTCGCACCAGGTGCTGGCGCAACTGGAGCTGCGCCGGAAGCTGATAGAGTACGGCCACACGATCAAGGAAATGGAGCAGGCGCGAGCAGAGGCCGCGCTGGAGCGCGCGCGTGCCGAAGAGCTGCTGCGCAACGTCTTGCCGGCACCGATTGCCGACGAGCTGAAGCGTAGCGGCATGGTTCAGCCCAGATACACCCGGTCGGCAACCATTCTGTTCGCGGACATCCAGGGCTTTACGCTGCTAGCCGAACGGACCGAGCCGGCGAGGCTCATCAATCTCCTCGACGGTTATTTCTCGGCTCTGGACGAAATCGGCGCGCGACACGGTCTGGAGAAGGTCAAGACCATGGGCGATGCCTACATGGCGGTCGCCGGCGTGCTTGCACCCGACCGACGACACGCGATCGACGTTTGCCTGGCCGCGCTCGAGATGCGGGCCCGGCTCGATCACCTCAAGACGCAAGGCGAGGCAACCGGAGATCACGGCCTGCAATTGCGCATCGGCATCCATACCGGACCAGTCATTTCCGGTGTCGTCGGCAACCGCAGGATGAGCTTCGATATATGGGGCGATGCGGTCAACACCGCATGGTTCATGGAAGCGTTTGGAATAGCCGGGCGGATCAACGTCTCGGAAACCGTGGCCGGACATATCCATGGGCTGTTCGACCTGGAGCCGCGCGGCCCGATCGAAGCCAAGCACCATCGCGCGCACCAGATGTTCTTTCTCAATGGCTTGAAAAAGGAGTACTCGCGCAATGGCGACGGCCATTTGCCGAATGACCACTTTCTTGCCGAGTACAGCCGTATCGGGGGGTCTCGATTGGCTCCGGGTTGATGAGAGCGCGCGTACGCGTCAGTAGACTCGCAAATTGCGAGCCCGCGCTTAACAGCCCAGCAGATCGGCAACGCCGCCAAAATCCTTCGCGACGATGTCCCAGTTGCCGGTGGCGTCGAAATCCACCTTCTGCAGCGGGCCGTATTCGGTCGGACGCGCGACGAAGGCGGTCTTGAGGCCGTTCTTCTGTGCGGCCAGGAGATCGCCGTTGTGAGCGGCGACCATCATCACCTCTTCCGGCTTGAGACCAAGCAGGCGCGCGGCGCCGAGATAGGTCTCGGGATCGGGCTTGTAGTGCTCGAACAACTCGGCCGACATCACGAGGTCCCAGGGAAGACCGGCGAATTTCGCCATGTTGGTCAGCAGCGCGACGTTGCCGTTCGACAGCGGCGAGATCACGAATTTTGATTTCAGCCGCCTCAAGCCGGAGACGCTGTCCGGCCACGGATGCAGGCGGTGCCAGCCTTTGGTCAGATGATCGAGATCCGCTTCGGTGAGGCCTTTGATCGAGAACTTCTCGACCAGCTTCTCCAGCGAGCGGCGATGCAGATCATCGAGGATGACATAGCCGCGCTCGGGGTGCTTGCGCACGTCGTCCATCGAGGCGACGTACATGCCGCGCCAACCGTCGACCAGCGCGGTCCAGTCAGCGATGATGCCGCGTTGCTTACCCCACCACATGAAGTCGGTGATCAGGCTGGTGCGCCAGTCGACGACCGTGCCGAACACATCGAACACGAGGGCTTTGACGGCAGACAGATCGGACATGTGCGCTTCCTCGACGCTCGTCATTCCACATTGCGCAATGGGGATGCGCCGTTAGGCGCAGGCCCGGAATCCATAACCCCGGTTGGTGGTTATGGATTCTCTGATGCACAATTGCGCATCATAGCTCGACGCTGCGCGTCGCCCCGGAATGACGGCAGTCGTTATTGCCTTGCTCAATCCAAATGGAACTTCGCCAGCTCGCGGTGCTCGGCCTTGATGTAGCGCACCGTGCCGGTCACCGAGCGCATCACCACCGTCTCGGTCTCGATCACGCCGTCCTTGCGGAACTTGACGCCCGACAGCAGCGAGCCCGTGGTGACGCCGGTGGCGGCGAACAGGCAGTCGCCCTTGGCCATGTCCTCGATGCCGTAGATCATCTTGGGATCGTTGACGCCCATCTTGGCGGCGCGCTCGCGCTTCTCGTCGGAATCGAGGATGAGGCGGCACTGCATCTGGCCGCCGATGCAGCGCAGCGCCACGGCGGCGAGCACGCCTTCCGGCGCACCGCCGGTGCCGAGATACATGTCGACGCCGGTGTTGTCGGGGTCGGCGCAGTGGATCACGCCCGCGACGTCGCCGTCAGTGATGAGACGCACTGCCGCGCCCGTCGAGCGCACGCTCGTGATGATGTCGGCATGGCGCGGACGGTCGAGCACGAGGACGGTGATCGCCTCGGGCGCGACACCCTTGGCCTTGGCGAGACGGCGCACGTTATCGGCGGGCGAGGCATCGAGATCGACGACGCCCTTGGGATAACCGGGACCGACCGCGAGCTTCTGCATGTAAACGTCGGGCGCGTGCAGCAGCGTGCCGCCGTCGGCCATCGCCATGGTCGCGATCGCGCCCGGCATGTTCTTGGCGCACAGCGTGGTGCCTTCGAGCGGGTCGACGGCGATATCGACCTGGGGACCGGCGTTCATGCCGACCTTCTCGCCGATGAAGAGCATCGGCGCCTCGTCGCGCTCGCCCTCGCCGATGACGATGGTGCCCTCGATCGGCAGCTTGTTGAGCTCGCGCCGCATTGCGTCGACGGCGGCCTGGTCGGCCGCCTTCTCCTGACCATGTCCGCGCAGCCGCGCCGCCGACACCGCCGCCCGCTCGGTCACGCGCACGATCTCCAGCGTGAGAATGCGCTCAAGCAACGCATGCGGCGGGACTGAAATATGGGTCGACATCGGCTTACTCCTTCAAACAGTTCGGGACAGAAGTCACTGTCCGCATCAACTCGCAACGCCCACGGTTCGTTCGCCCGAACCACTCTCTTTGTTTGAGCATGATCTTTCCGCAAAACCGCTGCACACTGTTGCGGATCATGCTCTAGTTCTTCTCGATACGGATGACCTGCGGCCGTCCGCTGATCACCTTGTCGCGCTGCACGGCGGTGAGCGCGCGGCGCACCGCGTCCTCGTGGGTCGCGTAGGTGATCAGGATGACGGGCACGGGCACAGCCTTGCCGCCGGCCGGCGCAGCGCCGCCATTAGGATGACGCTGCACGATCGATTCGATCGAAATCTTCTGCTCGGCCAGACGCGTGGCGATCGCCGCCGCGGTGCCCGGGAAATCGCGCGCCAAGAGCCGAATGTAATAGCCGCCCTCGTGCCGCTCCATCGGCGCCTTCTTGGTGTCGCGCAAGTGAGAGACGGGGCGGCCGAACGGATTGGCGCGGATGCCGCGCGCGACATCGGCGATATCGGCGACAACGGCGGATGCGGTCGCAGCCCCGCCTGCACCGGGGCCGACCAGCGTGATCGGCGGAATGCCTTCGCCGTCGATCGTGACCGCATTGGTGACTCCCATCACCTGCGCGATCGAGGACGATTTCGGCACCATGGTCGGATGCACGCGCTGCTCGATGCCCTTTGCGGTACGAACTGCAACGCCGAGCAGCTTGACGCGGTAGCCGAGATCCGCGGCCGCACGAAGATCTTCCGGCGCGATGGAGGAGATACCTTCGACATACACCGCGCTTTGAGCAACTTTCGTGCCGAAGGCGAGGCTCGCGAGGATAGCGAGCTTCTGGGCGGTGTCATGACCATCGACGTCGAAGGACGGATCGGCCTCGGCATAGCCGAGCCGCTGCGCATCCTTCAGGCATTCGGCAAAGGACAGGCCTTCCTGCTCCATCCGCGTCAGGATGTAATTGCAGGTGCCGTTGAGGATGCCGTAGACGCGGTCGATGCCGGTTCCGGCGAGCCCTTCGCGTAACGTTTTGATGACGGGGATGGCGGCGCCGACCGCTGCCTCGAAATTCAGCGCACCGCCGTGCTTTTCGGCGGCCTTGGCGAGCTTGATGCCGTGCTTGGCGAGCAGCGCCTTGTTGGCGGTGACGACGGACTTGCCGGCATTCAGCGCAGCTTCGACTGCCGAGAGCGCCGGATCGCCCGCCCCGCCCATCAACTCGACGAAGCAATCGACCTCGGGATGGGTCGCAAGCGCGGTCGGATCCTTCGCCCATTCGACGCCGTTAAGATCGACGGAGCGCTTCTTCGCCTTCGAGCGTGCGGTGACGGCGACCACGCGAATGCCACGGCCGCTGCGGCCCGCGAGCATGCGGGCCTGGGTTTCAATCAGGCGGACAACCTCGGCGCCCACAGTGCCGAGCCCCGCAATACCCACTTTCAGGGGTGCGACCATGACGCGAAAGAACCTGCCGGAGAGAACTAACGCCGATTGGCGAGCGGAACGACGTTGTGCAACGTTTCGATACCGCTTTCAAGGAAGCGGCGCACGCCGCGCGCGGCCTGCCTGATCCGTTGCTCGTTTTCCACCATGGCGATGCGGACATATCCTTCGCCATGCTCGCCAAAGCCTACGCCGGGCGACACCGCGACGCCGGATTTCTCCACCATCAGGGTTGCGAACTCCATGCTGCCGATGCTGCGGAAAGCCTCCGGCAGCGGGACCCATGCGAACATCGAGGCATCCGGCGGCGGGATGTCCCAGCCGGCGCGGCCGAACGATTCCACCAGCGCATCGCGGCGCTTGCGATAGGTGTCGCGCATCTCCTTGATGCAATCGTCGGGGCCGTTGAGCGCCGCGGTGGCCGCGACCTGGACAGGCGTGAACGCACCGTAGTCGAGGTAGGATTTGACGCGCGCAAGCGCTGCGATCACCCGCTCATTGCCGACCGCAAAGCCCATGCGCCAGCCGGCCATCGAATAGGTCTTCGACATCGAGGTGAACTCGACGGTGACATCCATCGCGCCCGGCACCTGGAGCACCGAGGGCGGCGGGCTGTTCTCGTCGAAATAGACCTCGGCATAGGCGAGATCGGACAGGATCAGGATCTCGTGCTTCTTCGCGAAGGCGACGAGATCCTTGTAGAAGTCGAGGCTCGCGACATAGGCGGTCGGATTCGAGGGATAGCAGACCACGAGCGCGAGCGGCTTCGGGATCGAATGCACGATCGCCCGCTCGACCGCTTCGAAAAACTGCGGCGTCGGCTCCGACGGCACCGAACGGATCACCCCGCCCGCCATCAAAAAGCCGAAGGCGTGAATCGGATAGCTCGGGTTGGGACAGAGGATGACGTCGCCGGGCGCGGTGATCGCCTGCGCCACGTTGGCAAAGCCCTCTTTCGAGCCGAGCGTGGCCACCACCTGGGTGTCCGGATTGAGCTTCACCCCGAAGCGGCGGGCATAATAGGCGGCCTGGGCCTTGCGCAGCCCGGGGATGCCGCGCGAGGCCGAGTAACGGTCTGTGCGCGGCTTGCCAAGCGTCTCCTTCAGCTTCTCCAGCACATGCGGCGGGGCCGGCAGGTCCGGATTGCCCATGCCGAGGTCGATGATATCGGCGCCGGCATTCCGTGCGGCCGCCTTGGCCCGGTTGACCTGTTCGAACACGTAAGGCGGCAGGCGGCGGATGCGGTAAAATTCTTCCATGGCTCTCTGGGCTCCGGGCAACCGGTCGGGACAGAATCGAACGGCCTCGACGGGCCATCGAAGAGGGTTCCAGATCTTGCGCGAAAATCACTCCAAATCAGGTACTTAGAGTGGATTTCGGCAACAAGGGCTGAACTCCTTCACCCCAACTTTCGGCTGAATTGACGTCTTTTAGCACGGACCGGCGGGTGCGCCAGCGATTACGTTGCACCGCCTCGCTTCGCGTTCTTGCTTCGCGTCTTACTTGGCGTCCTTGGCGGCCACGGCCTGGCGGTCGCGCGCGGCGGCGAGCTCCGCCTCGATCTTGGCGCGCTGGTCCGGCGGTATGATCGCTTGATCACGATCCGGCGGCAGGTCGTGCACGGGCAGATACGTGCCGGGCTCCTTGGGATGCGCCTGGGCATCCGCAGGCATCAGATCGGCGATCTGACTGGAGCAGCCGGCAAGCGCCAGCGCCGCGATCAGCAACGCCCCGCACGCAAGCCGCGTCTTTTGCAGGTCCCTCAACGCCAACACTTGGGAAATCCCCTATTCGTCCCAACGCCCGGCTGTCGCAGCTTAACCCGACAACCTGCCCAAGCTCAAACCATTGCCGCCCTAAATGGTGCAAGCGAGCAAAACATCCAAGATCCACCAACCCACCAGGTGCGGCTTCATTGTGACGGAACCAAGAAACTTTGTCGCACTGCAACACATCTTCGAGAGTGTTTAACGCCAATCGTGCGAGCTTCGCGGTGACGAATACGGAATGAATCGTTACTGTCTTGGCCATGAGTACCGTTACGCCCGACACGCCCACGTCCGAGAAGAAATTCGATGCGGAAGCCTTCGCGATGAATGTCGCGCGGGCGCTCGAAAGCAGCGGCAAGGCGCTTGCCGCTTACATCAAGCCGCGCGAAAGCGGCGAGGTGCAGGATCGCCCGCCGACCGAGCTCACGGAAGTCGTCAAGACGTTCACGTCGGTCGCCGAATACTGGCTGTCGGACAGCTCGCGTTCCTCCGAACTGCAGACCAAGCTTGCCAAGGATTACCTAGATCTCTGGGGCGCGGCGGTGCGGCGCATGGCCGGCGAAGAGGTCGCACCCGCGATCGCGCCTGCTCCGCGCGACAAGCGCTTTGCCGATCCGGAATGGAAGTCGAACCAGTTCTTCGATTTCGTGATGCAGCTCTATCTGCTCACGACCAAATGGGCGCAGGAACTGGTGCGCGACGCCGAGGGGCTCGATCCACACACCCGCCGCAAGGCCGAGTTCTACGTCCAGCAGGTCACCAACGCGCTGTCGCCGTCGAACTTCGTGCTGACCAATCCGGAAGTGCTGCGCGAGACGGTCGCAAGCAGCGGCGAAAATCTCGCGCGCGGCCTGAAGATGCTGGCCGAGGACATCGCGGCCGGCAAGGGCATGCTCAAGATCCGCCAGTCCGATCCGGACAACCTCGTCGTCGGCGTCAACATGGCGACGACGCCGGGCAAGGTGATCTACCAGAACGAGATGATGCAGCTCATCCAGTATACGCCGACGACGGAAAAGGTGCTGCGCACGCCGCTCCTGATCGTGCCGCCCTGGATCAACAAGTTCTACATCCTCGATCTCAAGCCGGAGAAATCCTACATCAAATGGTGCGTCGATCAGGGCATTACGGTGTTCGTGATCTCCTGGGTCAATCCCGACAAGCGGCTCGGCAACAAGAGCTGGGAAGACTACATGAAGGAAGGCCCGCTCACGGCGATGGACGTGATCGAGAAGGCCACGGGCGAGATGAAGGTGCACACCGCCGGCTATTGCGTCGGCGGCACGATGCTCGCCACCACGCTGGCCTGGCTCGCCGAGAAACGCCGCCAGCGCGTGAGCTCTGCAACGTTCTTCGCGGCGCAGGTCGACTTCACCCATGCCGGGGATCTCCTCGTCTTCGTCGACGAGGAGCAGATCTCGGCGCTCGAGCAGGACATGCGGGCCGCCGGCGTGCTCGAAGGCTCCAAGATGGCGATGGCCTTCAACATGCTACGCTCCAACGACCTGATCTGGTCCTATGTCGTCAGCAACTATCTGAAGGGCCAGCAGCCGAGTGCGTTCGACCTCTTGCACTGGAATTCCGACGCCACCCGCATGACGGCGGCGAACCATTCCTACTACCTGCGCAACTGCTATCTGGAGAACCGGCTCTCCGCGGGCACGATGGTGCTCGACAACACCCTGCTCGATCTCTCCAAGGTCAAGGTGCCCGTCTACAACCTCGCCACCTGCGAGGACCACATCGCGCCGGCCGAGTCGGTGCTCTATGGTTCGCAGTTCTTCGGCGGCCCGGTGAAATACGTGCTGTCCGGCTCGGGTCACATTGCCGGCGTCGTCAATCCGCCCGCCTCGAACAAGTACCAGTACTGGACCAACGACAACATCAAGGACGTCGGCGTCGCCCAGTGGATGAAGGACGCGGTCGAGCACAAGGGCTCGTGGTGGCCGGACTGGCGCGAATGGCTGGGCGGGCTCGATCCGGAGGAGGTCCCGGCGCGCGCGGTCGGCAGCGACGCCATGCCGCCGATCGAGGATGCGCCCGGCAGCTATGTCCGCGTTCGCGCGTAGCGGAATCTCTCGCGCTTTTGTATAAGCTCTCTTCTCGGCACAGCGAGTAGAGGGGACCGGGTTATGACGCGCGAATTGTTCTGGCTGACCTTGACGGTGATCCTGACCGGCATCCTCTGGATCCCCTACATCATCAACCGCTGCCAGGTTCGCGGCCTCTCCGGCACCCTGGCCAATCCCTCGCGCGGCGACAAGCCGCATGCGGAATGGGCGAACCGGCTGATGTTCGCGCATGACAACGCGGTCGAGAACCTCGTGATCTTCGCGCCGCTGGTGCTGATCCTGAACGCGATCGACTATTCCACCAAGTGGACCGTGCTCGCCTGCGCCGTCTATTTCTGGGCCCGCGTTGCGCATCTGATCGTCTATACGCTCGGCCTGCCGGTGTTCCGCACCCTCGCCTTCACAGTCGGCTTCCTCGCGCAGGCCGTGCTGGCGCTGGCGATCTTCCAGGTGCTTTGACGCGCTCTCCCTCGTCATTGCGAGGAGCGAAGCGACGAAGCAATCCAGACCGTTTCCGCGGGGATATTCTGGATTGCTTCGCTTCGCTCGCAATGACGGAGAACGAAGGAGCGCGCCCTCGGCTACTCCTCCGCCAAGCCCAGCATCAGCCGCATGTTCTGCACTGCGGCACCTGAGGCGCCCTTGCCGAGATTGTCGAGGCGCGCGACCAGCACCGCCTGGTGATACTTGTCGCTGGCGAAGACGTAGAGCTCGAGCATGTTGGTCTCGTTCAGCGCCTCCGGCTCGAGCCGGCCGCTCCTGGTCGCTTCGTTCTGAAGCGGCATCACCGAGATGTATTTCGAGCCGGCGTAGCGTTTTGCCAGCGCGGCCTGGAGGTCCGCTCCATCAGGCTTGCCCGGCAGCGTGTCGAGCTGCAGCGGCACCGAAACCAGCATGCCCTGCCGGTAATTGCCGACCGAGGGGATGAAGATCGGCCGCCGCGTCAGGTTCGAGTAGAGCTGCATCTCCGGTAGATGCTTGTGCTCGAAGCCGAGGCCATAAAGCTCGAACGAGGGCGCGCTGCCATCCTCGAAGCTCGCGATCATCGACTTGCCGCCGCCGGAGTAGCCGCTCACCGCATTGACGGTGACGGGATAGTCGGCCGGCAGCAAGCCGGCATCGACGATCGGCCGCAAAAGCGCGATCGCGCCGGTCGGATAGCAGCCGGGATTGGAGACCTTCTTCGCGGCCTTGATCTTGCCGGTCTGGTCAGCCGTCAGCTCGGGAAAGCCGTAGGCCCAGTCGGGCGCGACCCGGTACGCCGTGGACGCGTCCAGAACTTTCGGCGCCGAGGCGCCCATGCTGTCGACCAGCGCGACCGTCTCCTTGGCGGCGTCATCGGGCAGGCAGAGGATGACGAGGTCCACCTCCTCCATCAGCGCCTTCTTGGCCGCGGGATCCTTGCGCTTGTCGTCGGGAATCGTCTTCACCGCGACGTCGCTCTGGAGCTTGAGGCGCTCGTTGATGCCGAGCCCGGTCGTGCCGGAGCCGCCGTCGACGAAGACGGTGGCGGGCTTGTTCGCCGCGCCGGTGGTCGGTGCTTGCTTGGTGTCGGCGAGGCTCATGGCACGGTCCTTTCGAGCTTGTTCGTATCGTCTGCAAAAACTTGATCAGTGAAGATTTGCGGCCGGGTCTGCCGCATCAAGTGTGAAATCTGCTTTGCGCCGGCATCGCCTTCGCCAAGCGCATTTGCGATCGCCGCGAAATCGGCGTCCGACTTGTGCTGGTTGAGCTTGAAGCTGCCCTCGACCTCTTCAACCGTCATGACCAGACCAATGATCGCCTTCTTCATCGTCTCGAGCCGTCCGGCAGCCATCTTCGCCGACGTCCACGGCTTCTTCCGCAACAGCCAGCTCTCGAACTTGTCGCTGAGCGTGTCGATCTGCACCGCCAGCTCAGCGTCCGACAACAGCCGCGCCGGGCCGGTCAGATGAACCGACTGGTAGAGCCAAGTCGGCACCTGATCCGGCGAGACATACCAGTCCGGCGATACATAGGCATCGGGACCGCTCACCGCGAGCAGCCAGGACGTCACACCGTCCGCCAGCTTTACCAGCGGATTGTGACGGGCAACGTGAAAGGCCGCGTGCGGCGTGACGTCATCGGCGTAAGTCAGGTAAAACGGCAGCGCAGACGCGATCGGCTTGCGGCCGTCAAAGGCGCACATCGTGCCAAAGCCGCGCTCCTCCGCGAATTTGAGGCTCGCGGCGCGGTCCTGCTTGAAAAAGGGTGGCGTGTACATCGTGGTCTCCTGCTGGGCCTCCTTTTTGGGGCCGCCGGATCAGATCGCGCTGACAGGAGAGAGAATGCCGCGGACCGGATCCAGCGGCAAAGACGATGATCTCAAACGCGATCGACCGCCCAAACCGCTAGGTTGCGGCGGCGGCGACGGGCGAACAGGATGGTCGCGGCGTTGATCATGGCGCGCGGCTATAAGGCCGGCCGCGGTTCCCGTCAAGGTTCAAGCCGTCAGATGAAGCGCCAGATCCATTCCATGATCTTCGCGATCACGTCGCCGAACAGCAGCAGCGCCGCCGCCCAGACCAGCGCGGAGACGAAGTTGGCGACCTGGAAGCTCCAATACGGCATCTCGAAAATGCCGGCGGCGAGCGGCACGGAAGCCCGCAAGGGGCCGAAGAAACGGCCGATGAAGATGCTGGGCACGCCCCAGCGGCGCACGAAGGCCTCGCCCTTGGGGAGGAGCTCCGGATAGCGCGACAAGGGCCAGATCTGGGCGACCTGGCCCTTGTAGCGATAGCCGAACCAGTAGGAGACCCAGTCGCCGAGGGCGGCACCGAGTCCGCCGGCAATCCAGACCGGATAGAAGCTGATGCCGCTCACGCCGATCAGCGCGCCGATCGCGACCAGAGCGCCCCAGGCCGGAACCAGGAGCGAGATGAAAGCCAGCGATTCCCCGAAGGCCAGCAGGAACACGATTGGGGCGGCCCAGGCCTGGTGCGCGCGCACGAAATCGGCCAGTGCGTGCGCAAACTGCTCCATTCCAGATAGCCTTCCCGCCCCGTCGTGGTCCTGTCAGATAGAAAAGACTGGTAAGCCAAGGGCTTGCGTGACATCAAGTCACAAAGCCCGGCCGAAAGCGGACGGCGGTGTCAAATTGCCGGGAATTGGTCGGCCTGCGGCGTAAAATCGCCGGGATTGGCTCGCAACCACACCGCCCGGCCCGCCCTGCGGTCACCTTTTCGGGCCAGCCGTGGCATAGTCACGCCAACCGATTCGCCGCCTGCGCGGCCCTCAAAACGTATCAAGATATATGTCCAAGCAGTTGAAACAAAAAGCAAAAGACGATTTGTTCGGTGGCGGCGAAACAAAAAAGCCCGCGCCGGCGAAAACCGCCTCGCGGGCAAGCGGCGGCGAGGCCGAATACACCGCCGCGGACATCGAGGTGCTGGAGGGCCTGGAACCGGTCCGGCGCCGGCCCGGCATGTATATCGGCGGCACCGATGAAAAGGCACTGCATCATCTCTTCGCCGAGGTCATCGACAACTCTATGGACGAGGCGCTGGCGGGACACGCGACCTTCATCGAAGTGGATCTCAGCGCGGATGGCTTCCTGACGGTCACCGACAACGGCCGCGGCATCCCGATCGATCCGCATCCGAAATTCCCCAAGAAGTCGGCGCTCGAAGTCATCATGTGCACGCTGCACTCGGGCGGCAAGTTCGACTCCAAGGTCTATGAGACCTCCGGCGGTCTGCACGGCGTCGGCATCTCCGTGGTGAACGCCCTTTCTTCGCGTCTTGAAGTCGAAGTCGCGCGCAGCCAGAAGCTCTATCGCATGACGTTCGAGCGCGGCCACCCGAAGGGCAAGCTCGAAGATCTCGGTAAGGTCAACAACCGCCGCGGCACACGCGTGCGCTTCAAGCCGGACACCGACATCTTCGGTGCCAAGGCCACGTTCAAGCCGCAGCGCCTGTTCAAGATGACCCGCTCGAAGGCCTATCTGTTCGGTGGCGTCGAGATCCGCTGGAATTGCGCGCCCGAGCTGCTCAAGGGCGTCGAGGACGTGCCGGCGGAAGCCACGTTCCACTTCCCCGGCGGCCTGAAGGATTACCTCGGCGCCGCGATCCATGCTGACACGCTGGTGCATCCAGACATCTTCTCCGGCAAGTCGGGGCGCAACGGCGCGCACGGCGCCTGCGAATGGGCCGTGGCCTGGACTGCCGATGCCGACGGCTTCCTGTCGTCCTACACCAACACCGTGCCGACGCCCGACGGCGGTACGCATGAATCGGGCCTGCGCAGCGCACTATTGCGCGGGCTGAAGGATCACGCCGAGCGCGTCGGCCAGGGCAAGCGCGCGGCCTCCGTCACCTCCGAGGACGTGATGGTCGGTGCGGCCGTGATGCTCTCCGTCTTCGTGCGCGAGCCTGAATTCCAGGGCCAGACCAAGGATCGTCTGGCGACGGCCGAGGCGCAGCGCATCGTCGAACAGGCGATGAAGGATCCGTTCGACCACTGGCTCTCGGGCAATCCGAACCAGGCCAACAAGCTCCTCGACTTCGTGATCGATCGCGCCGAGGAGCGCCTGCGCCGCCGCCAGGAGAAAGAGACCGCGCGCAAGACCGCAGGCAAGAAGCTTCGCCTGCCCGGCAAGCTCGCCGACTGCACCGACGCCGGCACCGAGGGCTCCGAGCTCTTCATCGTCGAGGGCGACTCGGCCGGCGGCAGCGCCAAGCAGGCGCGCGACCGCAAGACCCAGGCCGTGCTGCCGCTGCGCGGCAAGATCCTCAACGTCGCCTCCGCCGGCAAGGACAAGCTGACGGCGAACGCCCAGCTCTCCGATCTCGTGCAGGCGATCGGCTGCGGCCAGCTTGCGCATTACCGCGAAGAGGATCTGCGCTATCAACGCATCATCATCATGACCGACGCCGACGTCGACGGCGCCCACATCGCCTCGCTGCTCATCACCTTCTTCTACCGGCAGATGCCGCGGCTGATCGATGAAGGTCACCTCTTCCTGGCCGTGCCACCGCTTTACAAGCTGACGCATGGCTCCAAATCGGTCTATGCCCGCGACGATGCGCACAAGGAGGCGCTGCTCAAGAGCGCGTTCAACGCCAATGCCAAGGTCGAGGTGAACCGCTTCAAAGGCCTCGGCGAGATGATGCCGGCGCAGCTCAAGGAAACCACCATGGATCCGGCCAAGCGGACCCTGCTGAAAGTGGTGTTGCTGGCCGACGACCGCGACACCACCGCGGATTCGGTGGAGCGCCTGATGGGCACCAAGGCGGAGGCACGCTTCGCCTTCATCTCCGACAAGGCCGAGTTCGCCAGTGAGGAGCTCCTCGACGTCTGAGGCAGCTCGTTGACGCGACATGCAAAAGCCCCGGCGTCGGCCGGGGCTTTTTGTTTTGCACTCAGAAGGCCGAAGGCAGGCTCGAATCGAGCGGCGGAGCATCCGCGCGATCTGCGACTCAGTCGTGGTCCCGCTGGTTCCATGTCGCGGCCCCCTCCGCCTGCATTTCGGATGAGGCCGAACCGGCGAACGACAGATGCCCGGCAGTCGATTCCGAAACATCTCACAATGCATTGGAAATATTTGATATTTTCCGGAGAGCGCGATCACGCGCGGCGCAAGTCACCGGTGCCATGAGGCGGCGTTTTCCAGCGACTGTGCCTGCGCCGCAACAGTATTTCGGCCGGAAACGTCTATAGTCCGGGCATCAAATCGCTCGGACTTCAGTGCGCTCGCGCCTGCCAAAGCAGACCAAGGTTGGGGATTTTAACATGAAGAAGATTTTGCTCGCTCTGACCGCGGTTGCGGCGATGACCGGTTCGGCCTCGGCGGCCGACTTGGCGGCCCGTCCCTACACGAAGGCTCCGCCGCCCGCGCCGGTCGCCAACTGGACCGGCTTCTACATCTTCGGTGGTGCCGGTGGCGGCCTCTGGGACGCGGACACGTATTCCCGCGTCGCCGCAACGGGCACCGCGCTGAGCCTTCATCAGACCCAGGGCGGAGATGGCTGGTTCGGTACGGTCGGCATTGGCTATGACTGGCAGTTCAATCCGAGCTGGGTGTTCGGTGTTTTCGCTGACGGACAGTTTGGCAGCCTGCGCGGCAACGTCCAGGATCCCTTCACGGGCGTGACCGGCAAGATCAAGATGGAAGATGCGTGGGCCGCGGGCGTCCGCGTCGGCTACTTGGTCGCCCCGAACGTTCTCTCGTACGTCAACGGCGGCTATAGCGGCTCGCACTGGTCTGGATCCACGCTTCTCGACAGCTTCACCGGCGTTCCGGTCGGCTTCCACACCAACTCCTTCAATCGCAACGGCTGGTTCGTTGGTGGCGGTGTCGAAAACAATCTGAACATCTTCGGCATTACCGCGCCGGGCTGGTTCATGAAGACCGAGTATCGCGCCGCCTATTACGATCGGAAGAACATCGACGCGCTGTCGGACGTCGGCAACGTGGCGGCTCCAACCAACCTTGGTTTCAAGCCGCTTGTCCAGACGGTCTCGACCTCTCTTGTGTACCGCTTCAACTGGACGGGTCCGGTCGTCGCGAAGTACTGATCCGGCGTAAATCGCCAGACGTCAAAGCCCCGGCATCGTCCGGGGCTTTTTCGTTGTTGGACATGCTCTGCACTGAGCCGGCACGAATCGCGTTTCACGTGGGAGACTCAACGCCGGCGCTCGCCTCGAGCGAGCTCCAGGCCGGCGCGAGCTGCGCCTTGATCGCTAGCCAATCAGCATCTGCGATCGCCTCCCCGCCGCATTGCGACCCCGGCCATTGTATCCGCACCGAAGCTACGGCTAGTCTGCTGCCAAGCTTTCGTGACGGCGGCCGAACGAGGCGACTTCGTTGGTGCCGCAGCGCGACAGAAGCGGACCGATGGGGAGGACACGATGCGCAGATTTCTGCTGGTCGCAGGCCTGTTTGCTCTCGCCGTCGGCCTGCTCTGGATCGGACAAGGCACCGGCAGCATCGCCTGGCCCCGGTCGAGCTTCATGATCAACCAGCTACAATGGGCCGGCTATGGCACAGCCATGGCGGGCCTCGGGCTGGTCCTGATCTGGCAGAGCAACCAATAGAAGAAACCACGGCAAGAAAAGGTACTGAAAGCATGACATCCAGTCGGTTCGATCTTCGCGGCAAGGTCGCGGTCGTCACGGGAGGCAATGGCGGTATCGGGCTCGGCATGGCCCGCGGCCTGGCCGACGCCGGGGCCGACATTGCCGTCGTCGGACGCAACGAGGCGAAGTCGAAGGCGGCGGTCGAGGACCTCAAACAGCGCGGCGTCAAGGCCATCGGTGTCGCGACCGACGTGACCGACAAGGCCGCGATCGAAGCCATGGTTGCGCGCGTCGTGAAGGACCTCGGTCGCATCGACATTCTCGTCAACAACGCCGGCATGAGCATCCGCAAGCCGCCGCACGAGCTCGAGCTCGACGAATGGAGCAAGGTGATCGACACCAACCTCACCAGCGCCTTCGTTTGCTCGAAGGCGGCCTACCCCGCGCTGAAGGCGTCCGGCGGCGGCAAGGTGATCAATATCGGGTCGATGATGTCGATCTTCGGCGCGAGCTTCGCCCCGGCCTATGCCGCGAGCAAGGGCGGCATCGTGCAGTTCACGCGCGCCTGCGCCAATGCCTGGGCACCAGACAACATCCAGGTCAACGCCATCCTGCCCGGCTGGATCGACACCGATCTCACGCGCGGCGCGCGTCAGCAGGTGTCGGGACTTCATGAGCGGGTGCTGGCGCGTACGCCTGCAGGACGGTGGGGCGACATCGACGACTTTGCCGGCATCGCCGTGTTTCTGGCCTCACCCGCTTCGGACTTCGTGACGGGCACAGCCATCCCCGTCGACGGTGGCTTCTCCGTGATGGCCTGAAGCGCGCTCGGCTCGCTCAACAAAAAAGCCCCGGGCACCGCCCGGGGCTTTCGTTTGCCTGACGCGTTGCGACAGCTCAGTAGCGCCCGATGACCGGCGCGTCGAACTTGTAGCTTGCGCGCACCACCGCCCACTGAATGTCGCGCGGCTTGGCATCGAACGTGTAGTTACCCGCGGTGCCGCCGAGCTGATAGGTCTGGCTGCCGAAGGCCGCGTAGTTGTACTCGAGGCCGACGATCCAGTTGCGGGTGATGCCGTATTCCCAGCCGGCGCCGACGGTCCAGCCATTGGCCCAGTGGGTCTGACCGCCCGAGCCCGTCGCTACGCCGGCGGTGTCGACGACCGACAGACGGTTGTTCACGCCGGCATAGCCGCCCTTGATGTAGAAGAGATTGTTCTGCACGGCGAAGCCCGCGCGACCGACGACGGTCGCCAGCACGTTTGTTCGCCAGCTAAACTGATCGTCAAAGGCTCCCGGACCGAACACCGTGTTGATGACGCGGCCGGAGTTGTTGAGCCCGGAGATGGTGCCTTCCATGCCGAACACGTAGTTGTTGGCCTGCCAGTTGTAGCCGATCTGTGCGCCGCCCATGATGCCCGAACCGCGCTGACGAAAGCCTTCGCCCGGCGAGAGATCGGCGAAGGGCGCACCGTTGCCGTTGTTGATGAACTGCTCGTTGGTCCACGCGCCGCCGATGTGACCGCCGACATAGAAGCCGGTCCAGGTGAAGAGCGGCTCGATATAGGCCGGCGCCTTGGTGTAAGGCCGCGCGGCGAGATCCGCAGCGGAAGCAGCGCCGGTCGACACGAGTGCGGTCGTGCAGGCAAAAGCGGCAATCAATTTGGAACGCATGGTACGTACACCCCTTGTCTCTGATGGGCGCACGCTCACAGACAGTTCTTACTAAAATTGGAATCAACCGATCGGACGTGTCGGGAATCTTGAGGGTTCTGTGAGGTCGCGTGGCAGGCGCGAGCCGCGCGCTCTGTCGTGCGTGCGACCTCATAGAAGCCGGATTGAACGAAGCTGCGGAGTTGTGGGCGCTATGGGAATAGTGCAGCGGGTGCGGCTGCTGGGAAGGCGCTCCTGTGGTCGCCGCGCGTCGGCGAGACATTCATCGGATGTGAGCAGCCCGTTTGATAGGGCCAAGGGCGCGATCCAGCGAGCGACTTGCTGCGCTGGGATGCGTTGCCGAACGATTGGCGTGGTGTTCGGTGACGAGCGCGGCCGCGGCGACTTCGGACGTTGCCACCGCGAAGGTGATCACAGAGGAGGTGGATGGTGCAGGCGCTGGTCATGACGTATCACAACGAAACGGATGGTCGCGGGCGCAGGCTCGCGGGACGACATCGACGCGCCGCATGGTGCCGCCACAATGCGGGCAGACGGGGATCTTCCATTTGGTGAGGGGATCGTCGCCGGCTTCTTGATCAGTCGGAGGGTTGCGGACAGTAAGGAGTTGACGGCAGAAGGCGATTTTATCGCTGCGTCCGCCATTGGCGAGGAAACCATAGTGGCGGATGCGGTGGAAGCCGTCCGGCAGGGTGTGCAGGAGAAAGCGACGAATGAACTCATCGGCATTAAGCGTCATCACTTTGGCTTTGCGATTCTGCCGATAGTCCTTCCAGGAAAAGCTGACCTTGCCGTCGGCAAGCGAGATCAGCCGGCTGTTGGCGATGGCGACGCGATGCGTATAGCGGCCGAGATAAGCCAGCACCTGTTCGGGGCCGCCGAATGGCGGCTTGGCATAGACGACCCAGTCGGTCCGTCGGAGTTGAGCGAGGCGTTGGGTGAACGCGGCGGGATCCGCCAGATGCGCGAGATCGCCAAAGAAACCCAACTGGCCAGCCGCGAAGGCAGCTTGCAGCTCTTGCAGAAACAGGCGGCGGAACAACCGGGAGAGGACGCGTACTGGCAGGAAGAAGCCGGGCCGGCAAGCGACCCAGCGTGTGCCGTCGAGCGAGGGTCCACCGCCGGGCACGACGCAGTGGAGATGCGGATGGTGTTGCAGGGTCTGGCCCCAGGTGTGGAGGACGGCGGTCACGCCGAGCTGAGCGCCGAGATGCTTGGGGTCGGCCGCGATGGTGGCGAGCGTCTCGGCCGCGCAGCGGAACAGGATGGCGTAGACGACGGCCTTGTTCTGGAAGGCGATCTCTCCGGCGGGGGCCGGCAGGGTGAAGACGACGTGGAAATACGGTACGGGAAGGAGTTCGGCTTGCCGTTCGGCGAGCCATTGCGCGCGCGCCGCGCCCTGGCACTTCGGGCAATGCCGATTGCGACAGGAGTTGTAGGCAATGCGTGTGGCGCCGCAGTCATCGCACTGCTCGACGTGGCCGCCGAGCACAGCCGTCCGGCATGCCGTGATCGCGCCCATGACGCGCCGCTCGACGCGGCCCAGATGCTCGGCACGGGCTTGCCGAAACGCTTCGCCGTGGCGGCGGAAGATATCCGCCACTTCCAGAACCGGAGCCATCAGGTCCGCTCAGCCGGGCGGCACGACCTCCAGGCGGAGCCGGTCAAGCGGACTTGGCGTATTGCTGATGGTCTTGGTGGCGACTTGGGTATAGCGCGCCGTGCTGGCCAGACTGGCATGACCGAGCAGCACCTGGATGATGCGCACGTCGGCCCCGTTCTCCAGGAGATGGGTCGCGAATGTGTGCCGCAGCGTATGCACTGTCACCGACTTGCTCAAGCCGGCCGCAGCGCAGGCTGAACGGCAGGCGGCGTGCAGCACGTTGGGGACGAGCGGACGCTCGTCGTCTCGGCCGGGAAACAGCCATCGCTTTGGCCGAGTGAGCCGCCAATACGTCCGCAGAATCCTCAAAAGCTGCGGCGAGAGCATAACGTAACGGTCCTTGCCGCCCTTGCCGTGCTCGACCCGGATCAACATCCGTTGGCTATCAATGTCGACAACCTTCAAGAGGACCACTTCCGATACGCGCAAGCCTGCGGCATAGACGGTGGTCAGCGCGGTACGGCTCTTGAGGCTTGGGATTGCTTCCAGGAAGCGCACGACCTCGTCGGCGCTCAGCACGACCGGCAGTTTGCGCGGTTTACGCGCATAGGCGATGCGCTCCGGAACGGTGTCATGACCAAGGGTCACACCGTAGAAGAACCGCAGTGCGCAAACGATCTGGTTCAGCGCCGGCCAGGACATCCCCGTCGCAACCAGATGAACCTGGAAGGCACGGATATCCTCCAGGTCGAGGCGGTCAGGAGAACGACCGAAATATCGGCTCAACTTCGCTACGGCGTTGAGGTAGGATTGCTGCGTCGCCGGTGACAGATTGCGGACCGTCATGTCCTCGATCATGCGGCGGCGAAGTGGGCTGATCTCAGCCATCGGAAAACCTCCTGTCTAAAGGGTTGGGCTTCGAAAACCCGCAATCCTCTCAGACAGGAGGCAATCCTTGCTACGCCTCCCTACATGCCGCGCCAGCGGCTTCGTTCAATCACATTTGAACGCTTCGAATCCGGATGCGCTGTTGCAGCGGCGCAACGCGCAGCACTTGAATTAATGCGCTGTTATCCCTACCGAATTCTTGCCAACGCCAAACTTGCGATCACGACGTTGGCGCAGCTTTCGAGGCGACGTGCTCCGGCCGTATGCCGAGCGCGATCAGGCGCGCCGGAATGCCCTGGAGCCAGGGCACCGCGGTGATCAGGCGGATGATCAGCGGCACCTTCAGCGGCTGATTGCCAGGCTTCAAGGCACCGCTGATGATGTGGTTCTGCACGACCACCTGCATCGCCTGCGTCATCTTCACCGGAAATTCGCGCCGCGCGCGCACGGCATCGAGCTCGTCCTCGGACGGACAACCCCGACTGATCTTGTCGGCAAGCAGATTGGCGGTTGCGACCGCATCCTGCACGGCGAGATTGACGCCGACGCCGCCGACCGGCGACATCGCGTGCGCGGCATCGCCGATGCAGAGCAGGCCCGGCCGCGTCCAGCGCTTCAGCCGATTGATCGCGACGGTGAGCAGCTTGACGTCGTCAAAGCTCTTCACGTCTCCAATGCCGGATCGGAGGACCGGCGCCATCCGCACGACGTCGTCGAGCAGCGCCTGCAATCCCCTCGCCTTCACGGCTTCATACTGTCCCTTGGCGATGACGAAGGCGCATTGCCAGTAGTCGCCACGGTCGAAGGTGACCATCATCTTGCCGGGCTCGATGCGCGCGAACAGGTTCTCGGTCTCATCCGGCTTGCGGCCGACGCGGAACCACAGCACGTCCATGGGCGCGCCGATCTCGTCGACGCTGAGGCCCGCGCGCTCGCGAACAATCGAATGCCGGCCGTCACAGGCGATGGTGAGATCGGCCTCAATGTCGAGCGGCCCCTCCGGCGTTGTCGCGCGCACGCCGGCGATCGCCTTGCCGCGGCGGATCAGGTCGACGGCTTCCGTGCTCATCAGCACCTTCAGCGAGGCAAAGCGCTTGCCGGCCTCACGCAGGAAGTTCAGAAAATCCCACTGCGGCATGAAGGCGATGAAAGGGTATTTGGTACGGAGCCGGCTGAGATCGGCAATCCGCACATGCGTACCGCCGAACAGGCCATCCATCGTCTGCAGGCGTTGGTGCGGGAGCTTCAGGAAGCCGTCGATCAGGCCGAGCTCGTCCATGACCTGGAGCGTCGAGGGATGCACGGTATCGCCGCGGAAGTCGCGGAAGAAATCTGCATGCTTTTCCAGCACCACCACGTCGATGCCGGCGCGGCCCAGGAGATAGCCGAGCACCATGCCGGCCGGCCCACCGCCGACGATGCAGCAGCGGACCTTGAGGGAGCGACGTTCGGACGGCTGTGATGGTGACGTGCCTGGCTCCACGATCCGCTCTCCCCTTAGGCCTTTATTGCACTGCAACAAACCGCAATTTGGTTTGCTGCCAGCGCGAATGACCAGTAGCTTTGTAAAAGGTTTCTATTTCAGGAAATTGCGTTGCGCACGGTACTGACACTGGTCGGCATCTGGATTCTGATCAACGTGCTTTTCGTCGTGATCATGATCCCGTCGCGCAAACTGCAGAAGCCGGGTCCGGGCGGAACGCTTGCCCCGGTGCGGATCGACCAGAATGGTCATCCGGTCGAGGAGCAGGACAAGGTCTTGCTCCGGCACGTCATTATCTCGATCGCCCTCGGCGCGTTCTTTTCGCTCGCGCCGCCCTTGGCCGAGGCGGTTGACTCGATCAAGCGCTTCTTCGGGAAGCATCGCCAATAGCGGCCTGCTCGAAGAGAATCCACACCAGATCAATTGTTGCTGCGGTTCGCCGTGCGGAAGCTCTTGATCTCCGAGACGCTGCCGTCGCGATAGGTGAGCTCGACCGAGATGAACTGCGTCGCCGGCGCGAGCTTCATGTAGAGCGGCATGCCCGCGGTGATCGCGCTGGGATCGCGCATGTCGCAGGCCGGCATCTTCAGCACCTGATTGGGCACAGCGGTGTCGATGCCGATGCGAACCTCGCGGATGGCGCAGCGATACGACACGAGGTGGGTGTAGTAGACGAGCAGCCCGTTGAATTCGCGGAATGACAGCCAGCTCGTTGCGGTCATGTCGAGGATCTTGCGCTGGTCGCGGATCAGCGCGGCCTCGGGATCGAACTTGATCGGGAACGGCCCCTGCATGTCTCCGGAAGCATCGACATAGCGCACCTCGATCGTGCCGGCCTGCGCGTCCGGCGGCAATTCGATCGACGGGTTTGGCATCCGCTTGCGCGTGCGCGGATCGAGCGTGTCGATGAAGCCGGTCTCGCGGAAATCGCCGCCGCCGGCCATCCGCCAGGAAATTCCCAGCGTCGGGTCGGCGAAGGAGAACACCACGCTCCAGCCGCCATTGTGGCGTGAGAAGCTCGCGATCGGCGCGTTGGTGGATTCCTCCTTCGGCACGCGCGGCACGGACACCGGCGGCAGCGCCGCCACCTTCTGCGGCGGCGTATCGGCCGGCCGGGTAGCGGCCGTGGCATCCTTCGCGAGGCCGCTGAGAAAGACATCGTCGACCATCTGGTCGAAATAAACCGGCACCTGCTTGTGCTTGACGGTTTCGGCCATCTCGCTGACGAGACGGCGGGTGCGCTGCGCCACCTGGACGAGATTTTCGCCCGGCTGCAACAGTTCCCTGGCGAAGGTGCGCGTGAACACCGAGTTGGGATTGGCGTCTTCGTTCGACAGGCGATCAAGCGCAGTCTGGCGGGGGCCCGCCGAGAACACGGAGAAGACGCCTTCGGGCAGTTGCGTCATCGGCGCGAGCCCGCCGCCGCCGGCGACGGCGCGCGTGCCCGCACGCTCGAACGGATTGTTGCGGCAGGCGTCGAACACGAGGATCGAGGTCCGCGCCTTCTTGTTCTGGAGGCGCTCGACGATGCGGTCGGCCAGGATCGACGCGTCGCGTACCAGCTCTTCCTGGCCTTCGGTCGCCGCCGGCACATCGGTCGGTAACAGATAGTTCTGGCCTGCGATCTCGAAGCCGTGGCCGGCTTAGAAGAAGAACGCGGTGTCGCCGGGCTCGATCGTCCTGTCGAAAGCGAGCAGCGTCTCGGAAAATTGCTGCCGGTTCTGGTTCTCCGCCACCATCACCGCGAAGCCGAGCTGCTTCAGCGTGTCGCCCATCGTGCGGGCGTCGTTGACGGCCTTGAGCAACTTCGGAACGTTCTTGTAGTCGTTGTTGCCGATGACGAGCGCGACGCGCTTTTCGGCATGGGCGCCCCCTGCGAGGCCGCTCAGCAGGCTCACCGCAAGGCCAAGCGCCGCCAGGACCTTGAAAAACCGACGTGCCATCGAAAATTCCCCATTGCGGAGGGCTCGTTGACCCGGCTCGTTCGAACCGGCCCTTTTTGCCACGGCCGCTGCTGATGTCGTAGTCGGCCGAGCGGCGGCGCCGGTTCAACCGGATGTGTCCTCCGCCGCGGGCATGCCACCTATGGCAGATTCCGGCGGAATCTGCTTTTTTCTTTCTGCAATTCCGTTTGAGACCGGGGACTGCCGTGTATCGCTGGTGTACCGATGAAGTCGAGCCGCACGATCGCTTCGACTACTGGCGCGAGGTCCGCGCCAAGGGGCTGTTCGGCGTCACGGCGGAGCTCGAGCGTGAACGGCGCGCCGACTTCTTCGGCGAGTTCTCGCTGCGCCAGCTCGGCGGCGCCGGCTTCGTCGAGCTGAAGGCCTCGCGCTACACCGTCGAGCGCAGCAAGGCGGACATCGCCTACGCGCCCGGCGACAGCGTCTGCGTCTACCAGCAACTCGGCGGCGGTGGCTGGTTCGGCGGCATGCGCGGCAGCGATTTCGCGATTCCCAATGGCAGCTTCGCCACCAGCCATACCGATCTGCCCTACCGCACCGTGCCGCTCGGGGCTGCCGGATTTCACCTGCGGATCCTGAAGATCCCTGTCAGCGGCATTCCCACGCAGGACAAGCGCATGCGCGAGCTAGCGCCCAAGACCTTCAACGATCCCGCCCTGGCGCCCCTCTTGAACTCCTGCTTTGCCGATCTCGGCCAGAGCGCCGCGGACGATGGGTCGGCCGAGACCACCGCGCTCGTCCAGGCACTGGCCCACCTCGCGCTGATCGAGCGCGGCATCATCGGGCCCGGGAGCCGGCGTGGGCAATCCGCGCTGCGGACCGCCCGCCTGTCGCTGGCGCGCCGCCTGATCGCACGGCACCTCAGGAATCCCGATCTGACGCCGGCCATGGTGGCGGACCTGCTCGGTGTCTCCGTGCGCCATCTTCACATGCTGTTCGAGATGGGCGAGCGCAGCTTCTCGCAGACGGTGACGGAGGAGCGGCTGAAGCAGAGCCAGCGCCTACTGCGAGAAGCGCCGGATCGGCTGATTGCCGATATCGCCACGGCCTGCGGCTTCGAGAGCCTTGCGACCTACTACCGGGTCTTCAATGCCGCCTACGGCATGGCCCCCGGCGATTTCCGGGCCCAGGCCGCCGAGGGGAGCTGATGGCCGGCTGCGAGGTTCCCGCCGAACCTGCGAACAGAGCCGGAAAAGGCGCCCCGCGCCCGCTATTTGGGCAAAAACCTCAGGGTTTTTAGGGCCTTCTCCCACCCGCTCCATTGACTTTGGCCGATTCCCCCCTATGTTCCGGGTCGACGCGGCTCAGATCGAAGAGCGATTCCTGAGCCTTGCGCTTTGTTCGCGGTAAGTCAGCACCCCCAGCTTCTTTGAGAGCGCGCCGTTTCGGGGTGGAACGCGACAGCCTTTTTACCCTCGATTCCGAACGGCGGTTTCGACTAGAGGCTCAATGTCCTTTTCAAATCTCGGACTATCCGAAAAAGTCCTCGCCGCAGTGGCGGCCACTGGTTACACCAACCCCACCCCCATTCAGGAACAGGCGATCCCCCACGTCCTCGCACGCAAGGACGTCCTCGGCATCGCCCAGACCGGCACCGGCAAGACCGCGGCCTTCGTGCTGCCGATGCTCACCATCCTCGAAAAGGGTCGCGCCCGGGCGCGCATGCCGCGCACGCTGATCCTGGAGCCGACCCGCGAGCTCGCGGCACAGGTCAAGGAGAACTTCGACCGGTACGGCGCCGGCCAAAAGCTCAACGTCGCCCTCCTGATCGGCGGCGTCTCCTTCGGCGACCAGGACGCCAAGCTGATGCGCGGCGTCGACGTCCTGATCGCAACGCCGGGCCGGCTGCTCGACCATACCGAGCGCGGCGGCCTCCTGCTCACCGGCGTCGAGCTGCTCGTCATCGACGAAGCCGACCGCATGCTGGACATGGGCTTCATTCCCGACATCGAGCGCATCTGCAAGCTCGTTCCCTTCACGCGGCAGACCCTGTTCTTCACCGCGACCATGCCGCCGGAAATCCGGCGCATCACCGAGGCCTTCCTGCACAATCCGCAGAAGGTCGAAGTTTCCCGGCCCGCCACCACGGCCGTGACCGTCACGCAGTCGCAGATCCCGGCCGGCCGCGAGCCGCACGAGAAGCGCGAGCTGCTCCGCCGCCTGCTCCGCGAAGCCAAAGACCTCAAGAACGCAATCATCTTCTGCAATCGCAAGCGCGAGGTCGCGATCGTTCACAAGTCACTTCAAAAGCACGGCTTCAGTGCCGGTGCGCTGCACGGTGACATGGACCAGCCGGCCCGCATGGCGGCACTGGATCAATTCCGCAAGGGCGAGCTGCCGCTCTTGGTTGCCTCCGACGTCGCCGCCCGCGGCCTCGACATTCCCGAGGTCAGCCACGTCTTCAATTTCGACGTTCCCCACCACCCCGACGATTACGTTCACCGCATCGGCCGCACCGGCCGCGCAGGCCGCACCGGCACCGCGATCTCGATCGTGACGCCGCTCGACCAGAAGTCGATGGCCGCGATCGAGAAGCTGATCGGCCAGAACATTCCCCGCGCCGAAGGCGATTACGAAGTGCACGCGGAAACGACTGAAGCGACCGAGCGCACGCGCGAAAAGCGCGGCCGCGAGCGTTCGCGCGGCGGACGCGGCAAGCCTCAGCGCGGCCACGACCGTGAGCGCAGCCACGAGCCGCGTGGCGATTCAAGGCAAGCCTCCGAAGCAAAGCATGCGCATGAGCCGCGCCACCGCGCGCGCCAGCAGGCCAATGCATCGCACGTGCCGTCGATCGGTCGTCCCGAGCCGCGCCGGCCGCAACGTGAGATCGACACCGAGCCCGGCGATCATTCCCATCTTCCGGCGTTTCTGCTGCGACCGGTGCGCTCTCCCGCCGGCGCCTAAAGCGCGATGCGCTTGCGAACGGCCGTTTACCGGCCGTTCACGATCATCCGTTAGCCTACGAACATAATTTAAGCATTGCTGCGGTCGGCGGCGCACCGACCGTTGTGGGGTATGTTCCGTGGTCAAGGTGCTCGACGAACACGAACGCACGATGGCGTTCGCCGAGGTGGCGCTCGGTCAGATCCGATCGCTCAAGCAAACCGCAATTCCCCGCAATTATGAAATCTGGTACGTCTACGCCACCGGCTACAACGCGCCGCTCAACAAGATCATCAACGAGACCCTGGCGCGCAACGGCAAGCTGACCGAAGCCGATCTCGAGCAGATCTACGAGACCTATCTCTCCCACATCAAGACCACCGATCGTATCGACAAGGTCGGCGCGCGCGTCATCGGCGAGATCGACGACGTCGTGAAGATCCTGGGCGAAGCCCTCGGGATGACCAGTTCCTACGAAGCCAGCCTGTCGGGCGCGACGGAAAAGCTGTCGTCGGCCAAGAGCCGCGAGCAGATCAAGTCGATCGTCGAGACGCTGGTACGCTCGACCCGCGAGATGCGCGAGACCAACAAGGTTCTGGAAGACCGCCTGACGCTGTCGAAGAACGAGATCAGCAATCTCCAGCAGAGCCTCGAGGCGATTCGCGCCGAGAGCCTGACCGATCCGCTCACGGGGCTGGGAAATCGCAAATATTTCGATCGCATGATCGGCATGGCTGTGCAGAGCGCGCTCGCTAGCGGCGAGCCGCTGTCGCTCCTGCTGTTCGACATCGATCATTTCAAGTCATTCAACGATTCCTACGGCCATCTCACCGGCGACCAGGTGCTGCGCCTGGTCGGCCTGTCCCTGAAGCAGACCATCAAGGGCCAGGACATCACCGCGCGCTACGGCGGCGAGGAGTTCGCGGTGGTACTGCCCAACACCGCGTTGCGCCAGGCCCTCACCGTCGCCGATCACATCCGCCGTGCCGTGATGGCAAAGGAATTGAAGAAGAAATCCACTGGCGAGATCCTCGGCCGCGTCACCATCTCCGTCGGCGTCTCCATGCTGAAGCAAGGCGACGACACCGACTCCCTGATCGAGCGCGCCGACGCCTGCCTCTACGCCGCCAAACGCAACGGCCGCAACCGGGTGATCTGCGAGGCGGATCCGGAATACGTCGCGGAATCGCGCGGCCAGGTGGCGTGAGCCCTACTCACCGGCCGTCATTCCGGGGCGCGCCTCTTGCCGCGCCCCGGAATGACGGAGGCGATTACGCCTTCCTCTTAGTGCGCTTGCGCACCGCAGCCTTGTTGGCTTGCTTTCTCGCCGCAACCTTCTTGCCCGGCTTCTTCGCCGGCGCTTTCGCAACCGTGGCAACCCTCTTCTTCGTCTTCGGCTTCTTCTTCACCTTCGCACGCTGCGCAGCGGCGAGCGCTCCTCTTGCCCATTGCGCCAACTCTTCGGAATCGTCGAACAGACGTGCGGGCAGTTGCCAGTAGGAGTTCACCGTCACGGTCTTGGCGCGCGTCTGGTACTGAAACGGCTTTGAGCCCTCGGCCTCATAGTCCGGGATGGTCTGCTCGTCGGCGCGGAAAAACAGGCCGGCGCGCAGTGACAACGCGAAGTTGGTGCCGTCGGCGGAAATGCCGTAGCCGGAGAACATCTTGCGGATCGTGACCGGGCCGAAATCGGCGAACAGGTCGATCAGGAATTCGCGGTCCATGGCCAAGCTTCCTCCCCATCGTCGTCCTGGCGAAAGCCAGGACCCATCACCACGGAAGGTAGTTTAGCGATGACTGTTCGTCGTACCAGTCGCCTGACACCGCCCACCGCAGCGAGATCACGCGGTGGGTTCTGGCCTTCGCCAGGACGACAGCGGTTTGATTTGCTAGAGGCGAACTACCTACCCCTCAACCTTCGCCGGCCGCAGTTCGACCGACTCGCCGCAGCCGCAGGCGGAGACCTGGTTGGGGTTGTTGAAGACGAACTGGGCCTGCATCTTGTCGGCCTTGTAGTCCATCTCGGTTCCGAGCAGGAACAGCACGGCCTTGGGATCGACCAGGATCTTGACGCCCTTGTCCTCGACGACCTCGTCGGTCGGGCGGATCTCATGGGCGTATTCGACCGTATAGGACTGACCGGCGCAGCCACCGTTCTTCACGCCGACGCGCAGGCCCACGATCTCGGAATCCGCGCGCTGGGCCAGCTCGGTGATACGCTGCGCGGCAGCATCCGTCAGCCGCATCACCTGCGGGCGAGGCCGCCGCGGCTTGGGGCTGGAAGCTGGTGTCGAGGCCGACGGTGCTTGGGTCATGTCAGTCATGTGGTCCGTTGTGGAGCAAATTCAATGCTAGGGGCGGGCTCACCACATGTTAAGCACGAGGCGCGCCTCGTCGCTCATGCGTTCGGGTGACCAGGCCGGCTCCCAGACGACCTTGACGTCGACCACGCCGACGCCGGGAACGCTGGCAACTGCGTTCTCCACCATGGTCGGCAGCTCGCCGGCGGCCGGGCAATTCGGCGTCGTCAGCGTCATCAACACGTCGACGGAGCGGTCGTCCTTGATCTCGACCTTGTAGATCAGGCCGAGCTCGTAGATGTCGGCCGGGATTTCCGGGTCGAACACAGTCTTGAGGCCAGCGATGATCTCGCGCGTCAGCCGCTCGGTCTCCTCCGGCGGCAGCGCCGAATGGGTTTCCATCGGATTAGCTTTGACTTCGGCCATGTCACTCATGCGAACAAATCCCGTGCCTTCAGCAGCGCCCGTGCCAGATGGTCGACTTCGTCACGCGTATTATACATGCCGAACGAGGCGCGGCAGGTGGCGGTGACGTTGAACCGCTCTAAAAGCGGCATCACGCAATGGGTGCCGGCGCGCACCGCGATGCCCTGGCGGTCGATCACGGTGGCGACGTCGTGGGCGTGCGCGCCCTTGAGCTCGAAAGAGATCACCGGGCCCTTGCCGCGGGCGGTGCCGATCAACCGCAGCGAGTTGATCTCGCGCAACCGCTCCTGGGCGTAGGTGACGAGGTCGCGCTCGTGCGCAGCGATGCGCTCCTTGCCGATCGAATTGACGTAGTCGATGGCAGCGCCAAGGCCGATTGCTTCGACGATGGGCGGGGTGCCTGCTTCGAACTTGTGCGGCGGGTCGCCGTAGGTGACCCAGTCCTTGGCAACCTCGCGGATCATCTCGCCGCCGCCGTTGAAGGGCCGCATCGCGACAAGGTGCTCGTGCTTGGCATAGAGCGCGCCGACGCCGGTCGGGCCATAGACCTTGTGGCCGGTGAAAGCGTAGAAATCGCAGTCGAGATCCTGCACGTCGACGGGCAGGTGCACCGCGCCTTGCGCGCCGTCGACCAGCACCCGGATGCCGCGGTCGTGGGCCAGCCGCACAACCTCCTTGATCGGGACGAACGTCCCGAGCGCGTTCGACATCTGAGTGATCGCGACCAGCTTGGTCTTCGGCGTCAGCAGCTTCTCGAACTCGTCGATCAGGAAATTGCCTTCATCATCGACCGGCGCCCATTTGATCACCGCACCGTGGCGCTCCCGCAGGAAATGCCAGGGCACGATGTTGGAATGGTGCTCCATGATCGAGAGGACGATCTCATCGCCCTGCTTGATGTTCGGCTCCCCCCAGGACGACGCCACGAGGTTGATCGCCTCGGTGACGTTGCGGGTGAAGATGATCTCCTCGGTACGCCGGGCGTTGACGAATTGCGCGACTTTCGCCCGCGCGCCCTCGTAGGCTTCGGTGGCGGCATTGGCGAGGTAGTGCAGGCCGCGATGCACGTTGGCGTATTCGGATATATAGGCCTGCGTCATGCGGTCGAGCACGGACTGCGGCTTCTGCGCCGAGGCCGCGTTGTCAAGATAGACCAGCGGCTTGCCGTAGATCTGCATGGCGAGCGCCGGAAAGTCCTTGCGCACGCGCGCAACATCATAGGCGCCGTTTAGGACCGCCGGATGCGTGCTCATGACCGTCGCTCCAGCCAGCGCTCGGCAATGCCGATCACGTGCTCGCGCAGGTCATCGTCGGCGATCTGCTCGATCGCCTCGCCCACGAAAGCCTGGATCAGCAGCGCCTGGGCCTGCTTCTCCGGCAGGCCGCGCGCCTTCAGATAGAACAGCAGGCTGTCGTCGAGCGCGCCGGCGGTGGCGCCGTGGCCGCAGGAGACGTCGTCGGCGAAAATCTCGAGCTCAGGCTTGTTGTCAGCTTCCGCCTCGTCCGAGAGCAAGAGCGCGCGGGTCATCATCTTGCCGTCGGTCTTTTGCGCGTCGGGACGGACGATGATGCGGCCTTGGAATACCGAATGGCCGCGGTCGTCGATAACCGCGCGGAAGGTCTCGCGGCTCATGCAGTTCGGCACGGCATGGTCCACGACCATCGTCACATCGCCATGCTCGGTCTTCTTCAACAGGTTCACCCCGTTGAGCGAAAGCTCGCTGCCCTCGCCGGCGAAGGTGATGAAGCCCTGGAGGCGGCTGACCGCGCCGCCGCTGGTCATGTTGAAGTAGTTGAGCTTCACATTGGCGCCGACGGTGACGAATTGCGAGGTAACGTTCACCGCATCCGGCGCATCGTCCATGAGGCGGATATAGGCGACGTCAGCGTCGTCGCCGATCGAGACGAGCACGGCGTCGTGGACCTGGTAAGCGCCGGCACCGGCAGCGACGAAGCTCTCGATGATGGTCGCGCGGGCTCCCTTCCCGATCCGAACCTGCGAACGGGTGAAGCTAGACGCAGAAGGCGCGGTCGCAACGTGAATGATCTGGACAGGCGCGGACGGCTGGGTGCCGTCGGCGATCGACAGCACGACACCATCGGTCGCCATCGCCGCGTTCAGCGAGATCATCGCATCGGTGGATGCGGTCGTCAGGAGATCGGCGGTCTTGTCCAGCGTCTCGCGCAGGGTCGTCACGCTCATACCGGAAGGCAGCGCCTTGACGTCCGACAGATCGGCCGCGAACACGCCATCGACCAGCACCAGCTTGCGGGCACCGGCAAACGCATGCGCCTTCGCGGCCGCCGCGGCGCGCGACAGCGCGGCCGCATCGGGGCTGCCAGCAAGCGGTGGCACCTCGCCGACCAGCGCGCGCAGATCGGTGTATTTCCATTCTTCGAGCCGGCGGTGCGGCAGGCCGAGACGCTCATAGGTCTCGAACGCCTCGCGGCGCACTGCAACGACCGCCGGCGAACCCGGCAGCCGGCCTTCGGCGCTGGCGAAGAGATCGCTCACCGCGCGGCCGCTTCCGGTCTTTGCCACAGCAACGTTCATCGCAAACAATCCTTACGCGGCGTCCTCGAACTGGGTGTAGCCGGACTCCTCCAGCTCCAGCGCCAGTTGCTTGTCGCCGCTCTTCACGACGCGGCCCTTCGACATCACGTGCACGAAGTCAGGCACGATGTAATTCAGGAGACGCTGATAGTGGGTGATGACGACCATCGCGCGCTTGGGCGTGCGCAGCGCGTTGACGCCATCGGCGGCGATGCGCAGCGCGTCGATGTCGAGCCCCGAGTCCATCTCATCGAGGATGCAAAGCGCAGGCTCGAATAGCGCCATCTGCAGCACCTCGTTGCGCTTCTTCTCGCCGCCGGAGAAGCCGACATTGACGCCGCGCTTGAGCATGTCCTGCGGGATGTTCAGCGACTTCGAGACTTCGCGAACCTTCTTCAGGAAGTCCGGGGTCGAATATTCGCTCTCGCCGCGCGCCTTGCGCTGCGCGTTCAGCGCGGTGCGCAGAAAGGTCATGGTGGCGACGCCGGGGATCTCGACCGGATACTGGAACGCCAGGAATACGCCCTTGGCGGCGCGCTCCTCGGGGTCCATCTCCAGGAGGTCCTCGCCCCTGAACAGGATCTGGCCGTCGGTGACCTCATAGCCGGGCTTGCCGGCGATGACGTGGGAGAGCGTCGACTTGCCGGAGCCGTTCGGCCCCATGATCGCGTGGATCTCGCCCTCGTTCACGGTCAGCGTCAGCCCGTGGAGGATCTCACGATCCTCGACGCGAACCTTCAGGTCTTTCACTTCAAGCAAAGGCATTGTCTTGTTCCACCTATCCCTTCGTCCTGAGGAGCGCCGCAGGCGCGTCTCGAAGGACGTGGCCAACAATCTTTCCGATTTCCATCCTTCGAGACGGCCGCTTCGCAGCCTCCTCAGGATGAGGTCCGACTTAACCGACCGACCCTTCAAGCGAGATCGAGATCAGCTTCTGCGCTTCCACCGCGAACTCCATCGGGAGCTGCTGAAGCACGTCCTTGACGAAGCCGTTGACGACGAGGCCGACCGCTTCCTCCTGGGAAAGGCCGCGCTGGATGCAATAGAACAGCACGTCCTCGGAGATCTTTGAGGTCGTCGCTTCGTGCTCGAACGTCGCCGACGAGTTCTTCGCCTCGATGTACGGCACGGTATGCGCGCCGCATTTGTCGCCGATCAACAAGGAATCGCAGGCGGTGAAGTTGCGCGCGCCTGTCGCCTTCCGGTGCGCGGTGACGAGACCGCGATAGGTGTTCTGCGACTTGCCGGCGGCGATGCCCTTGGAGATGATCCGGCTCGACGTGTTCTTGCCGAGGTGGATCATCTTGGTGCCGGAGTCCACCTGCTGGAAGCCGTTCGAGATCGCGATCGAATAGAACTCACCGCGGGAGCTATCGCCGCGGAGAATGCAGCTCGGATACTTCCAGGTGATGGCGGAGCCGGTCTCGACCTGGGTCCAGGAAATCTTGGAATGGGCGCCGCGGCAGTCGCCACGCTTGGTGACGAAATTGTAGATGCCGCCCTTGCCTTCCGAGTTGCCGGGATACCAGTTTTGCACCGTCGAATATTTGATCTCGGCATCATCGAGCGCGACGAGCTCGACCACGGCGGCGTGAAGCTGGTTCTCGTCGCGCTGCGGCGCGGTGCAGCCTTCGAGATAGGAGACGTAGGAGCCCTTGTCAGCGATAATCAGCGTGCGTTCGAACTGGCCGGTGTTGCGCTCGTTGATGCGGAAATAGGTCGACAGCTCCATCGGGCAGCGCACGCCCGGCGGCACGTAGACGAACGAGCCGTCGGAGAACACCGCCGAGTTCAGCGTCGCATAGAAATTGTCCGAGGTCGGCACCACGGAGCCGAGATATTTCTGCACCAGCTCGGGATGCTCGCGGATCGCCTCCGAGATCGGCATGAAGATCACGCCGGCCTTCTTCAGCTCGGCCTTGAAGGTGGTCGCAACCGAGACGGAGTCGAAGACCGCGTCGACCGCGATCTTGCGCTGCGCCGGATCTTGCTCGCCGATTTTGGGCTCGATGCCTTCGAGCATCGCGACTTCCCGTAGGGGAATGCCGAGCTTCTCGTAGGTCTTGAGAATCTCCGGATCGATCTCGTCGAGCGAGGACACCGCCTTCTTCGGCTTCGGCGCCGCGTAATAGTAGATGTCCTGGAAGTCGATCTTGGGATATTCGACGCGCGCCCAGGTCGGCTCGGTCATGGTCAGCCAGCGGCGATAGGCCTCGAGCCGCCACTGGAGCATCCAGGCGGGTTCGTTCTTTTTTTGTGAGATAAACTTTACGGTCTCTTCCGATAGCCCCTTGGGGGCCTTCTCGGAGTCGATCAGGGTCTCAAACCCATAACGATACTGGTCGACGTCGATGCGCTTCACGCGCTCGACCGTCTCTTGTACGGCTGGCATTCCATCCTCCGCTCGCGGTTTCAAGGACCGCGGTGGATCAAACTCGGACGACTATTACGATGTTTCCTAGCCGAAAGCACGTGCTTAGAACGATTCAAGCCGTGTTTCGTGCCTGCTCTCTAAGTAGGGTATTACCCAGCTTTCGCCAAGCCTCCAAGGCCCGATTGATGTCTTCGGGCTGCGTGGACCAGCCCAGACTGACGCGCACCGCTCCCTGGGCAATGGCAGGGCCAAATCCCATCGCCGGAAGCACATGGGACGGCTGTACCTTTCCCGACGAACAGGCCGAGCCCGAGGACACCGCGATGCCTTCGAGGTCGAAGCCGATCACGGCCGTCTCGGCCTTCAGGCCTGGCGCGCTGAACAGGACGGTATTGGGCAACCGCTGGACATCGTCCGAAAAGATGGTCGCGCCAGCGATGGAGCGGAGCCCATTTTCCAAGCGATCTCTGAGGCTTGCCATGCGCTCCGCATCCTCAGAGAGCGTCTGAACGGCCGTCTTTACCGCCGCGCCGAAGCCGGCAATGCCAGCCACATTCTCGGTTCCCGCCCGGCGACCAAGCTCCTGCCCGCCCCCGCGCAGCACGGGCTCCAGCCCCGAGACTCCTTCGGCCACGACCAGCGCGCCGACGCCCTTGGGACCGCCGATCTTGTGCGCAGAAAAGGTCGCAAGGTCGGCACCTACCGCCTTGATATCGAATGGAATCTTTCCGAGCGCCTGGATCGCATCGACATGCAGCAGGCCGCCCGCGTCGTGCACCACCTTTGCCGCCTTCCCGATCGGTTCAAGCGCGCCGGTCTCGTTGTTGGCCGCCATGATGGAAACCAGCGCCGGCGCGCCGGCGCCAAGCAAGGCGTTGAGGTGTTCGAGATCGACCACCCCCGACGGCGTGACCCGAATCTGACCAATCCTGTCGCTCGGGAACCGTCCCCCGGCCAGCACCGAGGCATGCTCGACCGCCGAAACCAGCAACCGCTCCACCGTCCCGCCGGCCGGGGCCGATAAGCCGGGCGACAGCGCCAGCACATTGGCTTCGGTTCCGGACGAGGTGAAGACCACGTTGCGCGGCAGCGCGCCCACGGCGGACGCCAGCGCCCCACGCGCTTTCTCAATCAACCGTCGTGCTTCGCGCCCTTCCGCATGCACCGAGGACGGATTGCCGATCAGGTCCCAGGCGGCCAGCATCGCCATCCGTGCTTCCGCGCGGAGCGGGGTGGTGGCATTCCAGTCGAGATAAACACGATTCCGCATGAAGTACTATACTACCTGAATTCGCGAGACGTGGTCTTGCGCGTTGGATCGCCCGACGTGGGCCGCAGCCGTGCGTTTGGCAACCTCGATTCCAAAACCGCGGCCTCGCGATGACGCCACGATGACACGCTAACATCTTGAACGGATTAGGCGATGTTCAAGATGCTTGCTTTTTGACCCACAGCCTATGTTAGAACGCGGGCCTTAAGTCACCGCGCGCACTCGCGCATCACCGCAAGGCGCCTTCACCCTCATTCGTGCTTTCGTCGGCTTCGCTGTCGATGAGGCCACTACAAGCGGTTGATTGCCAAGGATCATCTCTCAAGGGAATCAATCAAGAGATCATCGATGCCTGAAGTCATTTTCGCCGGCCCTGCGGGCCGTCTCGAGGGCCGCTATCACCCGGCCAAGCAGAAGAACGCGCCGATCGCGATGATCCTGCATCCCCATCCGCAGTTTCACGGCACGATGAACCATCAGATCGTGTACCAGTGCTACTACGCCTTCGCACATCGCGGCTTCTCCGTGCTCCGCTTCAACTTCCGCGGCGTCGGCCGCAGCCAGGGCTCGTTCGATCATGGCACCGGCGAATTATCGGATGCCGCCGCCGCGCTCGACTGGGCGCAGACCATCAATCCCGAAGCGCGTGCCTGCTGGGTCGCCGGCTTCTCCTTCGGCGCCTGGATCGGCATGCAGCTCCTGATGCGCCGCCCGGAGGTCGAAGGCTTCATCTCGATCGCACCGCCCGCCAACCTCTACGACTTCTCCTTCCTTGCGCCCTGCCCGTCCTCAGGGTTGATCGTGCACGGCGAGAAGGACGCGGTGGTGCCGCCCAAGGACGTCAACACGCTGGTCGAGAAGCTGAAGACGCAGAAGGGCATCGTGATCGACCAGCAGGTCATCCCCGGCGCCAACCACTTCTTCGACGGCAAGCTCGAGCCGCTGATGGAGACCATCACTGCCTATCTCGACATGCGGCTCGCCAACGTGCGCTGAGGCTTCAAATGGGCTCGTTCGTCGCCTTGCTGCGTGCCGTGAATGTCGGCGGCACTGGCAAGCTGCCGATGAGCGAGCTCAAGGCGATGTGCGAGGAGCTCGGCTTCGCCGCCGTGCGCACCTACATCGCCAGCGGCAATGTGGTGTTCACGTCCCGCAAGTCGGAAGCCGCGATCAAGACCGCGCTCGAAAAGTGCCTGCACGCCTACGCCGGCGCGCCGGTCGGCGTGCTGGTGCGCAGCGCCGCCGAGATGGCCCAGGTTGCGGCCGACAATCCATTCCCGACGGCTGCTCCCAACCGCACGGTCGCGATCTTCCTCGACAAGGCCCCGCCGGCCGACGCGCTTGCCGGCATCCGCGGCCAGAACAACGAGGAGGTCCGCCTCGGCCGCCGCGAGATCTACGTGCACTATGGCGAAGGCATGGGGACGTCGAAGCTCGTCATCCCCGCGGCCAAGGCCGGCACCGCGCGCAACATGAACACGATCGTCACGCTCGCAAAGATGGCCGCGGAGCTCCAGCAATGAAGGCCTATCTGGTGCTCGACCTGTCGGTGAACGACTTTGCCGGCTTCAAGACATACATCGCTGAAATTCCGGCCTTCATCGCCAAGCATTTTGGACGCTACATCGTTCGCGGGGTGCAGCCGACCGCGATTGAGGGCGACTGGGCGCCGGAGCGCCTCGTCATCATCGAATTTCCTGCGCGCGAGAACGCAGAAGCATTCCTCGGCGACCCCGAGATTCAGGAGCTGTTCAAGCTGCGCCACGCGACGACGACGAGCAAGCTGCTGCTTGCCGACGGATGCACCTGATCGGTGATCGTCTTACGCCAGCTTGAGCGCCGCTATTCCCATCAGCACCAGCGCGATGCCCGCGATCTTCAATGCGCTCAGCGTCTCGCCGAACAGCACGACGCCCATCAGGAAGGTGCCGGCCGCACCGATGCCGGTCCACACCGAATAGGCGACGCCGACTTCGAGCACCTTCAAGGCCCGTCCGAGCAGGAAGACGAAGGCGGCGAGCAGCACCAGCGAGGCGACGCTCCAGCCAAGCCGCGTGTAACCTTCGGCGTATTTCATCGAGATCGCCCAGCCGACATCGAGCGCGCCTGCGATCACGAGCATGAGCCAGGCCAACGACGGTGACATCGGCATCCCGTTAGGCCGCGAGCTTGAGCAGATGCGCGTCGTGGCGCACCAGGAAGGCACGCAGCAATTGCGGATAGTCCGCACCGACCGCCGTGCGCACGCTCGGACGATTGGCAAGCTCCGCCCGCCACGCCCGCACTTTCGGCACATCCCTGAAGATGCCGAGTTCGGCGAGCCCATCGAACACGTCGAAATAGCGGAAGATCGGGGCAAACACCGCGTCGACGAGGTTGAACCGATCACCGGCGAAGAAGGGGCCGGCACCAAGTGCCGCCTCGACACGGGAGAATTTGCCGGCGATGGCCTGGCGCTTGCTGTCGAAGGTCGCGGGGTCTGTCGTGGTCTCCAGCCCCCAGAGATCGCCCAGGATCGCCGAACCGAACTCCATCCAGGCGCGGTGCTCGGCCCGCTTCAGCGCGTCGGCCGGGTGCAGCCTGACGCCGCCTTGCGTCTCCTCGATGTACTCGCAGATCACGTTGCTCTCGAACAGCGCGATCTCGCCCTTGTCGGTCGCGACCACCAGCACCGGCACCTTGCCGAGCGGCGAGATCTTCAGGAACCAATCCGGCTTGTTGGCGAGGTCGATGTCGATCCGCTCGAACGGCACGCCCTTCTCGGAGAGCGCGATCACCGCGCGCTGCACATAGGGACAAAGCTTGTGGCTGATCAGTTTGAGGGCTGCGGTCATGGTCCTGATCCCGGCGGTTTGATGCAACTGCATTCAATATAGATGCATTTGCATCCAACCGTCAAGATCGATGCTTCTGCATCGACCGCGTGGGACCTCAAGGACGAGCGATCACCCCGCCCGTCATCGGCATCGGTACGCCCGTGGTCGCGGGATAAGAGAGCGGGAGGCCCTTCAGGCCGCGGGCGGCGAGGAAGCCAAACGCCTGCGCCTCGATGGCGTCGGAGGCCCAGCCGAGCGTCTCGGCGGCCTCGACGGTCGCCGATCCCACCCGCTCCCGCAGCATGCGCAGCATGGTCAGGTTGCGGGCGCCGCCGCCACAGATGATCCAGCTCCGCGGCCGCCTCGGCAGCAGCGGGATGATGCGAGCGATTGCCGCCGCGGTGAAGGCGGTGAGCGTCGCGGCGCCATCGGCGGGCGCCATGTCGCCCAGCTTGAGCGCGGCAAAATCATTGCGGTCGAGCGATTTCGGCGGCGGCAGCGCGAAGAACGGCAGCTCCAGCGCCCGCGCGATCCAGGTCTCATCAGCCTTGCCGAGCGCGGCGAACTTGCCGTCCGCATCGAACGCCTGGTTCATGATGCGGTACATGAAATCGTCGAGCAGCGCGTTGCCGGGCCCGGTGTCGCATGCGATCAGCGTGTCGTTGCCGTCGATATAGGTGATGTTGGAGACACCGCCGATATTGACGACACAGATCGGCCCCTCGCGCTCCAGCGACTGTGCCAGCGCCCGATGGTAGACCGGCACGAAGGGCGCGCCCTGCCCGCCCGCCTCGACGTCGGCGGCGCGGAAATCATGCATCACGGGGACATGGATGGCTTTGGCCAGCGCCGGCGCGTCGCCGATCTGCACCGTCATGCGGCGCTCGGGCCGGTGCAGCACGGTTTGGCCGTGGAAGCCGATGATGTCGATGTCCTCCGGCCTCATCCGGTTCTGGGCGATGAACGCGGCCACGGCTTCCGCATGGGCCAGCGTCACGGCGCGCTCGGCCTCGGCCAGCACCCCGGGCCGGGCATCACGCTGCGGCAGGTTCACGGCCTCGGTGAGCGCCCGGCGCAGCAGGCTGCGCTCGGCCGGACCGTAGGGCCGGTAGCCGGACGGCCCGAATGCCTTTATCTGCTTTCCATCGGTTTCGATCAGCGCGACGTCCACCCCGTCAAGCGAGGTCCCGCTCATCAGACCGAGTGCGGTCAACATCATCTCAAGTAAGCCTCGACGTCTTCCTACCCCGACGCCTGGCTTGTATCAAACAAGCACATCTTATAATGCCACAGCGCGCTTTGCTGCGGCAGTCCCGCTGGCCTGGGTTCCGCAACTAGCCCCAGTTACCGTAAAATAAGAATGATCAGAGCCGCTGACAGATGAGTGCATTTAAATCGGATTTCCTCAATACCCTGCAGGAACGTGGATTCATCCACCAGTGCTCCGATTTCGAGGGGCTGGACGCGCTTGCCGCGAAGGGCGAGGCAATCGCCTATGTCGGTTACGACTGTACCGCGCCCTCGCTGCACATCGGCAACTACCTGACCATGATGATGCTGCACTGGCTGCAGCAGTCCGGCAACAAGCCGATCACACTGATGGGCGGCGGCACCACCATGGTCGGCGACCCCTCCGGCAAGGACGAGACGCGCGCGATCCGCACCGTCGCCGAGATCGAGGCCAACAAGGCCTCGATCCGCGGCGTGTTTGCCAAGGTGCTGCGCTATGGCGACGGCAAGAGCGACGCCGTGATGCTCGACAACGCCGAGTGGCTCACCAAGCTCAACTGGATCGAGATGCTGCGCGACGTCGGCCGGCACTTCTCGGTCAACCGCATGCTGACCATGGACTCCGTGCGCCTGCGCCTCGAGCGCGAGCACGAGATGAGCTTCATCGAGTTCAACTACATGGTCTGCCAGGCCTACGACTTCGTCGAGCTCGCCAAGCGCACCGGCTGCTGCCTGCAGATGGGCGGCTCGGATCAGTGGGGCAACATCATCATGGGCGTCGATCTCGGCCGCCGCATGGGGACGCACCAGCTCTTCGCGCTGACGACGCCGCTGCTCACCACGGCGTCGGGCGCCAAGATGGGCAAGACCGCGCAAGGCGCGGTCTGGCTCAACGCCGACCAGTTCTCGCCTTACGATTTCTGGCAGTACTGGCGTAACACCGAGGACGCCGACGTCGGCAAGTTCCTGAAACTGTTCACGACGATGCCGATGAGCGAGATCAGGAAGCTCGAGGCGCTCGCGGGCTCGGAGATCAACGAAGCCAAGAAGGTGCTCGCCACCGAAGCGACCGCGCTGTTGCACGGCCGCGAGGCCGCCCTCGAGGCCGCCGAGACCGCGCGCCGCACCTTTGAGGAAGGCGCGCTGGCCGAAACCCTGCCTTCCGTGGAAATTCCGCGCGGCGAACTGGACTCCGGCCTCGGCGTGCTCAATGCCTTCGTCAAGGCGGGCCTCGTCACCTCCAACGGTGAAGCCCGGCGCCAGATCAAGGGCGGCGGCTTGCGCGTCAACGACGAGCCCGTCACCGACGAGAAGATGACACTCTCGCCGGCCAATCTGACGCCGGAAGGCGTGATCAAGCTGTCGTTCGGCAAGAAGAAGCACGTCCTCGTCAGGCCTGCATAGGCGTATGTGCTTTTGATGCTTGTCAGGGCGCGCCGAAGCGCGCTCCCTGATCGGCAATGGACCAGAACACGCCCAAGAAAGCGTCGAAGGAAACTGCGAGGGAACAAGTCGCAGCAACGCAGCAAGGCGCCGTGCGCACTGCGCTCGTCGTGCTGGCGTTGTGCTTCACGTTGGCCGTGCTCGGCCGCGGCCTCAGCGAAAGCTTCACCGTCTTCCTGAAGCCGATCTCGCAGGACTTTGGCTGGGATCGCGCCCAGGTCGTCTCAATCTATTCGCTGACCTGGCTGATCAGCGGACTGACCGCGCCGCTGGTCGGGCGGCTGTTCGATCACTCGGGGCCGCGCATCGTCTACTCGCTTGGACTTCTCCTGCTCGGCTCCGCATTCCTGATCGCGGGCCACGCGCAGCATCTCTGGCAATTCCAGGTCAGTATCGGCATCTGCGTCGGCATCGGCGTCGCCTTCATCGGCAACGTTCCGAACTCGATCCTGCTCGGCCGCTGGTTCGGACCGCGGCTGCCAACCGCGATGGCGGTGGTCTATTCGGCGATGGGCGGCGGCGTGCTGGCGCTGCTGCCGGCCTCGCAGCTCCTGATCGACCATCTCGGCTGGCGCGAGACCTATCAGATATTCGGCCTTGCCGCGCTCGGCCTCTTGGTGCCGCTGACGCTGCTGCCGTGGCGCCTGTTCGCAGGGGGCTCGCCGCATGTCGTCAAGAAGACGGATCCGCATTTCATCGACAACGGCTGGACCCTTCTGAGCGCGATGCGACACCACGCCTTCTGGGCGCTGTTCTCGACCTTCTTCTTCACCGCCGTCGGCATGTATGCGATCGCGGCGCAGATCGTCGCCTATCTGATCGATGCCGGCTTTCCGCCGTTGCAGGCGGCAACTGCGTGGGGATTTTCCGGCGTCGTGCTGGTGTTCGGCATGCTCGGCGTCTCCGCACTCGACGGCCTGATCGGACGCCGGCCGTCCGTGCTGTTGAGCTACGCGATCTCGATCCTCGGCATCTTCCTGCTCTGGCTGTTGCCGTATTATCCGAACATCATCCTGCTCACCGGCTTCGTCGTCTGCTTCGGCAGCATGATGGGTTCGCGCGGACCGCTGATCACCGCGACCGCGATGAAGATCTTTCGCGGTGAGCGCGTCGGCACAATCTACGGCACGATTTCGATCGGCAGCGGACTAGGCTCTGCGTTCGGCTCCTGGAGCGGCGGCCTGATCCATGACGCGACCCACGGCTACAACGCCCTGCTCGTCTTCGCACTTGCGAGCGTCGTGCTCGGCATGATTCCATTCTTGGTTGTGCCCGCCTTGCGGCGGTAGGTCTCCCCAAGGTAACCTGCAATCATGCACGTCACCGGGAAATTACGGGCTGATGTGGCGCCGATACACGCAAAAAATGCGGATCGTGCAGGGCTCAAGTCCTCGTCTGCGGTGTTTTGTCTTACATGACGAAAATGTCAGCGCGATTTTAAAACGTGCTGCTTGCAGGGTGGAACCGAATGCGATTCAAGTCGCTGTCTTGGATGGAAGGGCGCAAACCATGAACTTTACTTTTCTCTCTCGCTATCAGCCGGTTCTCTTGAGCCTGTTTCGCTTCATCACCGGTCTCTTGCTGTTCCAGTACGGCGTCGCGAAACTTTTCAAGTTTCCCGTGCTTCCCTATTTCGCCGACATCCCGCCGCTGATCTATGCGGCCGGTACGCTCGAGCTTGTGCTCGGCGCGGCGCTCATGCTCGGCCTATTCACCCGGCTCACGGCCTTCATCCTCTCGGGTGAAATGGCCTTCGCCTACTTCATGGGCCACATGTTCAAGAGCGGCTCGCCGGTGTTCCTGCCGCTGCTCAACGGCGGCACCGCGGCGATCCTGTTCTGCTTCGCCTGCCTCTACCTCTCCGCTGCCGGCGGCGGCCTGATCAGCGTCGATGCGTTGATGGGCAAGGAGAGCGGCGAGCCGGGCGGCGCCTACGCGCGGCGCTAAACTGTTCGAAGCAAGACGGCACCGGCAGATCTGCCGGTGCCGGTTCAACGTGCCCCCAGCACGTTCCAGATGACGGCCAGTGCTGCGACCAGCAGCACGGACAGGATGATGCGGTGAACGAATCGCTTCATTGCGGGTCGGGCCGGGCTAAGACAACCAAAGTCTAAGATCGATTTTCGCGAGCTCGCGAGCCGGCGCACGCCGGCGGCGGCAATTCGCCCGCACGCTAGCGCGTCCGCCTGCGAAAGCTGCCCGCACGGCGGTGCGTCGCATGCGTCCATTCATGATTGGTAAGAACTTCATGCTACCGATGCGCGCAATAACAACCATTCGCTAGGGGCCGTGATGAAGCTGCTGAGTCATTTGAGAATCCGCACCAAGCTTGCCAGCATGGTCTGTCTCGCAGCGCTCACAGTGACCGCCATCATCGCGGTATCCGCCTTCCTCAGCAAGAGCCGCATGATGGAAGACCGCGCGCAGCAGATGCGCACCGCGGTCGATCTCCTCTACAGCCTCGCCCAATCGCTCCAGGACGACGTCACCGCCGGCAAGCTCTCGCCGGGAGACGCCAAAGCCCAGTTCCATCTGCGCGGCCGGCGCATGAGCTTCAACGGCGGCCAAGGTTATCCGGTCGTCTACAATTCCGATTCGTCCCTCCTCGTGAACGGCGCCAACCAGCAGCTCGAGGGCAAGATCACCGGCGCCACCGATTCCAACGGCGTGGTCATCGCCGACGCGATCATCAATGTCGCCAGTCAAAATCCTCTAGGCGGCGTGACGTCGTATCTGTATCCCCGCCCCGGCCAGACCGAGCCTGTCCGCAAGACCGTATTCGCACGCAAATTCGCGCCCTGGAACGTGACGATGAGTTACGGCCTTTATGTCGACGACATCGACGCCGACGTGCGCGCATTGACGCTGGAGCTCGCAGCAGTCGGCATCGGCCTGATGCTGCTGATGGCGACATTGTCCTGGCTGATCGCCCGCGACGTGCTCAGCGCACTCGACCGCCAGAAAAACCGCATGCAGGAGATCGCCGACGGCGCCCTCGACAAGCCGGTCGCGGAGACCGATCGCGGCGACGAGATCGGTCGCATGGCCGAGACGCTCGAAGTGCTCAGGCAGACCGCGCTGACGGCGCGCGCGCTCGAGGCCGAACAGGTCGCCACCAAGGCCCGCAGCGAGCAGGAGAAGCGCGAGGCGCTGATCGCGCTCGCCGACCGCTTCGATGCCTCGGTCGGCCAGCTTGTCGGCTTGATGGCCTCGGGCTCCGGCGAACTGGAGACCACGGCCAAGTCGATGTCCTCGACCGCCGAAGGCACCAACCGCCGGGCCGCCGTGGTCGGCACCGCCGCCACCGAAGCCAGCCAGCGCGTGCAGACCGTGGCCGCCGCCGCCGAGGAGCTCTCCTCCTCGATCACCGAGATCAGCCGCCAGGTCGCGCAATCCGCCGAGGTCACCGGCCGCGCGGTGGAGAGCGCCCGCCGTACCGACACCATCGTGCGCGCGCTGTCCGACGGTGCCCAGCAGATCGAGCACGTCGCCGAGCTGATCTCGAGCATCGCCGCCCAGACCAACCTGCTCGCGCTCAACGCCACCATCGAGGCCGCGCGCGCGGGCGAAGCCGGCCGCGGCTTTGCCGTCGTAGCCTCCGAGGTGAAGTCGCTCGCCAGCCAGACCGCGGAAGCTACCCGCGAGATCGGCGACAAGATCGCGCAGATCCAGGGCGCGACCAAGGAGGCCGTGGACGCCATCGGCGGGATCACCGCGACCATCGAGGAGGTCAGCCGGATCGCAACCTCGATCGGGGCCGCGATCGAGGAGCAAGGTGCGGCGACCGCCGAGATCGCCCGCAGCGTGTCGCAGACCGCGGAAGCGACCAGGGAAGTCACCACCAATATCGGCGGCGTCAGCACAGCGGCGAACGAGACCGGCAACGCCGCCGGCATGGTGCTCGCGGCCGCATCGAACCTCTCCAAGCAGGCCGAGCAGCTCTCCGGCGAAGTCGGCACCTTCCTGGCGGGCGTGCGCGCGGCGTAGGCCGCGCAAATCAGCTCATAAGGCCGTGAACATGCTCGGCTTCATGGTTCGAGACGCGCCGTAAGGCGGCGCTCCTCACCATGAGGATCTAAGATTTCGCCGGAGAACAAAACCTCATCCTGAGGAGCCCGCCCAAAGCGGGCGTCTCGAAGGATGGCCGCAGGGAATCCGCGTACCAAGAGCTTTTTCAAATGCGATTGCCTTCCCCGCAACCGGGAGATGTGGCAACGATCACGCCTGATCGCATCCATGAAATGAAAGCGGACTTTGCACTAGCGCCGCGCGAGGGTGCAGCCGTTCGATAGCTGGCGCGTCGATGATCCGGTCGGGCTGTCACCCCTCGGCTGCTGCGTCGGCAGTTCGTCGATCGGCGAGTTCTGCTTGCCGGTGTTGAACTCAAAGATCTTGCGGAACAGGCCCGGCGCCATCGCCGAGATCGGATTGACACGCATCACCGGCGCGGCGGGGGTGCCGACGACCTCGTAGGTGACGCCGATCAGGCCCTCGTTGTTGCCACCGCCGAGGAAGATGCCGAACAAAGGTATCTGCCCGAAGATGTTGTTGACGCCGTACATCGGCACGAAGGTGCCGCTCATGCACACCTGATTGCCGGGATAATCGATCGAGCCTTCGATCGTGGCACCGATCATCGGCCCCTTGACCACGCCGTCACGGATCGTCAGCGCGCCGTTCTGCCGCGTGAACTCTGCGCGCAGCGCACTGAAGGAGACGCCGTTCCCAGTCCCATTTGGCGCACCCGCGGCAACGCGCTCGAGCTGCGCCTCGCCCTTGACCGTGAAGTCGCGCACGTTGATGAGCCCCTCGCGCGACGTATTCGGCTCGGACGTCGGCGGCTCCATCGCCACCACCATCTGCCCGCCAACAGCCTTGGTGTAGGTGTCGGTGAAGCGCAGCAGCGCGCCGGCATCGTTGGTCTGGAGATAAATGACCTCGCGGCTGCCCTGGGCGCGGCCGCCACGCAGGTCGGCCGCCACCGGCGTGTTACTGCCGATCTTGCCGCTCAGGGTGAGGGCTTTGATGGCGCCACTGCGTTTCGACATCTTGGCATCGACGCTGCGCATCGCCTCGCCGTTGAAACCGGCGACCGCGCCAAGCTTCACGTCGATGTCGAAGTCGATGTTCTTCAGCTTGCTCTTCGCATCGTCCTTGGAATTGCCTGAGATCGCGGACTTCAGGAAACCGCGGGCATCGAACACGTCGCCGCGCATGCTGCCGCGAATCACACCGTCGGGACCGCGCTCAACCTTCAACGACGCCTTGTCGCCGTCGGAGGGCGCGTAGGTCGGGAAGTTCGCGTTCATGAGGTCGCCGTTCTGGTCGACCTCCAGCGAGCCCTTGATCGAGGTGCCGCCGCCTTCGATGACGATGTCCTCGAGGCGCGTCGATTGCGCGGTCGGCACGACCTTGAAGGTGGCCTTGCCCGACTTGCCCGGCAGCTTGACCCAGCCGGGCAGGATGTTGTCGAGCTTGACCGAGGTCAGGTCGGCCTCGACGGCCAGCTTGGTCGTCTGGTCCGGGCCGCTTGCGATCTTGCCCGAGAGCTTGATCGGCAGCGAGCCGCTGACGGCGGGACTGAGATCGAAGCCCATCCGCGCCCGGCTCGCGTCATCAAGTGTGGCCTGCAGGCGGACGTCGGCGTCGCCCTCAGCCGGCTTGCGATAGTCGACCGAGGCCGCCTGCCCGTTGATCTTGACGTCACCCTTGACCTGATAGCCCTGGTTGTTGGCGACGATCTTGAGGTTGTTGGCCTCTAGCTTCTGGTTCATCACCAACTTGTCGGCGGCAAAGCCGTTGAGATCGGCAGTCACGGCGTAGGTGGTGTCGTCCTTGGTCAGTTCGCCCTTGACCGGCATGCCGAGCATGATGTTCGCCGAGAACGTCCCCTTGCTGGTGTTGGGATCGACGAAGGTCGCCGACAGATCGCTCAGGCGGTCATTGGCGAGAATTTCCGCCGCTGCCGGCACCGGTCCGTCGACGCGGAACCTGCTCCGCGAGGGGGACGGCTTCGGCGCCATGTCCGGCACCTCGAAGGTGAAATCGGAGATCGTGATCTTGCGGCCCGCGGGCGTGTCCGCGACGCCCTGTCCGATCGTCACAGTTGCGGTGCGCCCTGTTACGTGCGCTCTCAGGTCGGCATCGTGCACCACCGGCATGCCGTCAACGGGACGAACCGCAACGCCATTCGCCACGATGTTGACCGACAGGCCATCATCGGGAATCGGCGGCCCCTTGCGCGGAAGGTTGCGTGTCGGCGAATTGATGCCGATCTCGATGCGCTGGAGCGTGCCGCGTTCGATCCGCTCGATCACCCATTCGCGCAGTTCCGGAACGATCAGCGTCGGCCACATCCGCTTCAGGGCGGAGGCCGACATCGGCGTCCCCGCAAAGCCGAGCATCAGCCGCGGCTCGCCCGAATAGTCGATGCTGCCGGTGCCGGCGACGCCGATCTCGCCGTTGGAAACATCGGCTTGCGTCAGCAGCACGCGTTTGTGGTCGCTGTCGAAGCGGAAGCCGATGGCAATGCGGTTGAACACCAGCGGCGGCTCGTTATCGATCCCGCCCAGCAGGATCGAGCCGCCGCTGAAGCCGAGCTGCCAGTCGTTGGTGCTGCCGTTGGGCGGCTCGAGATGCGCCAGGAGCGTGATGCGGTTGGCGCCCGAGAGTATCTTGAACGGTGCGACCAGCACCCGCCGCCCGGCGTCCCACTCGACGTTGATCTCGGCCGAGTCGATCGCCATCGGATAATCGGGCGTATCGGTGTCGATGACGTTGCCGGCGCCGACAGCGATCTTGCCGCGGAAGTAGGTCGGAACGCCGTCGCGGCCGAGCTCGCCCTTGAGCTCGCCAGTCAGCGGCAGGTCTGCATTGTACGTCAGGTCCTTCAGCCGCAGCGCCAGCAGGATGTTGGAGGTCGAGACCTTGTCGGCGCGAATGTCGACCGAGCGCACGCCGTTCTCGGATGGTCCGATCGTGGCGCGCAACATCCACGGACGTGCACCCTCCTCGCCGAGGCTGAGCGCCACCCCGCCGTGGCTCGGCCGGCGCAGGCTGAGGGTGATGTTCTCAAACGTCCATTTGCTGCCGCGCTGCTGGTCGTCGACGATCAGGTTGCCGTTCTTCAGACCGATCTCGTTGAGGTTCTGACCATCCAGACCAGTCATGCTCAGGCTGTCGAGCCAGTCGAGACCGGCGAGAATTCCATTCTGGGCACTGCTCGTGGCCGCCGCGGCGGGCGCGCTGGGGCTGGACGAGGTACCGGGCGCCACCGACGCGGGCGGCGACGCAGCTTCCGTACGCGGGAAGGTCGGCGGCAGGCCCGCTTCCGTCTTCGACGCGACGCCGGTTGCCAGAGGTTTTGCGGTGTCGCCGGCCGACACCGTGACGGCCCCGTCAGGCGCGATGCGGATCGCCAGCTCGGCATCGACGAGGTTGAGGCTTTCGGCACGCAGCCGGCCCATCAACAGCGCCGTGCCCGACAGCTTCACCTCCGCCTTCGGCGCGCTGGCGACGATGGCCTGGTCGCGGTCGCGGACGATGATGTCGCGGATGCGCACGGCGATGCGGACACGACCGGCCCGCTCGATCTGCGTGCCGCCGACCTCCACAGTGTTGCCATTGCCGATATTGTCTTCGATAGCCGCCGCGAGCCAAGGCGTTGCGATATCGAGATTGATGGGGCCGGCACCGAGCCGCCACCACAGCGCGCCGAAACAGCCGACGACGATGACGACGAGGGCGCCGACGACGATGGCCAGCCGCTTCAACCAGCGATCGGCGGCCAGCCACCGCCGGAACGACCCCAACCCATCACCGACGCGGTGGAAGCCCGAATTGGAACGCGACAACAGCCGACGGGCACGATTGCCCGCCGCCTCCTCCTGATCCGGATCCCAGTCGGCCTCGTCCCATTCCAGCGGCTCTTGTACGCCGCCGCGCCGATCGTAATCCCGATAATGATCCTGGGGCGACGTATTCCTTGCCATTGCCTCTCGATACAGGCGCCCATCATAGGATTGAGCGCCGCCGGGGCCGCACCCGTCGACGGGGATCGAAGTCCCCTTCGCCGGGATTGCCGCCATTCCTCGAATGTTCCTGCTGTTCGTCATTTCGCCCCGGGAGCGCGTTCAACGAGCAGTGGGGTGGTGCCTGGAATTCCTTGTAACCATATTCCCGCGCCGTCAGACTTACCCAGCCGAGGGCGCGAATCCGCCGCATCTGACGAGAGCTGCAATACCCCTTTGGTTGACCCGTCGAAAGCGTCGAAAGGAAGGCGTATGTCCAAGAAATCCCGAAAGAAATCGTCCAAAACGGCCTCCGGCGGTCCGACGGCTAAGAAGAAGACCGCGAAATTGCGGGCATCGGCACAAACAAAGTCCGCGAAAACGCAGCGGACGCCAGCAAGCAAATCAAGCAAAGCACCAGCAAAAGCAGCATCGCATAAGGCCGCATCGAAACGGTTAAGATCTTCTGAATCCCTAGCCCAGCCTGCGACCGCAGCCAAACCCGTTTTGGCCGAGGGTCAGAAGGCGCCTGCCTTCCGCCTGCCCCGCGACGGCGGCGGCGTAGCCACGCTATCGGACTATGCCGGCCGCAAGCTCGTCCTGTTCTTCTATCCCCGAGCCGACACGCCCGGCTGCACCCGCGAGGCCATCGACTTCACGCGCCTTGCGGACGCGTTCGCGCAAGCCGGCACGGTCGTGCTCGGCATCTCCGCCGATCCGGTCAAGGCCCAGGAGAAGTTCCGCGACAAGCACAAGCTCGGCGTTCCCCTGATCTCGGATGAGACCCACGAGATGCTGGAGGCGTATGGCGCCTGGGGCGAAAAATCCATGTACGGCAAAACCTTCCTGGGGATTCTTCGTACGACCGTGCTGATCGGCGCCGACGGTCGGGTGGCCAAGATCTGGCGCAATGTCCGCGTCGATGGCCATGCGGACGACGTACTCGCGACGGCAAGAAGTCTTTAACCAGGCCCTCGAATTCGAGTGTTCCCGTTTCCGGAAAATTAACCATGAACAGCCCAGATTGCTGCGGCAATTAGGCCGCAAGGAACCGTTCCGACCGGCGCGGGAGTGCCGATGTCGAAAAGTTCTGCCCAATACTCGCAGTACCCCCAACATCATCCCCACGATCACGGACGATCCTTCCATCGTCGCCCCGCCGCCGCAGCGGCGGCAGCCGCGATTCCCCTCCCCGCAGCCGATGACGCCTACACCCTCGTCCACGCCGGCAAGCAGGTGCGCTTCGGGCCGGTGGTGTTCTGGATCGTGGTCGGCACCGTCGTGCTGCTCGGGCTCTGGTCGGCGGCGACCGCCACCTATTTCGCTTTCCGTGACGACGTCCTGACCCGGCTGATCGCCCGTCAGGCCGAGATGCAATACGCCTATGAGGACCGGATCGCCGAGCTGCGAGCCAAGGTGGACCGCACCACCAGCCGGCAGTTGCTCGACCAGGAGCAGTTCGACCAGAAGCTCGACCAGATCATGAAGCGCCAGACGGCGCTGGAGTCCCGGGCGACGGCGCTCGGCGCCATGCCCGACGTGACCGGATCGATTCCCCGCTCCGCTCCTCAACGCGGCGATTCGAACCAGGGCGTGGTGCAGGGCACGCCAAAACCTTCGCCGATCAGCGATACCGTCATCTTCGTGGCACCGCCGGATCGCGAAGCGCGGCTCGAGTCGCGCGCGCCGACCGTCGTGGCCGCGCCGGTCAATCAGTTCGCCAGGAACCAGGGTTTCGACAATGTCCTGGTCCGGCTCCAGACCTCGCTAGATCAGGTGGAACGCCGCCAGATGGCGGCGCTCAGCGCCGTCGAGGACGGTATGGAATCACGTGTGCGGCGGATGCGCGGCGTCGTCAGCGATCTCGGCCTGAACCTCGCCAGTCTCGAGGCCGCCGTTCCACGCACGGCGATGGGTGGACCTTTTGTACCCGTCAAGCTGACCGCGAATGCCGGGCCGTTCGAGAAGCAACTCTATCGCATCAACGTCACCCGCACCGAGATGGACCGGCTCAATCGTACGCTGGCGCTCGTGCCCTATCGCAAGCCCGTCATCGGCGAGGTCGAATTCACCTCCGGCTTCGGCGTACGCAGCGACCCCTTTCTCGGCCGGCCGGCAATGCACACCGGGCTCGACTTCCGCGCCGCCAGCGGCGATCCCGTTCGCGTCACCGCTAACGGCAAGGTGGTCTCCGCCGGCTGGTCCGGCGGCTACGGCCGCATGGTCGAGGTCGATCACGGCAACGGGCTTTCGACCCGCTACGGCCATCTCTCCGAGATCAACGTGAAGGTCGGCGAGATCGTGAAGATCGGCCAGGTCGTCGGTCTTGTCGGATCGACGGGACGTTCGACTGGCCCGCATCTGCATTACGAAACCCGCATCGACGGAGAGGCGGTCGATCCGCAAAAATTCCTGCGCGCCGGTGTCCGCCTGAGCGCGGGCTGAGCCAAAAGCCTGACGCGTCAACGCGCGCGGCTGTCGCGCCCGACGCTAGCGCCGGCCGCCCCCCATCCCTCCGCCGGGTCCGCCGAAGCCGCCACCACCCATTCCACCGCCAGGCCCCATTGGCCCGCCGGGCGGTCCCATGCCGCCAGGTCCTGACGGAGCGCCGGGGCCCGAAGGCACCGGGCCCGGGCCGGGTCCGGGCGCAGAACCGGTCCCGGGGGCACCAGGCGCAGGCTGGCCGCCGGCCGGCGGCCTGCCGCTTCCGGGATTCAGGATCGAGCTGCCCGGGGCGCGGCCCGGCGCGCCGGGGTTTCGTCCAGGTGACGGCATCGGCGATCCCGGGAATTGGCCGACCGCTTGCGCGGAATCGATCTGCAGGCCGCGCGAGCGATCGAATGCGCCGCTGACCACCATGCGGGCTTCGCCCGCCGCCGGCCCGAAGCGCGATCCGTCGTGGGCCACGAGCCCGGAGCCAAACTGCAGGTTCGAGCCCACCCGCTGCACATAGGCCTCGATCGACAGCCGGTTCGCGCCGACGAGATCGGAGAAGTCGTCGATGCGGGTGCGCGCCGCCTGCATCACCCCCCGGCTCGTGCTGCCTTCGATCTGCACGCGTTGGCCGACGAGCAAGGGATCCACGCCGCTCAGCTTCAACCCGCCGATGTGCAAGCCGTCCGGGCCACGCTCGACCAGACCAGTGACCCGCGCGGATGCACCGCGCCGTTGCTCGACGAGGCTTGCGACGATCACGCCGTCGGTGCGGCGCAGGCCGTGCACGGCAACCTCGGTGCCTGCGCGGCGCCAGCTCTCCTTGCCGCTCGACAGCACCTTCTGGCCCAGCACGGTCAGCTCGTTGCCCTTCACCGCTTCGATCGGGCCGGAGACTTCGCTCGCAATGGTGATGCTGCGGGTGGCAAGCGTGCCGTCGGCCTGCCGCATCGCGACGACGCGCGCGAGCTGGCCGATGCGCAAGGCCCTGGCGCTGGCCGCCTCGCCGTCGATGCGGACGGGCACGTCGCTCGCATAGGTGATGCGCTCGCCGTTGACGTAGATGCTGCCGAAGCGCTGGATCACACCGACGATGCCGGTGCCGCCGATGCCATGATCGTCGCCGCGCGAGATTCCGGTGCCGCCGATGCCCTGGTCGGTGCCGCGCTTGACCTGCGCGCGGGCAATGGCCGTTCCGGCGAGCCAAAAGCCCGTCAGCAGCAGACGGCGTGAGACGAGCGGCGTCCGGCGGCTCATGACGAACTGCCTTCGTGCCCGTCGCTATCGTCGTCGGCATCTTCGGAATAAATGTAGATGCCGAAATTCCAGCGGGCGTCGCCGCCCTTGTCCTTGGCAAGCGCGCGGTTCGCCTCGCGGTTGGCGGTCTTCAGCGCGTCCATGGCAAGCTCGCGCGAGCGCGCCTCGAGGCGCCTCGCAAGCTTCGGCGAGATATTGTTGTAGTGCACGGCGCGCTCGAGGAAACGCGGCGCTGGCCCCGACACGTTCTGGGCGGCGGCCGCGATATGGTCATGCAAATTGCGACCGAGATAGTGCCATTTGCTGTCGTCCTCGCCGGATGGGACGAAGGCCGCCTCCACCAGCTCGATCTCGTCGTCGCCGTTGATGGTGACGAGCTTGCGGTCGAGCCATTCGTCGAGCACCGCGCGCGGTCGCACGTCCTTGGTGACGGAGGCGACGAGCTGCTCGAATGACGGCGCCTCGCCCTCGGCGGTGCGCGGCAGTGCCAGCGGCTCCCCCTTCGCATCGGTGAATTCGGGCGCGGCGAGCCACCGCGCGATCACCGCGCTCGTCAGCGAGACCGCCGCCGGCGCCTCGTGCACCGGCGCGCCGGCGCCGCGCAGCCGTGCCACCTCCTTGCGGTGGATTCCCGTGAGCAGGCTGACGCGACTGTCGGTCTGCTCCTTTCCTTCCAGCGCGAAATCGTGCTCGGCGACGTTGATGAAGAGCTCGCGCAGGAGCTGCGCCAGGGCCGGGAACGTCATGCCGCTGCGGATGCACAGCCGCACCAATGGCCGCAGCAGCCGCGCCAGCGGCGCGTGCAGCTTGGCGGCGGCGTTCGGCTGCGGCGCCGCTGCCTTGGTCCCGGGCTTGGCATTCATGTCTGAATTGTAGCGATGCAATCCGTGGGACACAATCCCACTTTTTCCTACTAGCCGATTGACGTGGTAAATTTTCCCACATATACGAGACGCCACTGAGGGCGCGACTTGAAGGGACTTTGACCATGGCCGACCGCTTGGCCCGCATTTCCAGCTCACCGCGTGCCGTTCCGCTTCTCCAGCACGGTCATCGCGATCGGGTCGAGCCGCCGCTGCTGGCGCTCGTGCGGGTCGTGATTTTCATGTCGTTGGTGGCCGCGCCGTTCGTCGCAGCGCTTCTCGCAGGTTGATCGCCATCATGAACCCCACCAGCGAAACCGCGCGCCGCCCGTCGGTGCTGCACATCTTCAAGATTTACTATCCCGACCTGTTCGGCGGCACGCTCACGGTGATCCGCGACATCTGCGCCAGCCTGAAGGACCGCTTCGACTCCGCCGTGCTGGTCTGCTCGCAATCGGCCAAGCGCCACGAGGTCGTTGGCGACGTCGAGGTCGAGCGCGTGCGCTCGTTCGGCAATTTGCTGTCGCTGCCGGCCGCCCCGGCCTACCCCTGGCGGCTGTGGCGCCGCATCGCAGACCATGACCTGCTCGCGCTTCACGCGCCCTTCCCGCTCGCCGACCTCGTCTTCGCCCTCGGCTTCGGCCGCAAGCGGCCGCTGGTCGTGCACTGGCACGCCGACATCGTCACCCATGCCGGCCTGCGCTGGTTCGTCCAGCCCCTGATGCGGCGGACGCTACGGCACGCCAAAGCCATCATCGTGTCCGACCGCGTGCTGGTCGAGAACACGCCGCTGCTCCGTGAATTCGAAGACAAATGCCATGTCGTGCCGTTCGGCATCGACACCACGACCTACGACTGGCCGAAGATCGAGCCGCACCACGTCAACGATCGCGGCCGCCTCGTACTCGCCTGCGGCCGCCTCGTTCCCTACAAGGGGTTCGACGTCCTAATCCGCGCCGCCGTCAACCGAACGTTCGAGGTCTGGATCATCGGCGAAGGCGTCGAGCGGCCGCGGCTCGAGCAACTGATCCGGGAGCTTGGCGTCGGCGACCGTGTCCGCCTGCTCGGCTCGGTGAATGACTGCGAGCGCATCAAGCTGATGTGCATGTCCGACGTCTTCGTGATGCCGTCGGTGACCAATGCCGAGACCTTCGGCCTCGCCCAATTGGAGGCCATGGCCGCCGGCCGCCCCGTCGTCAACACGGCGCTGGATACCGCAGTGCCCCACGTCGCACGTCATGGCAGGGAGGCGATCACGGTGCCGCCCGGCGATGCCGAGAAGCTCGGTGACGCCATCGACACGCTGATCCGCGATCCCGAGCGCCGCCGCCGCATGGGCCTGTCGGCGCGGACGCGGGCCGTGACCCGGTATTCCGCCACGTCCTTCAAGGAGGGCATGGAAGCCGTCTATCGCGACGCGATCGGCGCGCCGTGCAATCAGGCGGCGCCTGCGGCGGGGTGGCTGGATTCGGTCCGGATCGCGGCGGCGCTGGCCTGGTCCGACATGCGCCACCGCTATGTGCGCTCGCTGTTCGGTCCGTTCTGGATGTCGCTGCAGATGGCAATCGTGGTCGGGGTGCTGGGTTCGGTCATCGGCCAGATGTCCAATGCCGGCGTGCTGGCACGGCTGCCCATGCTCGCGTTGTCGATGACGGCATGGACCTTCCTCAACGGCGTCGTGCTCGACGCGACTACGGCCCTGCAGGGCTCGGCAAGCCTGATCCGCGATCGCGCGCTGCCGCCGGTGATCTTCCTGCTGCAATGCACGTTCCGCCAGGCGCTGTTCGCACTGCATAACGCCTGCGTCCCGCTCATCCTTTGGCTCGTCCTGACCCCGCGCAACGTCTCCGGCGCGCTCGAAGCGGTGCCCGGTTTGCTCCTGTTCATTGTCTGCACGTTTGCGCTCAGTCTCGTCCTCGGCGCGATGGCGACGCGCTATCGCGACCTCAAGCCGATTATCGAATCGACGCTGATGCTGGCCTTCCTGTCCTCGCCGGTGATCTGGTCGTCCGACATGATCAGTCACCGCTCGACGGTGATGCGGCTCAATCCGCTGACGCATCTGTTCGCGGTCTGGCGCGAGCCGCTCGTGGGCGGTCACGTCGATACGACCAGCATCGTCTATGTCCTGGTCGCGCTGGCGCTGCTGAGCCTTGCGAGCGCACTGACGCTGGTTCAACTGCGCAAAGCCGCTTTCTGGATCTGATGCATGGTCTCGATCAGCCTGCGCAACGTCTGTCTCGACTATCCGCTCTACGGCGCCTACGACTACTCGCTGAAGCGGCGGCTGCTCGGCCGCCTCATCCGCGAGCCGGGCGAGATGCGGATCATCCGCGCCGTCGACAACGTCTCGATCGAGGCGGAAGCGGGCAGCCGCATCGGCCTCGCCGGCCCCAACGGCTCCGGCAAGTCGACGCTGCTGCGCCTCATCGCTGGCGTCTATCCGCCGAGCAGCGGCAGCGTCGCGATCAAGGGCAACGTCGTCCCCCTGCTTGGCCTCAACGCCGGCGTCAACCTGGATTTCGTGGCGGAGGACAACATCGCTCTCTTGCTCCGGATCAGCGGACGCAAGCCGAGCCGCGCGGTGATCGACGAGATCTGGGCGTTCACCGAGCTTGAGGAGCGCATGCAACGCCTGCCCCTGCGCATGTTCTCCTCGGGCATGCTGATGCGCGTCCTGTTCGCGACCGCCACTGCCTTTCCGGCCGACATCCTCCTGCTCGACGAGTGGCTGAGCGTGGTCGACGAACATTTCGCCGAAAAGGCGCAGAGGCGACTCCTCAACCTGGTCTCGCAGGCCGCCATCGTGATCATCGCCTCGCACGACCAGCCGCTGCTGCAGCGCACGTGCACCAGAATCATCAATCTCGATCATGGCCGTATTGCCTCGACCGTCGCCGTCGAGCCGACGTCCGGGTCCAATTTTGAGCTCCGCGAGAAGCGCGCATGAAGCAGAATATCCTTGTCGTCTCCGAAGCGCTCGGCGAGCCGAACCACAAGCGCGGCATCTTTCACTTCACGCGCGAGCTGATGCGCTCGCTCGCGGCCGAGGGCCACGAGCTCACGCTGCTCGTTGAAACCACGCGGCGCTACCGCAAGCTGCGCCGGCGCGAGCAGCGCACACGGCTGTTTCCGGCGCGGTCGCACAATATCGAGCTGCTCGCCCTCTATCGCTTCCTCGACGAGGTCAACATGAGCGAGCCGGTCGCGCGGGGCGGCCTGCGGCGCACGCTCGACTGGCTCAGGCATCGCCTCACCATGTCGGTATCGTGGGAATACACGGCCTGCTTCCTGCGCGCGATCGGCATGCGGGCCTTGCGCGCGCGGCTGATCGAGAACCGGACCGCGGCGCTCGAATACATCCCGCCGGACCTGCGCCACCTCGAATTGTTCCGCGACTTCCAGCTCGAGCCCGGGTTCTACAGCTACCAGGACTCCTCGGCCTTCTTCCTGCTGCCGCCGCCCCGGATCGATGCGCGCAACTATGACGTCATCGTGGTGGACACGCCGACCCGCGTCGCGATCAGGCGCAGGCCGGAGGCCAAAGTGATCTGTGTCGTCCACGACCTGTTGCCGCTGACCGACCTCAAGCTGAGCGACGTCGCAACGCGGCTGTTCCTGTCGCGGCTCCTCACCAGCCTGCGTCAGGCCGACGAGCTCGCCTTCGTCTCAAACTACAGCATGATGCGGTTCAGGGAACTGTTGCCGCAATTTGCGCACCTACCGGCGCGGGTGGTGTATCCCCGCACCCGGTTCGACGCCCCGGATGTCCTGCACCTGCCAGCCCCGTCGGGGCGTCCGGGGCGGCCGAGCTTTGTCGTGATCGTCTCGAACGAGCCGCGCAAGAACGTCGCCACCGTCATTCGCGCCTTCCGCAACGTGCCTCAAGCCGATCTGGTGGTGATCGGCTATGCCGGTCATATCAGCCGGATGCGCAACCTTCCGCCGAACGTCCGCTTCGCCGGTTATGTCGACGAGCACGAAAAGGCCGCCCTGATCGCCGAGGCGCACGGCCTGATCATGCCGAGCTTCGCGGAAGGCTTTGGCGTGCCGATCATCGAGGCGCTGGCTGCGAACACGCCGGTGCTGTGCTCCGATATCGCCGTGTTCCGCGAGGTCGCAGGCGACCTCGCGGACTATTTCGATCCATTCTCGACCGAGTCGATTGCCGCCTCCGTGATCCGCATGCTGGCACGGCAGGAGGAATGTCGCGGCAAGATCCGGGCACAGCGCAGCGAGCTTGCAGAGCGCTTCGGCTACCAGACCCAGGCCCGCGACTTCCTCGGCCAGTACGTGCCCGCGGAGAGCCTTATGGCGGCGCAATAGGTCCCTCGCCATGACCGCCGAATCCGCGGCACGGACTGACCCTGCCGATTCATGGCCATGGCGCAGCCGATGGCGGGCCTGGCGCAGCCCGGACGCGCTGATCCGGACCGCCGACCTGCTCGCCGCCATGATCGCGGCCTCGCTCCCATGGTCGACCACGGCGCCGTCGATCTTTGTCGGGCTCTGGCTGCTCGCGGTGACGCCGAGCATCGGCTGGCGCGATTACGCGCGCAGTCTCGCCGAGCCGGCACTTGCCCTGCCCTTTGCGATCCTGCTGCTCGCCCTCGTCGGCATCCTGTGGTCGGACGGCGCATGGGCGGACCGGCTGCATGCAATCAAGCCTGTGGCGAAACTCGTGCTGATCCCGCCACTGCTCTATCACTTCAGGCGATCGGAGCACGGGATGTGGGTGTGCGTCGCCTTTCTTGTCTCCTGCGCCCTGCTTGCGGTCTTCTCCTGGATCGTGCTGCTCCATCCCGCCTGGAAGATCAGCGCGACCGCATCGGCCGGCGTACCCGTCAAGAACTACATCGACCAGAGCCAGGAGTTCACGCTGTGCGCCTTTGCGCTCGCGTTGCCCGCGCTGAGATTCTGGCGGGCGCGGCAAGTCGGAGCGACGATCGCCTGCCTGGCGCTGATCCTGCTGTTCGTCACCAACATGGTGTTCGTCGCGTCAGCGCGCACGGCGCTGCTCTGCATCGTGGTGCTGCTCGGGCTGTTCGCCTGGCGCCATCTGAGCCGGCGGGCAGCCCTATTCCTGCTCACTGGCGCCGTTGCCGCGAGCGCGCTCGCCTGGACGGCATCGCCCTATCTGCGCCAGCGCATCACCGACATTTCAGTCGAATATCAGCACGGCCATGAGGACATCAGCCACGCCTCGACCGCCCAACGCCTGACCTATTGGCGCAAGTCAGCCCTCGCCTTCACCGAAGCGCCGCTGCTCGGGCATGGCACAGGCTCGATCAAGCGGCAGTTCGAGCGCGCCGCCACAGGCCGAAGTGACCTCGACGTCGAGATCGTGAACAACCCGCACAACCAGACGCTCAATGTCGCCGTGCAGTGGGGCCTGGTTGGCGTCGCCCTGCTCTACGCGATGTGGCTCACCCATCTTCGCCTGTTCGCAGACGAAGAGCTTGCGGCCTGGATCGGCCTTGTCGTCGTCGTGCAGAACATCGCGAGCTCGCTCCTGAACTCGCATCTGTTCGATTTCCACGAGGGCTGGATGTATGTCCTCGGGGTCGGCGTTGCCGGCGGCATGGCGCTGCGCGCGAGAACGCCGGCCGGCGATGACTACTGGCTGCGCTCGTGGCCAACCTCGCCGGTGATGACGTCGCCGAACAGCTCCCAGGCCTGACCGTTGAAGCGCATCAACTGCATCTGCTCGATCGGGAAATAATCGTCGGGCGAGGTGTTGACCATGATACCGGGCAGCATCAGATCGGTGTGGAAGTTTTTCAGGTTGGCAGCCTGCTTCATGACGTTCTCGCGCGTAAGATTATCGCCGCATTGTTTCAGGACCTGCGCCATCGCTTCGGCCTGCACATAGCCGTAGATGTTGTTAGCGTTGGCCTTGTCGCCCTCGGGATAATATTTGTCCATGAATTCACGCCATTTCACCACGGCGAGGTCTTTGTCCCAGGTCGGATCGGTTGGGTCTTTCAGATAGACGGTCGAGATGATGTCCTTGGCATATTCGAGACCGGCGGGCTTCAGCACTGATGCAACCGATGTCGCGGTGTTGGCGAGGAAGAATTTGGGCTTCCAGCCGAGCTCGCCGACCTTCCGGATCGCCTGCGCCGAGCCCTTTGGGGCGGCCCAGGAGAAGAAGATATCGGCACCGGAATCGTGCAAGGCCACGATCTGCGAGTCGATCGAGGGATCGCTCACCTCGTAGGACTGGTCGGCGATGATCATGCTGGCCTTGTCGCCGAGCCCGTCCTTCAGGCCCTTGAACTGGTCCTTGCCGGCATCGTCGTTCTGCCAGAACACTGCGATCTTGCCGTTCGGGAAGTGATCGCGAATGTATTTTGCGTAGATCCGCCCCTCGCTCTGGTAGTTCGGCTGGAAGCCCATGGTCCATGGGAAATTCTTCGGGTCCCCGAACTTGGTGCCGCCGGAGGCGACGAAGAGCTGCGGCACTTTCTTCGCGTTCATGTATTTCATGATCGCGGAATTCGAGGGCGTGCCGAGCGGCTGGAAGATCAACAAGACCTCGTCGCTCTCGACAAGCTTGCGTGCCTGCTCGATTGCCTTTGGCGGCGAATACGCATCGTCATAGCTGATGAAATTGATCTTGCGGCCGTTGATGCCGCCCTGATCGTTGATCATCCGGAAGAACGCGGCCTCGGTCTTGCCGATCACGCCATAGGAGGACGCGGGCCCGCTATAGGGCATGATGTTGCCGATCTTGATTTCGGCGTCGGTGGCGCCGGGGTCGTATTTCTTTTGCGCCGAGGCCGGTGAGGCGGCCAACATTCCCGCAGCAATGAGCGTGGCGAGGGCAGCAAGGCTGTTGCGACGACCCGGCATCGTTCTCTCCCCTATTTGTAGTCTTGTTTTGCAGGAAGTGTCGCAAGCAGGCCTGCGGCTGGCAAGCCTCTCCATTTTCCGCGACATGAAACGGCTCGCCGAAATCGGGAACCTACGCAGCGCGCCGCGGCAAACCCGGCACGCGCCCGTCTATCACGAGCAATGCGCTGCCGATGACCATCGCACCTGCGATTTCTCGCGCTGAGATTGGCTCGCCGAGCACCAGCCATCCCAGAAGAATGGCGGTCACAGGGATGAGCGGCGTCACCAGCATGACATTGGTCGCGCCCGAGCGGCGCAGGATCTGAAAGAAAACGATGTAGGCCAATGCCGTCGAAAGACCCGCAAGACCAAGCACCGCAAGCCACGTCGCCACACCCGGCAGCGGCAGCCGCCATGGCTTCTCGATCGCGCCGACGACAATCGCCATCAAAAACGTCGAGGCCATGAGTTGAAACGTTGCCGTCCCGAGCGGAGGCGAGTCCTTCAACAATCGCCGCGCCGCCAGCGCCGCGAGGCCATAGCTGAAGGCGCCGCCAAGGCAGAGTAGGATGCCAAGTGCCTGCCCCGCTCTCGCGTCGGCGCCCCATCCTCTCAGGACAATCACGCCGACGAGCCCCAGCGCGACGCCGGCTACGCGACGCATCTGCAACATCTCTTCGCCCGCAGCCGCCATCACGATCACCGTGAACAGCGGCGTCGTGGCATTGAGGATCGACGCCAGACCGCTCGGAATGAAGGTCTGACCGAGCACGATCAGCGAGAACGGCGCGACGTTGTTGAGCAGTCCGATCGCAAGGAATGCTCGCCAGCCGGCAAAGCCGTTGGGAAATGCGATCCCCTGCGCGCGCAGCAGCGGCAGCAGAATGATCGCGCCAAGAGCGACGCGCAGGAACACCAATGTCAAAGCCGGCAGTTCGCGCAGCGCCGCCCCATTGAAGAAGAACGAGCCGCCCCAGAGGACCGAGAGCACGCAAAGCAGCGACCAATCTCGCGCATCGATCCGGTTGTCGTTGAGCGGCATGGCGTCTCACATGGGCGGCCGAACCTGCCGCTTAGTCGGCCGCCACCGAGATTTCCACCCGATTTCCGAAACGAGCACCGCCAACGAGGCGTTCAGGACCCATGTCAGCTCAACCGGCTAGGAAGTGTTCCTCTTCTTCGGCCTCGACACGAGCTCGATCATCCTGCCTTCATCGTCGTCCGGCATCGCGGCTTTGGCTCGCGCGTAGGACTCGACCGCGGCGCGCGCGACGAGCGGCTTGTCGGCCAGCAAGGTCTCGGCAAGCTTCACGGCATAGGCGGCATCCTTGTGCCGCAGCGCCGATGTAAAAGTTGCGCCGCTGAAGTCGCGGGCGACCATCCGCTTGGAGTGGCGCTGCACCTGGGGACTGGCGGCAACGCCGGCCTGGATCGACTCCAGCACCAGGTTCATGTCGAGCCCGGCCTGCTCGGCAATCGCAAGCCCCTCGGCAAGCCCTGCGATCTGGATCGCGCCCATCAGATTGTTGATGAGCTTGTAGACCGTGCCGGAGCCGACTGCGCCGAAATGGCGGATGGTCGAACCGATCGGCTCCAGATAAGGCCGCGCGCGATCGAGATCGGCGGGGTCGGCCCCGACCAAAAGTGTCAGCTTTCCGCTAGCTGCCGCATCCGGCAATCCGGTGACCGGGCAATCGATGTAGGTGAGGCCGCGGCCGTTCAGCTCGCGGGCCATCTCGCGCGCATGATCATAGGAGACCGTGGAGCATTCGATCGCGATCGTTCCGGCCTTTGCGGTCTTGGCCGCGCCCTTGAGCCCGAGCCAGACCGCACGCGAGGCTTCGTCGTCCGCGACCATGGTGACGACGGCGTCGGCATCGATCGCGGCGTCCTCCGGCGAGGTCGCCCAAAGCGCACCACGCGCGATCAGGTCTTCGGCTTTGGCCTTGCTGCGATTCCACAGCGTCACCGTGAAGCCGGCATCGAGATATCGGCCGGCCATGCCGTGGCCCATCCGCCCCAATCCGATGAAGGCGACGCGGGCCATGATCAGTCCACGTCCTCGATCTCGCCGGTCGTGGTGCCGAAGGCGCGCTGCGCCAGCGTCGCAGCCATGAACTCGTCGAGGTCGCCGCCGAGCACGCCTGACGTGTCGGAGGTCTGCACGCCCGTGCGCAGGTCCTTCACCATCTGGTAGGGCTGCAGCACGTAGGAGCGGATCTGATGGCCCCAGCCGATATCGGTCTTGGCGGCCTGGTCTGCGGCGGCCTTCTCCTCGCGCTTCTTCAGCTCGCTCTCGTAAAGCCGCGCGCGCAGCATGTCCCAGGCCTGCGCCCGGTTCTTGTGCTGGGAGCGGCCGGCCTGGCAGACCACCGCGATGCCGCTCGGAATATGCGTCAGTCGCACCGCGGATTCGGTCTTGTTGACGTGCTGGCCGCCGGCACCGCCCGAACGCATGGTGTCGACGCGGACATCCGATTCCTTGATGTCGATCTTGATGCTGTCGTCGATGACCGGGAAAACCTGCACGCTCGAGAACGAGGTGTGCCGGCGTGCGTTGGAATCGAACGGCGAGATGCGGACCAGCCGGTGCACGCCGGCCTCCGTCTTCAACCAGCCGTAGGCGTTGTGGCCGGAGACCTGGATGGTCGCCGACTTGATGCCGGCCTCTTCGCCGTCGGACTCCTCCAACACCTCGACCTTGAAGCCGTGGGTTTCGGCCCAGCGTGTGTACATGCGCAGCAGCATCTGCGCCCAGTCCTGGCTCTCGGTGCCACCGGCGCCGGCATGGACCTCGAGATAGGAATCGAAGCGATCGGCCTCGCCGGACAGCAACGCTTCGAGCTCGCGCCGTGCGACTTCCTTCTTCAGGTTCTTGAGCGCAGCTTCCGCTTCGGCGACGACGCCCTCATCGCCCTCGGCCTCGCCGAGTTCGATCATGCCGACGTCGTCCTCGAGCTCCTGCTCGACTTTGCCGATACCCGACAGCGCATCCTCGAGCGAGGTGCGTTCCTGCATCAGCTTCTGGGCCTTCTGGGGATCGTTCCAGAGGTTGGGATCTTCAGCGAGCTTGTTCAGCTCAGCAAGGCGCGCCGTCGATTTCTCGACGTCAAAGATGCCTCCTCAGCAGCCCGACTGACTGCTTGATCTCTTCTACCAACCGTTCGATTTCGGCGCGCATGTCGTTCTCTGATCTCGCGGAATTGTTCCCGCGTGCAATTGCAATGGGGATGTAGCGGCGGCGGCTGCAAAGCGCAACCGCCGGAGCTTCAGATCGCGGATCTTATCCTAAGGCCCTAGTACAGCCCGCCGGTGCCCGGACGCATGAAGAAGCCGGTATCGGGCGGCGCCTGCTGCGGCACGCGCCCGTCGGCGTCGGCAACGCCGATGACCGAGTAGTTGTCCGGCGGCGCCGTACCCGGCTTGAAGGCTTCGAGGATGGTTCCACCGGTCTCACCCGGGCCGGCACGCATGCCGGTCTTGGCAACGACGCGGATCAGCTTGATGCCGGCCGGCACCTTGAACGGGACCGCTTGCTTGTCGGCGAGCGCGAGCTTCAGGAAGTCGCGCGCGATGGGCGCTGCCAGATGGCCGCCGGTGGCGGCGTTGCCTCTGCCGAGCGGCCGCGGCTTGTCGTAGCCCATATAGATTGCGACGGCGACGTCGGGCGAGAAGCCGACGAACCAGGCATCCTTGGCCTCGTTGGTCGTGCCCGTCTTGCCGGCGATCGGCTTGCCGACCTCCTTGACGACAGTCGCGGTGCCGGCCTGCACGACGCCTTCCATCAGCTCGGTGATCTGATAGGCCGTCATGGAGTCCAGCACCTGCTCGCGGCGGTCGATCAACAGCGGCTCGTTCTGGTTCTTCCAGCCGCCCGGCGCGTCGCAGCCGCGGCATTCGCGCTGGTCGTGCTTGAAGATGGTGTGGCCGTAGCGGTCCTGGATGCGATCGATCAGCGTCGGCTTCACGCGTCGGCCGCCATTGGCGATCATCGAATAGGCCGTCACCATGCGCATCGCCGTCGTTTCGCCGGCGCCGAGCGCGTAGGAGAGATAGTTCGGCAGCTCGTCATAGACGCCGAAGCGGCGAGCGTATTCGCCGATCAAGGGCATGCCGATGTCCTGTGCGAGCCGCACCGTGACGGTGTTGAGCGACTGCCGCAGCGCGTTGCGCAGCGTCACCGGTCCCTGGAATTTTCCCGAGGAGAAGTTCTCCGGGCGCCACACGCCGGCGCCTTGCCCCTGGTCGATTTCGATCGGCGCGTCGAGCACGACAGTCGAGGGCGTATAGCCATTGTCGAGCGCCGCGGAATAGACGATCGGCTTGAACGACGAACCCGGCTGCCGGTAGGCCTGCGTGGCGCGGTTGAACTGGCTCTGGTCGAACGAGAAGCCGCCGACCATCGCGAGCACGCGGCCGGTCCACGGATCCATCACCACCATGGCGCCGGATACTTCGGGGATCTGCCGCAGGCGGTATTGGCCCTCGACGGGCTGTCCGTCCTTGTAGAGTGGATCGGCATAGATCACGTCGCCGGGCTGGAGCACCTGGGACACCGCAGTCGGCGTCTTGCCTTTGGTACCGCCCTGCGCGGCCCGCGCCCAGCGCACGCCGTCGAGCGTGACGATGCCGGTCTCGCGCTGCTTGCTCACGGCGCCGCCGAGCTCGCGGCTCGGCTGGAAGCCGATGCGTGCCGACTGGTCGCTGGTTTCCAGCACCACCGCCATGCGCCACGGCGAGATGTCGGAGAGCGACTTGATCTCGGCAAGCTTCACGCCCCAGTCGCCTGACGTATCGAGCTTGCTGATCGCGCCGCGATAGCCCTGCTGCTCGTCATAGTTCACGAGGCCCGAGACCATGGTCTTGCGCGCCATGACCTGGATCTTCGGATCGAGCGTGGTGCGGACCGACAGGCCGCCCTCATAGAGCTTCTTCTCGCCATAGCGCTCGAAGATGTCGCGGCGGACTTCCTCGGCGAAATATTCGCCGGCGAAGGTGTGGGCACCGTTGGAACGATTGGTGACGGCCAGCGGCTCCTTGCGCGCCTTGTCGGCGTCGGCCTGCTTGATCCAGCCGTTCTCCTGGAGACGGTCGATCACGTAGTTGCGGCGCTCGATGGCGCGGTCGCGGTTACGCACCGGATGCAGCGTTGCCGGCATCTTCGGCAGCGCCGCCAGATAAGCGGCTTCCGCGATCGTCAGCTCGTTCACCGACTTGTCGAAATAGACCAGCGAAGCCGCCGCGATGCCGTAGGCGCCGAGGCCGAGATAGATTTCGTTGAGGTACAGTTCGAGGATCTTGTCCTTGGAGTAGGTCTTCTCGATCCGCATCGCCAGCAAGGCTTCCTTGATCTTGCGCGAGAACGAGACCTCGTTGGTCAGGAGGAAGTTCTTGGCGACCTGCTGGGTGATCGTCGAAGCACCCTGCGGGCGGCGGTTGGAGCCGTAGTTCTGCAGATAGAGCAATCCGGCGCGGGCCATGCCGGTGTAGTCGATGCCCCCGTGCTCGTAGAAATTCTTGTCCTCGGCCGCCAGGAAGGCGTTGATCACGAGCTTCGGCACCGCCTGGATCGGCAGATAGAGCCGGCGCTCCTTGGCGTATTCGCCGAGCAGCGAACCGTCGACCGCGTGCACGCGGGTCATCACCGGCGGTTCGTAATCCTGAAGCTGAGAGTAATCGGGCAAGTCCTTGGAGAAATGCCAGATCAGGCCTGCCACGGCACCGACACCAACAAGGAACATCACCGTTCCCGCGGCGAACAGGAAGCCCATGAACCGCACCAGCAAGCGCATTATCTGTTTATCCGTTCAATCCCTGGATCAGCCCTTGGCGCCGCCAACAGGCGTCGTCCTTACGTCGCGAATTCACCGGCCTACTCAAATACATCGGCGCCGGGCCTAAAGGCGCTTGCCGAGCGGGATTCTCGTCGATTCCGGAACCCCCTGCGGCTTTTTTATAAAGCGCCCGCTGTGGCCAAACTAGGGCTTAACGGCGGGCTGGAAACTTCCCTCATCAATTCGCAGACCCCGCGGTTGCCATCCGCTTGGCCAGAAATCCGTCGATCGCCTGCGCCATCGAGCCCACGGCACGGGACCGCCAGCCCTCGGAGACGAGGTGCTCGAGGTCTCCCTTGTTGGAGACGTAACCGATCTCGACCAGCACCGACGGCACGTCGGGCGCCTTCAGCACCCGGAAGCCCGCAGACTTCAGGGGATGCTTGTGCATCCGCACCGTAGACTTCATTTCGCCCATCAGCAAACGGGCGAAACGGTTTGAAAACGTGCGTGTTTCCCGCTGAGTGAGGTCGATCAGGATGTCCGCGACATCGGTCGGCTCCTCCGCGAGGTTGAAGCCGGCGATCGCGTCCGCCCGATTTTCCGCGTCCGCCAGGCGCTCGGCTTCGGCGTCGGATGCCTTGTCGGACAGAGTGTAGATCGTGGCGCCTTGCGCATCGCCCTCCGCGCGCGGCAAGGCGTCGGCATGGATCGAGACGAACAGGGCGGCCTTGAGGTTGCGGGCGATTTTGACCCGGTCGTTGAGGGGGATGAAGGTGTCGTCGTCCCGCGTCATCACCACGCGATATTTGCCGCTCTTTTCCAGCCGGTCCCGCAACGCGAGGCCAAAGGCCAGCACCAGGTTCTTTTCGCTCTCGCCGCTCGATTGCGTTCCGTTGTCGATGCCGCCGTGACCGGGATCGATCACCACCACGGCGCGCTCATCCGCCGGCTTCTGCTGCGCCGGCTCCGGAGCCGTGGCCGGAACGGTCGCGGGCGGCGCGTCGGCAATCGCGGGCCGCAGCTCGGGGCGGCTATTCGGGCTGAGCGATTGCACGAAGGAGGCGCGATCGACCTCCTCCAGCTCGAGTACGAGCCGAGCCGGCTGGCCGTTCGCCGCTTCGAGCACGTACGAATTGGCGATCTTGGCCGGTCCCGCCAGGTCGAACACGATTCGCGATCCGCCGGGCATCACGAGCCCATAACGGAAAGCCTTGATCAGGCCACGTCCCACGCCGGTGCCGGACGGAAGCTGGAAATTGATCTGGGGCACATCGACCACGACCCGGTAGGGGTCGGCCAGGGTGAAGGCGCGGAAGGTGACGGTCTGATCGAGGTCGAGAATGAAGCGGGTCTGCTTGGCATCGCCGGCAAGCCGCGCAGCCGAAGCGACCGGGAAATTCGCCGTCGCGACAGCCACTCGCGGCGGGCTTTCGGCGGCACTCAGACGGGAGGAATCGGCACATGGCAATGCTGCGGCGCACAACAGCGCACACCCCAGCAAAACCCGTTGATTTGCGCGGCTCGCCACCGAATCCCGTGCCTCCGAGCAGCTTCCTTATCGCAATAGAACTGCAGGGTTAATCAGGTCTTAATGACAAAAGGCGCGAAACTCGACGACTGTGACCGACGTGCGACGCTCCCTTGCACCGCTGGTCCATTCCTCGTATGTACAGACTGCTGACGGCCAATATATTCGGTTGTGTCGCATTCAGCGCCCGGTGCAGCGCCGGAACTCTCAAGCTTTGGGAATTCCAGCGTTTTCCGTCCCCCTTTGAGGCCAGCGCGGAGCGCGGCAGCGAGGTGGAACGGGGTCGAGCCCCGGCGGCAGGCGGTCCTGGGTTACCTCTCGCGTTCCAGGGACGGTTCTGACAGCGACGTAGCCTCTCGTTACCCGATCCCTTAATCCCAGGGGAGCGGTTGTGATCCTCAGGACGCGCGTTCTCGCGCCAGACCTGGCCAGCAGCAACTGATTAAGGGGCGGCCTCGCCGCCCGAGTTTTCATACGGGCCGACGCTTGATGCGCCAGACTGTGCCGACGAAATCTGAAGGACCATTCGCGACGCTGCGGAGCGAAACTCCCGCGCGCCGCCTTGGCCCCCCAGGCTCCAGTTCGACATGGCGCGAGAGAGGACGTTTCGGCCTTCCCCTCACCCCCGAATCAGGTGGACCGTCGCGTCACCCGGCGGCGCGATTCGCGCCCACGGTGAATCGCGCCCGCCGCCGCCAAGAGCCAAGACATGCCCAACAAGATGTTGATCGATGCCACCCACCCGGAAGAGACCCGGGTCGTCGTGGTCCGCGGCAATCGCGTCGAAGAGTTTGATTTCGAGACCGCGCAACGCAAGCAACTGCGCGGAAATATCTACCTCGCCAAGGTCACCCGGGTCGAACCCTCGCTCCAGGCCGCCTTTGTGGAATATGGCGGCAACCGCCACGGCTTCCTCGCCTTCAGCGAAATCCATCCCGACTACTATCAGATCCCGGTCGCCGACCGGCAGGCGCTGATCGAGGCCGAGGAGCAGGCCCATCGCGAAGCCGAGGAGGAGAACGAGAATCGTTCCCACGGCCGCCGCCGCTCGCGCCATCGCAACGCCCGCCGCCGCGGTCATGGCGAGCGTGTCCAGAGCGACATCGTCGATGGCCTCGAGGCGGGCGCGGATCCCGTTGCCCAGCCGGTCGAGGGCGAGCTGCTGCCCGAGCGCCCCGAGGGCGTCCCGCACGAGGGCGAGCATCTGCACGCCGATGCCGAACATCCCGGTGCGTTCGAGGCCCATGACGACGACCACGATCATGACGAGCATGGGCACGACGAGCATCGTCACGATCATGAGCATCACGCGCATCATCATGACGATTATGAACCCGCGGGCGAGCACGATCAGCAGGCGCGCGACCATGATCACGACGACCAGGCGCCCGCCCCTGTCGCGGCCGTGGGAGCCGAGCCCGTTGTCGCCACCGAACTTGCCGCCCAGCCTCAGGAGCCGACGACTACCGAAGCGCCCGCGGAGGAAGCTCACGCCGAGGCCTTCGCCGAAGCCGTGACCACCGCCGCCGAGCCCGCCGACGCCGTTTATGCGGCCGGCGAGAGCGCCGAGGCGCCGCATGCCGAGGCAACCACTGACGTCGAGGATGGCGAAGACGGCGAGGAAATCGAAGACGAAGTCGTCGAATCCGTCGGCGGCGACGACGTGCTCGAGGAAGTGCCGGAGCGCACCTTCCGTCCGCGCCGCCAATACAAGATCCAGGAAGTCATCAAGCGCCGCCAGGTGATGCTGGTGCAGGTCGTCAAGGAAGAGCGCGGCAACAAGGGCGCGGCGCTGACGACTTATCTGTCGCTCGCCGGCCGCTATGCCGTCTTGATGCCGAACACTGCGCGTGGCGGCGGCATCAGCCGCAAGATCACCAGCGCGCAGGACCGCTCCCGTCTCAAGGAGGTCGTCCAGGATCTCGACGTGCCCGAGGGCATGGGCATCATCCTGCGCACCGCGGGCGCTTCCCGCACCAAGCCCGAGATCAAGCGCGACTTCGAATATCTGATCCGGATGTGGGAGACGGTGCGCGACCTGACGCTGCGGTCGCAGGCGCCGACCCTGGTCTACGAGGAAGGCTCGCTGATCAAGCGCTCGCTGCGCGACCTCTATAACAAGGAGATCGACGAGATCCAGGTCGCGGGCGAATCCGGCTACCGCGAAGCGCGCGACTTCATGAAGATGCTGATGCCGGCCAACGTCAGCGCGGTGAAGCAGTATCGCGACGGCCAGCCGCTGTTCTCGCGCATGGGTGTCGAAAGTCAGCTCGACGCGATGTTCTCGCCGACCGTGCAGTTGCGCTCCGGCGGCTACGTCGTCATCAACCAGACCGAGGCGCTGGTCTCGATCGACGTCAACTCCGGCCGCTCGACGCGCGAGCACCACATCGAGGACACCGCGCTCAAAACCAATCTGGAAGCGGCCGAAGAGGTCGCCCGCCAGCTTCGCCTGCGCGACCTCGCCGGCCTGATCGTCATCGACTTCATCGACATGGACGAGAAGCGCAACAACCGCGCGGTCGAGCGCAAGCTGTCCGATTGCCTCCGGCAGGACCGCGCGCGCATCCAGGTCGGGCGCATCTCGCATTTCGGCCTTTTGGAGATGTCGCGCCAGCGCATCCGCGCCAGCGTGCTGGAATCCTCGACCGACCCCTGCCCGCATTGCGGCGGCACCGGCCATGTCCGCTCGGTATCCTCGGTTGCGCTCCAGCTTCTGCGCGGTCTCGAAGAGATCCTGATGAAGGGCGCGACCCACAATCTGGTGGTCCGCACCCGCACCGACGTCGCGCTGTACGTGCTGAATCACAAGCGCGGCCACCTGCGCGACCTGGAGAACGCCTTCAAGGTCACGCTGTCGATCATCGCCGACGCGAGCGTCAGCGGGCCGCAGGCCTATGTCATCGACCGTGGCGAGCAGGTGCACACGCTGGAGGCCGCCAAGGCGCTGCTCGCGGCGCAGGCCGCCGCAAGCCCGCCGCCGGCGGCTGAAGAGGCCTATGACGAGGACGAGTTCGATTCGGAGCTCGAATCCGAGATCGAGACGGAAGAGACTGAAGGTCTTGCCGAGGAGCAGGCAGCCGGTGAAGGCGCGCCCGAACAGGATGGCCAGCGCCGCAGGCGGCGCCGCCGCCGGCGCGGCCGCGGTGGCCAGCGCGAGGGCGAACTTCGCGAGGACGGCGCGCCGATCGCCCCCGATGCCGCGATGGTTGCCGGTGAGGCCGACGAAGAGACCGAAGCCGCCGAGCAGGACGGCGACGAGGCCGAGGAACAGCAGGCCCGTGGCGAGCAGCAGGGCGGCGGTGAACGCCGGCGCCGGCGCGGTCGCCGCGGTGGACGCCGTCGGCGCGGTGGCGGCGGCGAGGAAGGTCTCGCCGGGTCGATCGGCGATGAGCTTGGCGCCAATCCGCCGTCGGAAGTGAGCGATGCAGTCGCCGATTTCGACCGTGGCAGCAGCGAAGCCGCGCCGTCGATCGCCGATACGGAACCCGCCGAGGCGAGCGCCGAGCTGCAGATCGCCCAGCCCGAGGTGCAGGCAGAAGCACCCAGCCAGCCCGAGCCGACCGCCTCTGCCGCAACGGACGAGCCGGCCTCCGACGACAAGGCCGCGCGACGCCGTTCCACGGTCCGCGAAAAGGTGAGCTTCCTGCTCAACAGCCAGCCCGAGCCGGCAATGCCGGCTGAGCCGGTACCGGAGCAGGCTGCCCCGCCCGCCCCGGCTCCGGAGCCCGCGCAAGAGGCCAGCGAAACGCCGGCCGCACCGCGTCGCGCCGGCTGGTGGTCGCGCCGCTTCGGCGGCGGCGAGTAAAACCAACAATCCAGACGAAACCGCCCGGTCATTCCGGGCGGTTTTGATTTGGCGGGGTCATTCGAATGCGAAGCGCGATCGTTCTCGGCGGCGGCATGGTGGGTGTGGGCGCGGCGCTGCACCTGCAGCGGCGTGGCTGGTCCGTGACCCTCGTCGACCGCAGGGAGCCGGGCCGCGAGACGAGCTATGGCAATGCCGGGATGATCCAGGCGGAAGCCGTCCGGCCCTACCCGGTGCCACGCGACCTTGCGACGCTCCTCAAGATCGCGACCGGCCGCACCAACGATGTGCGCTACAGCCTTTCTTCCCTACACCTCCACATCGAGCCCCTGCTCCGCTACTGGTGGCACTCGGCGCCGAAGCGGCATCGCGAAGCGATCGAAGCCTGGGCGCGCCTGATCGCCTACGCGACGGCAGAGCACGACATCCTCATCCGCGACGCGCATGCCGACAATCTCATCCGCCGCGCCGGCTACCGCATGCTGCATCGCGACCCCGCGTCATTCGACCTTGCGATCAAGGCCGCGGAGGAAGATCGGCACGACTTCGGCGTGAATTTTCGCGTGCTCTCGGGGAGCGAGCTTGCCAAGGCCGAGCCGATCCTGCGCGACGATCTTCCCGGCGCGATCCACTGGCTCGACACCTGGACCGTGTCCGATCCCGGTGCGCTGGTCACCGCCTATGCCAACCTGTTCGAGCGCCTCGGCGGCAGGATCGTACGCGGCGATGCCGAGACCCTGCGGCAGACCGCCACCGGCTGGTCGGTGGACACGGCCGAGGGACGCATCGATGCCGCAGACGTCGTGGTCACGCTCGGGCCGTGGTCGCCCGATCTCTTACACAAATTCGGCTACCGCATTCCGCTGGTGCGCAAGCGCGGCTACCATATGCATTACAGCGGCGGCTCTTCGCTCGATCTGCCGCTGGTCGACAAGGCCGGCGGCTACGCCATGGGCCCGATGGCCAAGGGGATCCGCATCACCACCGGCGCGGAGTTGACGGGCCCGGATGCGCTCGCAACGCCCGTTCAGCTCGCCAGCGCAGAAGCGTCGGCGCGAGAGTTGATCGATCTCGGCACCCGCGTCGAGCCGGAGCCGTGGTTCGGCACCAGGCCCTGCACCCCCGACATGCTGCCCGTGCTCGGCCCCGCGCCGCGCCATCGCGGCCTATGGATGAATTTTGGCCACGGCCACCAGGGCTTTACGCTGGGGCCTGCGACTGGACGCCTGCTCGCGGAGATGATGAACGGCGAGACGCCATCAATTGATCCCGCGCCGTACCGGCCGGACCGCTTCTAGCCGGCGAAAGAAAGAATAAGGGCTGATCGAGGATCTCGACCAGCCCTGCTATTTCAAGGTCTGACGGTACGCGCCATCAGATGCGGCTTGCAGATCAGTCCGTGGTGACGGCGGTTTCCATGTCCGTCGGGTCGATTTGCTGGCTCAGCCGCGCGGTGAGCTTGTCGCGATCGAGCTCGCCCTCCCACCAGGCGACGATCACGCAGGCAACGCCGTTGCCGCAGAGATTGGTCAGCGCGCGGCATTCGCTCATGAACTTGTCGATCCCGAGCACGATCGCCATGCCCGGCACGAGGCGCGGATCGACCACGGCGAGCGTCGCGGCGAGCGTGATGAAGCCCGCGCCGGTGATGCCGGAGGCGCCCTTCGAGGTCAGCATGGCCACGATCAGGATCGTCAACTGCTGACCCAGCGTGAGATCGAAGCCGAGCGCCTGCGCGATGAACAGCGTCGCCAGCGTCATGTAGATGTTGGTGCCGTCGAGGTTGAACGAATAGCCCGTGGGCACCACGAGGCCGACCACCGACTTGGAGCAGCCGAGCCGTTCCAGCTTCTCCATCAAGGACGGCAGCGCGCTTTCCGACGACGAGGTACCGAGCACGATCAGGAGCTCGTCCTTGATGTAGGCCAGGAACTTGAAGATCGAGAAGCCGGCGAACCGCGCGATGATGCCGAGCACGATGAAGACGAACAGCGCAGCAGTGACATAGAAGGTCGCGATCAGACCGATCAGGTTGAGGATCGCGCCGGTGCCGAACTTGCCGATGGTGTAGGCCATCGCGCCGAACGCGCCGATCGGCGCCGCGCGCATCACGATGGAGATGACGCCGAATACCGCATGCGCGGCATCGTCGATGAAGCTGCGGATGGTGTGGCCGCGCTCGCCGAGGCCCATGATGGCGAAGCCGAACAGCACCGAGAACAGCAGCACCTGGAGGATCTCGCCTTGCGCGAAGGCGCCGACCACGGTGTCGGGAATGATGTGCAGGATGAAGTCGACGGACTTCTGGCCCGCAGCCTGCTTCGCATAGTTGGCGACGGCCTGCTCGCTGGCCGCGGCATTGCCGAAGCCCGCACCGGGCCTGACGAGATTGCCTACAATGAGGCCGATCAGGAGTGCGAAGGTCGAGACGACCTCGAAATAGACCAGCGCCTTGACGCCGATGCGGCCGACCTTCTTGGCATCTTGGATATGCGCGATGCCCGAGACCACGGTGCAGAAGATGATCGGCGCGATCACCATCTTGATCAGCTTGATGAAGCCGTCGCCCATCGCCTTGATCCAGTCGTTGGTGGCGACCGACGGCCACAACCAGCCGACGATGGCGCCGAGCACGATGGCAATCAGCACCTGGACGTAGAGAATCTTGTACCACGGCTTGGCGGCCGGTGCTGTCGGCACACCCGCCATCGTTGTCGTCGTCATTTGTCCACTCCCCCTCAAAACTGCGAGCCAGCCAAGAGCAACTTGGCTGGCCCTGTCAATTGGAACTGGTCGGTGTTGCGCGCTTTACCCGCGACGGTCGACCACCCGGCGTGCGGCTGGCATCAAGGTGGCACCAAGCGCATTCTTGACCAGCGACGCGGCGATGAACGGCACGATGCCGACCTGCCAGGCCTTGGGCATGCCAAGACCGAGGCCGAAGGCCAGCCAGCCGAATCCCGCCGCCAGAATAACGATGTGACCGACGGCCATCGCAGCGAACAGCAGCACGATACTGCGATCCCAGCCGCGTTCGGCGAGATAACCCGTCACGAAAGCTGCCGCGACGAAGCCGAACAGATATCCGGCCGTTGGGCCGACCAGCGGCGCGATTCCGCCGACGGGGCCCGCGAACACCGGCAGTCCGATCGCGCCTTCGGCGAGGTAGGCGATCATGGTTGCGCTGCCAAGACGCCAGCCATAGGCCGCACCGATCATCAGCACGACAAGCGTCTGCAAGGTCATCGGCACATAGGGCAGCGGCAGGCTGACTTTCGCTGACAGCGCCATCAATGCGGTGCCGAGCGCAATCAAGACGAATGCGCGCAGCGCCCCGGCGAACTCGCCGCTTTGGACCGGCCACACAATGGCGGCGAGAGGAAAATGCGTGATGGCTGGTGATCTGTCAGACAAGTTGAACTCCGGAAGCTCTGGAAAAACTGGCGGGCTATTTAAGCCAGTGAGCGATCCGGTCAACTGCTTCCCGCATCTCGTCCGCCGATCTCGCGTAGGAGAAGCGGATGAACGAACGGCCGTGAATAGGATCGAAATCGATACCCGGCGTCGCCGCAACATGGGCCTGTTCAAGCATCTGCTTGGCGAAGTCGAAACTGTCGGCGGTGAAATCCGAGACGTCCGTATAGAGGTAGAAGGCGCCGTCGGCGGGCAGGAACCTTGTCAAGCCGGCCTCGGGCAATCCCTCGATCAGGATGCGGCGGTTCTCCTGGTAGCCATGCTTGATCGCATCCATCTCGGCCGTTCCGTCGAATGCAGCTTCGGCCGCGATCTGCGATAGCGCCGGCACCGAGATCGACAGGTTCTGCTGCAGCCGTTCGATCGGCCGCACCAAAATCTCCGGCACGACCATCCAGCCGACGCGCCAGCCCGTCATGCAAAAGTACTTCGAGAACGAGTTGATCACGAGTGCGCGCTCCGACAGCGCTGCCGCCGTCACCGCCGGAAACGCGTAGTCGAGCCCGTGATAGATCTCGTCTGAGATGAAGCGGATGCCAGCATCTTCCGCCGCCGCGATCAGGCCCGACATCGCCTCGCTCGACATCATCGTTCCCGTCGGATTGGCGGGGCTTCCGACCAGCACGCCCTTCAGCGGGGCTTTGCGATGGGCGGCGAGCAAGGCCTCGCCGGTCAAGGCGTGGCGCGTCTCACTCGTGGTCTCGATCAGCACCGGTTCGCAACCGAGCGCAGTGAGGATATGACGGTAAGGCGGATAGCCCGGCACCGTGACGGCGACACGATCGCCGGGCTCGAACATCGACAGGAAGGCCAGGATGAAGCCACCGGACGAGCCCGTTGTCACGACCACCCGCTCCGCGCTGACCGCGCAGCCATAGACGTCGCGATAATGACGCGCGATCCGCTCGCGCAGCGACGGGATGCCGAGCGCCGAAGTATAGTCGATCCGGCCGGTATCGAGCGCAGCATGGGCGGCCGCGATCGCGGTCTTGGGCGCCCCAGCCGACGGCTGGCCGACCTCCATGTGAATGACATGGCCCCCGCCCTCCTCGATTCGGGCCGCCGCGGCCATCACGTCCATCACCATAAACGGGGGAACATCGCTGCGGCGGGACGGCTCGAGCCACGGCGCCAGGCGGTTCCTCAATGTCGCATCGTGCATCGATTTCTGCTATTTCGCTGGCGGCCGGTCCGCTATCGTCCGGAGGACAGGGCGCTTGCGCCCCAGACTGGCCGCATTGTACGGCTCATAAGGGCATATCGCGTATCCGGTCCGCCGCCAATCGCCAAAACCAATCACGGAACTGCGTTCCAAGACCGCTTGACCAAGACCGTTTGACCAAGACCGCTTGATGTTGCTCCAGATCGCTTTGCGCAAGAAAGCCTCCGCCCTCACCTCGCTCGTCACGGCAGCGGCTATCGTGCTGACGCCGCTCGCGGCGGCGCGCGCACAGGCGAAGGGGCCGCCCATTCTGCGCGACACCGAGACCGAGCAGCTCCTGCGTGAATATACGCGTCCGATCCTGCGCGCGGCGGGCCTCGAGAAGCAGAACATCCAGATGGTGATCATCAACGATGCCTCGTTCAACGCGTTCGTCGCCGATGGCCGCCGCATCTTCGTCAATTATGGCGCGATCCTGCAGTCGGAGACGCCGAACCAGCTTATCGGCGTGCTCGCCCACGAGACCGGGCATCTGGCCGGCGGCCATCTCGCCAAGCTGCGCGAGCAGCTAGCAACTGCGCAGACGCAGATGATCATTGCCATGCTGCTCGGCGCTGGCGCGCTCGCCGCAGGCGCAAGCCGCGGCGGCAACTCCGGCAACAACGGTCTTGCAAATGCCGGCGCGGCCGCGATCGCCGGCCCGCAGGAGATGATCCGTCGCACGCTGCTGTCCTACCAGCGCCAGCAGGAAGAGAACGCCGACCGCGCCGGCGTGAAGTTTCTGACCGCAACCCAGCAGTCGCCGAAGGGCATGTACGAGACCTTCAAGCGCTTCACCAGCGAGAGCCTGTTCGCCGCGCGCGGCGCCGATCCCTATCTGCAATCGCATCCGATGCCTGCCGAGCGCGTCGCGGCGCTGCAGGAGTTCGCCCGCACCAGCCCTTATTGGGACAAGAAGGACGATCCGGCGCTCCAGCTTCGCCATGACATGGTCCGCGCCAAGATCTCGGCCTTCATGGAGCGGCCGGAAACCGTCTATCGCCGCTATCCGCAGACCAACGACAGCATGCCGGCACGTTACGCCCGTGCCATCAGCACCTATCTGCACGGGGACCTGCGCAGCGCGCTGGCTCAGATCGATGCGCTGATCCAGGTCCAGCCCAACAACCCGTACTTCTACGAGGTCCGCGGCCAGGCGCTGCTCGAGAGCGGAAAACCGGCAGAGGCCATCCCCGCCCTGCGCAAGGCAGTGCAGCTCTCCAGCAACTCACCGCTCATCGAGATGTTACTTGGGCAGGCTCTGGTCGGATCCGATAATAAGGCCTACACCGACGAAGCCATTCGGATTCTCCGGGCTGCGGTGGCACGCGAGCCCGAGGCGCCGCTTGGTTACACCCAGCTCGCGATGGCCTATGGCCGGAAGGGAGACTATGCCGAGGCCGATCTGGCGTCGGCCCAGGCCGCCTACTTGCGCGGCGACAACAAGACCGCCCGCGAGCTTGCCACGCGCGCGAAAACCCGTTTCGCCGTCGGCACACCCGGTTGGGTCAAGGCCGACGACATCGTGGCGGCGAAGCCGCCGCGTAACAATTGAATGCCTGACACCACAAGGCCCGATACCACGACGTCACGACGACACGCTTGAGCCCGCCGGGACGTTTTCCGAAACCTGCTTTGGATAAGAGGATTTGCCAATGCCTTCGCTGCGCCTGCTCGTTCCCGCGCTGTTTGCGCTCGCCATCGGCTGCGGCGTGACGGGGCCCGCTTCGGCCGACAGCTTCTCGGATGCCCAGCGCACCGAGATCGAGGCGATCGTCAAAAACTATCTGGTCACCCATCCCGAGGTGCTCGAGGAGGCGATGACCGAGCTCAGCAAGCGTCAGGCCGCCGCCGAAGCGCAGAAGCACGAAGCGAGCATCGCGCAGAACGCGGACGCGATCTTCAACTCGCCGCGCCAGGTCGTGCTGGGCAACAAGGACGGCGACGTCACCTTCGTCGAGTTCTTCGACTACAATTGCGGCTATTGCAAACGCGCGATGGCCGACATGCTCGACCTCATCAAGACCGATCCGAAGCTGAAGGTCGTGCTGAAGGAATTCCCGGTCCTGAGCCAAGGTTCGGTCGAAGCCGCGCAAGTCGCGGTCGCCGTGCGCATGCAAGATCCCACCGGCAAGAAGTATCTCGACTTCCACCAGAAGCTACTCGGTGGTCGCGGCCAGGCCGACAAGGCGCACGCGCTTGCCGCGGCCAAGGAGGCCGGCCTCGACGTCGCGAAGATCGAGAAGGACATTGCGAATCCGGAAGTGCGCGCCACCATCGAGGAGAATTTCAAGCTCGCCGAAGCGATGGGCATGAACGGCACGCCGAGCTACGTGATCGGCAAGCAGATCGTCGTCGGCGCCATCGGCCTCGAGGGGTTGAAGGAGAAGATCGGCGTTGCGCGCTGCGGCAAGGCGACCTGCTGACGCAGCTCTCGTTGTTCCGTTCCACATAGCAAGGCCGGCTGAAAAGCCGACCTTTTGCTTTGCGTTTTGCGACCTCGATCGTGTCGCAGTCCCGACGCACGCATTCATTCGGCATTCAACAAACAAATGCCGCGGAACCGGCGGAGTTCCGGAACAACTCAAATCTCCTTTCGTTGTCGGCGCGGGCAATGACGCAAAGAAACACGTGAGGAGAAGTTCAATGTCTAACCGCTTCATGATCTCGGTTGCTGCGCTCGCGTTGATCGCCGGCACCGGACTGGCGAACGCACAGGGCTATAACCGCGAGGGCGGCGGCGGTGCCGGCTCGCAACAGCAACAGATGCAGCACTCGCAGTCGGGCGGCGCGGCTGAGCATGGCGGCACCACGGGCAAGGACTCCATGGGCAAGGAAAAGGGCACCGTTGGACAGGCCGGTGGCTCCATGAAGTCCGGCGCCGAAGAGAAATCCTCGGGCGCTATGAAGGACGAGAAATCCGGCGCCATGAACAAGGATTCGACGGGCAAGGAAAAGGGCACCGTGGGACAATCCAAGTCCGGCGCTGAAGAGAAGTCTTCAGGTGCAATGAAGGACGAGAAGTCCTCGGGCACGATGCACAAGAATCCGACGGCTGAGGAGAAGTCAGGTGCAACAAAGGGGCAGCGCACCGACGAACGCGCCCAAGGCCAGCAGGACAAGTCGAAGGGCATGAGCTCGGAGAGCCAGAGCAAGGCCGGCACGACCACAGGCGAGAGCCGCCAGGGCCAGGGCGGCACTAACGTACAGGGCCAGGCTGGTACCTCGACCCAGACCACCGGTCAGGCCGGCGCCGGCGCCAAGCTCTCGACCGAGCAGCGCACCCAGATCACCTCGGTGATCCACGAGCAGCGCGTCGCCCCGGTGACCAACGTGAACTTCTCGATCTCGGTCGGAACCCGCATTCCGCGCCAAGGCATCGAGCTGCACGCGCTGCCGCCGCGGGTCGCGACGATCTATCCGGAGTGGCGGACTTACAAGTTCATCCTGGTCCGCGAGGAGATCGTGATCATCAATCCGGACACCTACGAGATCGTGGCGGTTCTCAACGCCTAACTAAGGCCGGATCACGGCAACCTTCCGGGGGCGGGCAGCGATGCCCGCCCCTTGGTGTACGGCCGGCAGCCATGCTTTGGCCTGGTTAACAAGCAATTTCCGTAGTTTCCGCACAGGTTTTTGCAAGCCGGATGAGGTGCCTCAAGGCCCCCGGGAGGTCCTTCAAGGCTTCCCCTAAGGCCCTTTGTTACCTATAACCCCCGCCACGCCGAAGCACCTGCCGGGACAAGAATGGCCGAACCAGCAACCGACACGATCCTCGTACTCAACGGGCCGAACCTCAACATGCTGGGGACGCGCGAACCGGAGAAGTACGGCCACGCGACCTTGACCGACGTCGAGAAGCTGTGCCGGGAGACGGTGGCGCAGTTCGGTCTCAAGGCCGACTGCCGGCAGTCCAACCGCGAAGGCGAGCTGATCGACTTCATCCACGAGGCGCACGCCCGCAAGATGAAGGGCATCATCATCAATGCCGGCGGCTATTCTCACACCTCGATCGCGCTGCACGACGCGCTGCTCGCGGTGCAGATCCCGACCGTGGAAGTGCATGTGACCAACATCCACGCGCGCGAGAGTTTTCGCCACCATTCCTACACCGCACGCGCGGCCTTCGCTTCGCTGTGCGGCTTCGGCGTCGAGGGCTACCGCCTCGCGATCCTCGGCCTTGCCGCCAAACTCGGGCTCGAGCCCAAAGCCTGACGCACCCTCATCACACAGAATATTCGGATCAGAATCATGGCGCGCCAGCCAGACGACAAAGCAGCCGCAAAGTTTTCCAGCGACGATTCGGCGCTCGTGCGCGAGCTCGCGCTGCTGCTCGATGAGACCAGCCTCACCGAGATCGAGATCGAGCGCGCAGGCTTCCGCCTGCGCGTCGCGCGCAACATCAGCGTCGCTGCGACCATGCCGATGCCGGTGGCAGCCGCCGCCCCCGCAGTGCCCGTCGCCGCCGCGGCCGTTGCACCTGCGGCCAGTGCGCCGGACATGTCAAAACACCCGGGCGCCGTCATCTCGCCGATGGTCGGCACCGCCTATTGGGCACCCGAGCCGGGCGCCAAGCCTTTCATCGAGGTCGGCACCAAGGTCTCCATCGGGCAGACTCTGTTGATCATCGAAGCGATGAAGACAATGAACCAGATCCCCTCGCCGCGCGCCGGTACCGTGACGCAGATCCTGGTCGAGGACGGCCAGCCGGTCGAGTACGGCGAGCCGCTGGTGATTATTGAATGAGCGAGTGGCGAAAGGCGAGCGGCGAATGGTTACTGTCTTACCATTCACCATTCGCTACTCGCTATTCGCCCGCTGAGGCGCCATGTTCGACAAGATCCTCATAGCCAATCGCGGCGAGATCGCCCTTCGCATCCTCAGGGCCTGCAAGGAGCTCGGGATCGCGACCGTTGCCGTGCATTCGACCGCCGATGCCGACGCCATGCATGTGCGGCTGTCGGACGAGAGCGTGTGCATCGGCCCGCCGCCCTCGAAGGACAGCTATCTCAACGTCCCCAACCTGCTCGCAGCCTGCGAGATCACCGGCGCTGACGCGGTGCATCCCGGCTACGGTTTCCTATCGGAGAATGCGCGCTTCGCCGAAATCCTCGCCGAGCACAATCTGCACTTCATCGGTCCCAAGGCTGAGCACATCCGCCTGATGGGCGACAAGATCGAGGCCAAGAAAACCGCCAAGCGGCTCGGCATCCCCGTGGTGCCCGGCTCCGACGGCGCGGTCGGGCCTGATGACGATGCGATGGCGATCGCCAGGAAGATCGGCTTCCCCGTGTTGGTCAAGGCCGCTGCCGGCGGCGGCGGCCGCGGCATGAAGGTGGCGCATAGCGAGGCTGACCTTCAGGTGGCGCTGTCGACCGCGGCCAACGAGGCGAAATCCGCCTTCGGCGATGCGTCCGTCTACCTCGAAAAATATCTCCAGAAGCCACGCCACATCGAAATCCAGATCCTCGGCGACGGCCGCGGCGGCGCGATCCACCTTGGCGAACGCGATTGCTCGCTGCAGCGTCGTCACCAGAAGGTCTGGGAGGAAGGCCCCTCGCCCGTCCTCACCGCAGCGGCGCGCGCCAAGATCGGTGAGACCTGCGCCAAGGCGATGCGCGAGATGAAGTATCTCGGCGTCGGCACCATCGAGTTCCTCTACGAGGACGGCGAGTTCTACTTCATCGAGATGAATACTCGCATCCAGGTCGAGCATCCCGTCACCGAGAGCATCACCGATATCGACCTCGTGCTGGAGCAGATCCGCATCGCCGCCGGAGGCGACTTGCCGGCGCGGCAGGACGAAGTGCAGATCATCGGCCATGCCATCGAGTGCCGCATCAATGCCGAGAACCCGCAGACCTTCCGGCCCTCGCCCGGTCGCATCTCGCAATTTCATCCGCCCGGCGGGCTCGGCGTAAGAATCGATTCGGCAGTCTATCAGGGCTACACGATCCCGCCCTATTACGACTCCCTGGTCGGCAAGCTGATCGTCCACGGCAAGACCCGCGGCGAGTGCCTGATGCGCCTGCGCCGGGCTCTCGACGAGATGGTGGTCGACGGCATCGAGACCACACTGCCTTTGTTCCGCGCCCTGGTGCGGGAGCCCGCCATCATTGACGGCGACTACCACATCCACTGGCTGGAACAGTACCTGGCCGGCCAGATGGAGCCCGCCACCAAATAAATTTCCGGCCTCCCGGGGAACCCTCTGCCTGCACGGGCGTTTTGAGCCGTTGGTCTGCTCAAAGGGGGCTCCTTGCACTCCATTGTCTTGTATGAGGCGAGACCGTCGTGACGGCTAAGGCGCAGCGGCGGCGCGCATTTTGGCAGATCCTGCTGTTCGCAGCGGGGTTGCTGGTGCTGACCGTGATCAGCGCTGGCTCGGTGTATCTGGTCAACAAGGCCCGCAGCGACAGCAAATGGGTGCTTCACACCATCGAGGTGGAGAACCAAGTCAATGCGCTCCTGCTCGAAGTCCGGCGCGCCGAGAGCGGAGCCCGCGGCTACCTCCTGACCCGGGAGACGGATTTCAAGACCGACCATGACAAGGCCGTGGCTGCCATCATTCCCGCGCTCGACAGGCTCACGCGCCTGAGCACCGACAATCCATCGCAACGCGACAACGTCGAAAAGCTGAGCGTCGCGATCGAGACGCGGCTCGACCAGTTCGCGCGCGAGATGGAGTTCGTCCGGCAAGGCCAGCCGGAGAAGGCAACGGCGCTGGTCAACGAAGCGGCCGCAGGCAATACCACGACCACGATCACCAGCATCGCATACGCGATGATCCGGGAAGAGGAACGCCTGTTCCATCTCCGCTCGGTCAACGCGGACCTCAGCCAGACGCTGGCCGCGTCGATGACCGGCATCGGCTCGGGCCTCGTGGTCGTGCTCGCGCTGATCTCGGTCTGGCTGGTGCGGCGCTCGGCGCGGATCCGCGACGACGCCGAGGCGCGCTTGCGCGACGCGTACGTCAATCTCGAGGCCCTCGTCGACGAACGCACCGCAGACCTGCGCGAAGCCAACAACGAGATCCAGCGCTTTGCCTATATCGTCAGCCACGATCTGCGCTCGCCGCTCGTCAACATCATGGGCTTCACCAGCGAGCTCGATGAGCTTGGCGGCGACATTTTCCGCCGCATCGAGAGCCTCACCCATGTCCCGGCCGACGGTCCGCCGCTGGCGCCCGGCGCGGGTCGCGAGATCGTGCTCGAGGGTCCGGACAAGCAGCTTTCGGAGGATTTTTCCGAGGCACTCGGCTTCATCAAGTCCTCGATCGCCAAGATGGACCGGCTGATCTCGGCAATCCTCAACCTCACCCGCGAGGGCCGGCGCGAATTCGAGCCGAGGCGGATCGACACACGCGAGCTGATCGAGGCCATAGCGTCGACGCTGGCGCATCAGGCGGCTGAAGCGCAGGCCGAAATCCACGTCGAGCCCCTGCCGAATATCGTCAGCGATCGCCTGGCGCTCGAGCAGATATTCTCCAATCTGATCGACAACGCCATCAAATATCTCAGGACCGGCGTCCCCGGGGAAATCAGAATCCGCGGGCGGACCAAGCTCGGATACGCTATTTTCGAGATCATGGATAACGGCCGCGGCATCGATCCGAAGGATCATCAGCGAATTTTCGACCTGTTCCGCCGCGCGGGAACCCAGGACAAGCCCGGCCAGGGCATCGGTCTCGCACACGTGCGTGCACTTGTGCGTCGTCTCGGTGGTACGATGTCGGTATCGTCGGAACTGAACGCAGGCAGTACATTCACGATCACGCTGCCAATGAACTGGAACGCCAGCAATCGGAAAGCCGATCAATGACCCAGCCTGTCACCATCATCATGATCGAGGACGACGAGGGACATGCGCGCCTGATCGAGCGCAACATCCGCCGGTCCGGCGTCAACAACGAGATCGTCGCGTTCGCCAACGGCACCGAAGCCATGAAGCATCTGTTCGGCGCTGACGGTAGCGGTCTCACGCAGAAGGGCAACGCCCTCCTGATCCTGCTCGACCTCAACCTGCCGGACATGACCGGCATCGACATTCTGAAGCAGATCAAGGAGAACAAGTACCTGAAGGCTTCGCCCGTGGTGGTGCTGACCACCACCGACGACTCCCAGGAGATCAAGCGCTGCTACGAGCTCGGCTGCAACGTCTACATCACCAAGCCCGTCAACTACGAGAACTTCGCCAACGCCATCCGGCAGCTCGGTCTGTTCTTCTCGGTCATCCAGGTCCCGCCCGCCGCCACATGAATCAGAGAACGCCGACACTGCTCTATATCGACGACGATGACGCGCTGGCCCGCCTCGTCGAGCGCGGACTCATGCGCCGCGGCTACAAGGTCATTCATGCCGCGAGCGGCGAGGAAGGCCTTGAGCGTATCCGTAGCGCGGGTCCCGGCGGCTGTATCGATGTCGTGGCGCTCGACCAGTACATGCCGGGCCTCGACGGGCTCGAGACGCTCGAACAGATCATGGCGATCCCGGATGCGCCGCCGGTGGTGTTCGTCACCGCCTCGCAGGATTCCAGCATCGCAGTCACCGCGCTGAAGGCAGGCGCGGCCGACTATCTGGTCAAGGACGTGAAAGGAGACTTCATCCCGCTGCTGCATGTCGCGGCCGACGGAGCGCTGCGCCAGGCCGAGATGCAGAAGGCGCGCGAGGAGGCCGAGGCCGAGGTCCATGCCTCGCGCGACCGCTACGCCGCGCTTGCCGCCGAGCGCGAGCTGTTGCTGCGTGAAGTCAATCACCGCGTCGGCAATTCGCTCCAGATCATCGCCTCGCTCCTGCACTTGCAGGCGAGCACTGCCGCGCAGGAGGAGGTCAAGGCTGCCCTGACCAACGCGATGGGCCGCGTCGCCGCTGTCGCCCAGGTCCACCGCCGCCTTTACACCTCACAGGATCTGAAGAGCGTGATCCTGAGCCAGTATCTGGACTCGCTGCTCGAAGACCTGCGCCGTTCGGCCGAAGGTAACCGGATGTCGCGCCTGACGCTGAAGGCCGAGCCGATCGAGATCGATCCGGATCGCGCGGTCGCTGTCGGCATCATCGTCAACGAGCTGGTAATGAATGCGGTAAAATACGCCTATCCCGACGGTGCCGGCCCCATTCATGTCGAGCTGACCTCGAAAGGAGAGGATCTCCTGCTGTCGATCGCCGACGACGGCGTCGGCGACAATGCCAAGGCCGATCCGCACTCGACCGGCATGGGCCAGCGCATCGTCGCCGCCATGGCCTCCAAGCTCGACGCTTCCGTGGAGCGCGATCCCGACCATGCCGGAACCCGCATCGTCCTGAAATTCAGCCGGACTGCCGCGGCGCCCGCTAAGGCAAGCAACGCCGCGGCGAGTTGATCCGCGCCACCCATCGCAAGCCCGTCGCAATCCTGCTATTGTCGAGGGGTCATGACTTCGCGCGAATCCGCTTCGTCTGAAATCACGCCGGCTGTGCTCTTGCGCGCCTATGCCTGCGGCATCTTTCCAATGGCCGAGAGCGCCGATGATCCGACCCTGTTCTGGGTCGAGCCGGAGATGCGGGGCGTCATTCCGCTCGATGGGTTCCGCGTTGCCTCGCGTCTCGCACGGACCGTGCGCTCGGATGCGCTTCGTGTCACCGTCAACACCGCGTTCAAGGCGACCATCGCCGGCTGCGCTGCGCCGCAGACCGGACGCGAGGACACCTGGATCAACAAGCGCATCCGCGATCTCTATGGCGGCCTGCACGAGCTCGGCCATTGCCACAGCGTCGAGGCCTGGCAAGGCGACGATCTCGTCGGCGGCCTCTACGGCGTGAGCCTCGGGCGCGCCTTCTTCGGTGAGAGCATGTTCCACACCGCGCGCGATGCCTCCAAGGTGGCGTTGGTGCATCTGGTTGCGCGCCTCATCTACGGCGGCTTCGAGCTGCTCGACACGCAATATGTCACCGAGCATCTGAAGAGCTTTGGCGCGGTCGAGATTTCACGGCGGCGCTACACCGGCCTGCTCGACAGGGCGCTGGCCGGCGAGCCGGCCGATTTCCTGAAGCTGTCTGCGGGAGAAGCAATCCCGGGCGCACGCGCGCTCGAGATCATCGCGTCACGGCAATAGTCGATGATTGCGACTAGCGACTAAATCCGGGGAAATTGAACAGGCCCGGTTGCTGCTGCGGCGGCGGTGCAGCCGGCTGCGGCTGCTGCGGAGGCGGCAATGGCTGTGGCGGACGCTGCTGCACCTGCTTCGGCGCGGCCTTCTTCTGCGCAGGTGGCGGCGGCTTTGCGGCGGCGGGGTCGGGTGCCGCGGTCGCGATGGTCTGCTGCGGCTCTTTGCAATCGGTGAGCCAGATGTCGTAGATCGGGTGCTCGACGCCGTGCAGGCCCGGGCTGGCCGCGAACATCCAGCCCGAGAAAATCCGCTTCACCTCGCCCTGCAAGGTGATCTCGTCGACCTCGACGAAAGCGTCGGTGTTGGCCGCTTCCGTCGCCGGCCGCGTGTAGCAGGCGTCGGTCTTAACGCGCAGCGCGCCGAACTGCACGGTCTCACCGACGTCCTCGTCGAAATTGATGATGCGGCCCGTGATCTTGTCGAGGCCCGAGAAGGTCGCCTTCTTGTTCACGATCTTCTGCGCCGGCGGCTCGGTGACGACCTCATCGCCCGGCTGGAGGCTCGCTGGCGCCTGCGGCACGCCGCCCTTCTGCTGGGGCTGGCGCTGGCCAGGTGCCGCGCCCGGCTGCGGCGCTCCTTGCGGATTGGGCGGGGCGACCGCCACGGACGGCGGCTGGTTCTGCGGAGCAACGGTGGTGCCCGGCGGCGGCGCCAGGGGCTGGGTCTCGACCGGCCCGGGCAGCGCGTTGCCCTGAATGTTGCCTTGAGGATTGCTTTGACGCGGCATCGGGCGCGACGGCAGCACACGGCCTTGCGGCGGCAGCTCCGGCACCTCCTCGTCGTCATCAGGGATCTGCGGCTGCGGCTGGCCGCGCGGAATGCTGCCCGGCGGCCGCGGCGGCGGGTCGGAGAAGATCGTGCCGATCTGCGCCTGCGCAGGCGGCGCAAGCGTCATCGCCGAGGCGGCCAGCAGCGCCGCAAGTCCTGTCAGGGTAAGGGTTCGAAACATCTCGCGCGGCTTCAACAGCGAATCGGGCTTGTTGGACATTCTACAGGGGATACCGCCGCTCGCAGGCCACCCGGTTAACACGCCGAATACGGCGGGGAAAGGGCGGCATTCCTGCCCTCCTCTGCCAGCCGCCGACTGGCCAGACCCGTCTTGGGATGGAATAGTCGGCCAGGGCCCGCCGGAGGGTCCAAGCGTCTCCGGGCCAACCGGAGCAGGACAAGACCGCCCATGCCCGTCGTACTCGATCCCGATGCCGCCGCCGTCTACAGGGCGTTCCAGGAGGCCGGCCGCCCCGCCTATGAGAGCCTAACCGCGCCGGAAGCGCGCGCCTATTATTCGCAGGCGCGCTTTGCCACCAATCCGGACGCACCGGAGCTGGCGCGCATCGCGGAGCTGGCGATCCCGGCGTCGCACGGCGCGATCCCGGCGCGCATCTATGTTCCCGCCGAGCTGCGACGGCGCGACGGATTGTCGCCTGCGCTGGTGTTCTTCCACGGCGGCGGCTGGGTGATCGGCGATCTCGAGACCCATGATGTCGCCTGCCGCAAGCTCGCGATCGAAGGCGCGCTGATCGTGATCTCGGTAGACTACCGCCTCGCGCCCGAGCACAAGTTTCCCGCCGCCGTCGACGATGCGATCGCCGCGACCAAATGGGTTGCGGCCAACGCGCGCAATCTCGGCATCGACGCCGCGCGCCTCTCGGTCGGCGGCGACAGCGCCGGCGGCAATCTCGCAGCCGTCGTCGCGCTCGCCGCGCGCGACGGCAACGGTCCTGCGATCGCAGGTCAGGTCTTGATCTATCCGGCGATCGATTTCGCCATGACGCATGGCTCTCACAGCGAGCCCGAGACCAGCGTGCTGCTCACGCATTCGGTGATCCGCTGGTTCCGCGATCATTATCTCAACGGCGTCGCCGACATCCAGGACTGGCGCGCTTCGCCGGCACGCGCCGCGACGCTTCTCGGCCTGCCGCCGGCCTATGTGCTCACCGCCGGCGCCGATCCGCTCCGCGATGAAGGCGAAGAGTACGCCGCGCGTCTGAAGCGGGCCGGCGTGAGCGTCACCTCCAGGCACTTTCCCGGGCAGTTCCACGGCTTCTTCACCATGGGCAAGCTGCTCCCGCAGGCAAACGTTGCCGCGAGCGAGATCGGCGCATGGCTGAAAGGCTTGGGCTAGCGAAAGCGTTGTAGCCCGCATGAGCGAAGCGACATGCGGGACACTTTATCCACCGGAAGCACCTGCCCCGGATATCGCTTCGCTCATCCGGGCTACAAATCCATCGATACTGAAAAACCCGGATGTCTATCAGCCTTCGAACCATCTTCGCCGTTCCCCTGCGCGGGCTCACCTGGCTCGGCGACCAGGGCACGCGCGCGGTGGCGGCGCTGGTGTTCATCGCGATTGCGGTGCCGCCGATCGGGGCGCTGCTGCGCCCCTACGTCACCGAGGCGATCTTCTGCCTGCTCTGCATCTCCTTCATGCGCGTCGATCTGGCCGCGCTCTACGGCCATTTGCGCCGGCCCGGGCTGGTCGCGGCCGCCACGGCGTGGACCACGATCGGCGTGCCCATGCTCGTCGGGCTGCTCGCCTGGTCGACCGGGTTCGACAGCCGCTCGCCCGGCCTCTTCCTCGCGCTGATGCTGCAAGGCATGGCCTCGCCGATGATGGCCTCACCCGCGCTCGCCGCGATGATCGGCCTCGACGCCACGCTGGTGCTGGTCACACTGGTGACCTCGACCGCGCTCGTGCCTTTCACCGCCTCGCTGTTCGCAAGCCTGTTCCTCGGCGCCAGCCTCAGCATCACGCCGCTCACGCTCGGCTTGAAGCTGCTCGGCCTGCTTGCCGGATCGCTGCTCGCCGCGACTGTCATCCGCCGTGCCGTCGGCACTGATGCGATCCACCGCCACAGGCGGCCGATCGACGGCATCAACATCATCATCCTGCTGGTGTTCGCGTCGGCGGTGATGGGCGATGTGGCGAGCGACCTCGTGACCGATCCGGTCTTCACGATCGGCGTCGCGCTGATGGCGTTTGCGGTCTATTTCACGCTGTTGGCGGTCACGACGCTGCTCTTCCGCCGCGTCGGGTACGAGCGCGCGCTGGCGCTCGGGCTGATGGTGTCACAGCGCAATCTGGGGCTGATGCTGGCTGCGACCGCGGGCGCGCTGCCGCCGACGACCTGGCTCTACTTTGCGCTCACCCAGTTTCCGATCCACCTCGCTCCCTACATGCTGACGCCGATCGCGCGCCGCTTGATGGCCCGCGTGCACGCGTCCGGCGCAGCGGCCGCAGGCAGCCCGACCTAGCGTACGCACTCACAAGCCTCCGCGGCAGCCGGGGCGCATATGAGGGATCATCTCTCGTGCCGTCTCTTTTTCTTGCACTCTTCCAATATCCAGCCCCGGAACGCTTGCATGGCGTGTGAAAAACGCTTCGATTTCAGGGACGTGAGCCAATACGATCCGAGATAGACCTGACTGTCATAAGGACAGACCAGCCGTTTGCGCGACACGTCATCCGAAAACAAGACGACGGGCAACAGCGCGACTCCGGCGCCTTGGGCTGCCGCATGCGCCAACGAGACCGATGAATCAAAGGTCGGGCCGGCCATACGAGGCTGCCGGCACTTCACCGCTTCGAACCACTGCGCCCACTCGCCCGTCCGATAAGACCGCAACAGCACCTCTTGGTGGAGGTCGACCGGGGTTTCGAGCCGCTTCGCAATGGTTGGCGCGCACATCGGCGTGAAGTGCGCATCGACCAGACGCTCGGCATTCGTTCCGTGCCACGCGCCATCGCCGAAACGAATGGCGTAGTCCAATCCTTCGCCACCGAGGTCCACGCGATTATTGTTCGCAAAGATTCTGATGTCGATGTGCGGATGCCTGGCCGTGAAGCTCTTGAGGCGCGGAAGGAGCCAGCCGGACGCGAACGTACCGACCACACCAATCGTCAGGATCTCGCGCATTCGACCGTTCTCAAACCGGTCCAGCACCTGGTTGATTCGACTGAAGGCGTCGGAGATCGCAGGCTGCAGCGCTTCACCTTCTTCGGTAAGGGCAAGCCCACGTGTCAATCGCCTGAAGAGCTTTACGCGCAGGCTCTCTTCGAGGATCCGCACCTGCTGGCTCACAGCGGCCTGCGACACGCGAAGTTCGAGGCCGGCCTTGGTGAAGCTGAGATGACGCGCTGCCGCCTCGAATGAACGGAGCGCATTGAGCGGCAGGCCGGAAACGGTGGGCGGACGGCGGGTCACGTCTGATCCAAGTTTTGCTTATGGATGGCCTTACGAACCATCGTTTGTCAATCGATAGAGCGCGAAGCAAAAGCCTGTGCACGATTTACGGGAGTTTACGATGCTTACGCGACGTCAGTTCGGCTCATCAGCACTTGCGTTCGCAGGAAGTGCCTTCCTGCCCAAGATTTCGAGTGCGGCGCCAGCCGGAACAGCACGACTGATCGAGGCCATTACAGAGCTGGAACTGAAGAGCGGAGGCCGGCTCGGCGTTTCCGTGCTCGACACGAAAACGGGAGCACTGATTCATCACAAGGGAGATGAACGCTTTCCCATGTGCAGCACATTCAAGGTGCTTGCGTCCGCAGCAATCCTCAAAGGCGCAGGCGGCAGGCTGGACCGCCTCGAACGGCGCGTTCGCGTTGAGCAAGCCGACATCGTGGAGAACTCGCCCGTGAGCCGTGAGCATGTTGGCGGCGAAGGAATGTCGCTCCTTGAGGTCTGCGACGCTGCCATTACCAGGAGCGACAACACCGCCGGAAACCTGCTTTTGAAAAATATCGGCGGCACGACCGGGCTGACCAGCTTTGCGCGGAGCCTCGGCGACAAGGTGACGCGATTGGACCGGATCGAACCCGCACTGAACGAGGCGGCGCCGGGCGATCCGCGCGACACCACGACACCAAATGCAATGGCCGCAAACTTCAGGCGCTTGCTGCTCGGCAACGTGCTCCTGCCGGAAGCTCGCGATCAGCTCGCGAAATGGCTGATCGCGAACAAGACCGGAGATAGCCGATTGCGCGCCGGCCTGCCGCAAGGCTGGCGCGTGGGCGACAAGACCGGAGCGGGCGAACACGGCACCACCAACGACGTAGCGATCGTATGGCCGCCCGAGCACCCGCCGCTGATCATCGCAGTTTACCTCACCGGATCCGCGCTCGACCCGAATGGGCGAAATGACATCATCGCATCTGTAGGACGTGAGATCGGCAAGACTCTTGGCTGACTAGAAGAGGCTTGGCTGACCGGAAGTATACGCCCTAGCCGGCCCGCGCCGCGCGCCGCAGCGCCTGCGGCGGCTGGCCGAAGGCGCGGATGAAGGCGCGTCGCATCCGCTCGGGATCGCGAAAGCCGGTCGCCTCCGCGACGAGCTCGATCGCCTCGCGCGAGGACTGCACGCGCTCGCGCGCGACCTCGACACGCAGCCGCTCGATCGCCTTGGACGGCGTCGTGCCGGTCTCGGCGGCAAAGGCGCGGGCGAAATGCCGCGCGCTCATGCCGGCGCGGTCGGCGAGATCTTCCACCGTCAGCGGTGCGTCGAGATTTTCGCGCGCCCATGACAACAGCCCGCCGAATCGGCCGTTCGGCGCCTTCAATTCCAGCAGCGAGGAGAATTGCGACTGGCCGCCGCTGCGGCGGTGGTAGAGCACGAGCTGCCGCGCGGTCTGCTGTGCCACCTCCTCGCCGTGATCCTCGGTGACCATCGCCAGCGCAAGGTCGATGCCGGCGCTGATGCCGGCCGAGGTCCACACATTGCCGTCGCGGGTGAAGATCTGGTCTGGCTCGAACTTCACCTTCGGATAGCGCGCGACGAAGTCGCGCGTGCGCCCCCAATGCGTGGTGGCGCGGCGGCCGTCGAGCAGTCCGGCCTCGGCCAGCACGTAGGCGCCCGAGCAGACGCTCGCGACCCGCACGCCGCGCCGCGCAAGCCGCTGCACGAAGGCCAGCGTGGCGGGGCAGCGTGCCGCCGCAGCCACGCCCTCACCGCCGGCAACGACAAGGGTCGTAATTGCATTGGCTGATTTGAAATCACGCGCGACCATCTCGACGCCGGACGAACTGCGCACCGGGCCTGCATTGACGGCGAGCACGCGGATCGCGAGCGGCTTGGCGGCGTAGCGCGCGCCGATCTCGAAGGCCGAGATGGGACCTGCCGCATCGAGCAACTGGAAATCCGGGAAGATCAGGATGCCGATCATCGCTTAGTCCGAAAAAGAGGGAAATGCGCCATTCCGGACGCGAGGGCACCATGCCATCCTGCCGACGTCAAGCTGATTTTTCGGGAGGTTCTTCGATGTCGTCGCCGTTACAGATCGGGCTCTTGGTGTTCCCACGCGTCACCCAGCTCGACTTCACCGGTCCCTTGCAGGTGTTCTCCTCCGTGCCGGGGGCGACGGTGCACTTGATCTGGAAAACCCTGGATCCGATGCCGAGCGATTCCGTGCTGATGCTGACGCCGACCGTGACGTTCGCCGATTGCCCGCAGCTCGACGTCATCTGCGTGCCCGGCGGCTCTGGGATCGATGCTCTCGTCAATGACGAGGAGACCCTCGACTTCCTGCGCAGGCAGGCCGAGGGCGCCAAGTACGTCACCTCGGTCTGCACGGGATCGCTGGTGCTGGGTGCAGCCGCCCTGTTGAAGGGTTATCGCGCCGCGACCCATTGGAGCGCGATGGAGATGCTCAGCCATTTCGGCGCGATGCCGACGAAGACGCGCGTGTGCATCGATCGCAACCGCATCACCGGCGGCGGCGTCACCGCGGGCATCGATTTCGCGCTGACGCTGGTATCGATGCTGGTCGATCGCACCACGGCGGAGGCGATCCAGCTCCGCCTCGAATACAATCCGGCCCCCCGTTCAATGCGGGCTCGCCCGATACGGCGCCTGCCGAGGTGCTTGCTTTTCTCAGGGAACGCGGCGCGCAAAACCAGGCCCGTCGTATCGAGGCCGTCAAGCGCGCGGCAGCGCGGGTGATGTAGGCATTCCATGTTGGGGCGGAACTGACGTTTTGGGGGTGAGTTAAGCCCGCACCAAAATTCACAGCGTCCAGGAGATCAGGCATGGAGCATCTCCACTACCCCAACGAAAGCACTGAATATCGCGCCGCGCGAAATGCGTTGCTGGACGAGGAGATCGCCCTCCGGGCGCAGATTGAAACCGTGGCCGCCAAGCGTCGCGCGCTGCCGCTCGGCGGCGAGGTGCTGCAGGACTATGTCTTCGAGCGGATCGGCAAAACGAGCATGCCGGAACAGGTCAGGATGTCGGATCTGTTCGGCCCGCACGATACGCTGATCCTGTACAGCTTCATGTATGGGCCGGAACGCGAGCTGCCCTGCCCCGGCTGCACCCATCTGCTTGACGGGCTCGACGGCGCCGCACGACATATCGGCAAGCGCGCAGCCTTCCACATCGTCGCCAAATCGCCGATCGCGCGGCTCGCCGCTTGGGCCCACGAACGCGGCTGGGAGCACCTGTCGCTGCTGTCCACCGCCGGCAACAGCTACGATGCCGATTACTTCGGCGATACGTCGAAATTCTCCAGGGGGATGCGCGCCCAGCATCATGTTCCGGACGGACAGAACTGGGACGAGACGATCTTCAACGTCTTCAAGAAGGCGAGCGGCAAGATCAGGCACTTCTGGGGGTCGGAGATGAGCTTTGCGCCGCCCGCGCCGAAGCAACACCATCGCGCGGGCGATCTGGTCGATCCGCTCTGGGGCCTGCTCGACATGACGCCCGAGGGGCGCGGCGACTTCTTCCCCAAGGTGCGCTACGACTGAAGCGCTGGCGCAACGCGATCAAAGAAAAAGGCCGCTCGGTTTCCCAAGCGGCCTTTCCTGTCTTACGGCGGCTGCACATTCCATCGGGCGATTTCGGACCTAGCAGACCGGGGGCCTATGTCCCGGTCGAGTCCTCGTCGGCGGCCGCTGCATATCGGGACAGTCGCGAGCTGTTGCCCGAACCGAACGCGATGGTCTCCCATCTCCGTAAGATGGGATCATTGAGCCGCATTGCTCGTCTCAGCGCAACGGATGCGCAAGCGGCGTCCCCGCTGTTCCCATTGTCCACAACGGCTGCAGCGGATGCGGATGCATCCAAAAGCAGTGAAGGACGATTCGGTCGGCCGGGTGATTAGCCTGGCGTCCAGGGTTGATAGTCGCCGGTCGCCTTTGGCCGCTTGCCGCTGGCGAGCGTCGAACCGGCCGGCCGGTAGGCTCTCGGCGTGCCCGTCAGGTTCGGCTGGTGCGGCTTTTCCCATTCGCGTGGCTGGTAGTTGATCTCGGTCGGCGGCACGTCGACGACGTGATGCAGCCAGCCATGCCAGTCCGGCGGAACGCGGCTCGCTTCCGCATAGCCGTTATAGATTACCCAGCGCCGCTCGAATCCGAGCGCCGGGTCGATCGCCCCGCCGCGGGTGCGATAGTAGCGGTTGCCCTGCTCGTCCTGGCCGACCAGTTCCCCGAACCGCCAGGTCCAGAGTTGGGTGCCAAAGGTCTGGCCATTCCACCAGGTGAAGAGCTTGAGGAAGAATTGTTTCATGCGGCAAGGGCCCTGCTTTCCGGGGTCCTGATGCCATCCGGGCGGCGAAATGTCCAGTTCGGCAGGTGCGAACGTGACCCACGCACAGGCCATGGCGGTGGCACTGCCGCCGCCGCAATGCCCCGTCTCGATCCGTTCATGCCGGTACGGGTGGCGGGTGGAAGCCCGCCTCGATCGCCAGACGTGTGATCCAGGAACCACAGCCGCCTCAACGGGTTTGCTTCCGGGAAAAGGAGTTGCACATGAACAGTCTGAAAGTTTTGGGCGCAGCCGCAGCGCTGGCGCTGGTTCTGCCGATGGCGTCGCCGAGCTTTGCACAGGGGCGCGGCCACGGCGGTGGTGGTGGAGGCGCCCACTTCGGCAGCGGAGGCGGCGGCGGTGCTCACTTCGGTGGAGGCGGCGCGCGCATGGGTGGCGGCGGCTTCAGTGGCGGCGCGGCGATGCGCGGTGGCGGCGGCAATTTCGCAGCGAACGCCGCAGCACGTCCGGGCGGCGCTTCGCCGTCCTTCAGCACAGGCGGCCGCAGCTTCGCAGCCGGTGCCGCGATGCGTCCGGGCGTAACCTCGCCGTCCGTCACGACCGGCGGCACACGCTTCGCAGCCGCAGGAACCGGCGGTACCTGGCGCGGCGGTAACTGGCGCGGTGGCGATTGGCGCGGTGGCTACTGGCGTCATCGCGGCGGCTTCTGGCCGGGCGTGGCGGCAGGTGCGACAATCGGCGCGCTGGGCTCATACGCCTATTATGGCGGCGGCCCGTACTACGATGACTCCTACTATTATGGTGACACCTATTACGACGAAGAGCCGTCCGTGGCCGTGGTGCCTGACGGCGGCGGCGACTCCGCAGCCTACTGCGCTCAGCGCTACAGGTCGTATGATCCGGCGTCCGGCACATATCTCGGCTATGACGGACAGCGGCATCCCTGCCCGTAAGCGCATCAAGATCATTTGAACCCAAAGGGCGTCGCAGCGATGCGACGCCCTTTTCACGCGCATCGCGTGCGCTGGCGACGTCTTGTACGCACCGTTGCAAATGGACCCTTAATCACCCCACCGTGCATATCTACCCTGATCCAATCCAAAATTGACCGGGCGCACGATTCGCTTATATCACCAACCGCTGTGGGGACTTCGATCTACTGGGAAGTGTCATGCCGCGTATCCTCGTGGTTGATGACGATCCGATGGTCGGCGCGACCATCGAGGTCCTCCTCCAACGTCAGGGCTTCGACGTCACGCTGACTGACGGCGGCGAAACAGGGCTTGCTGCGCTCGAGGCACAGACCTTTGATGTCATGCTAGTCGACATCTTCATGCCGCACATGCGCGGCTTCGAATCCATCCGCATCTTTCACGAGCGCGCCCCGACGATTCCGCTGATCGCGATGTCCGGTTACGCCTTCGCTTCGTCCGCCTCGCCCTCTCCCGATTTCTTGCGCATGGCGCTGGAGCTCGGCGCGATGCGCTGCCTGCGCAAGCCGTTCACGCCGGAAGCGCTGCTGACCACGATCAAGGAATGCCTCGCCGGCCCCGGCGAGACCACACCGCTGAAGGACAAGAAAGAAGCCCCTTGATCCCCTCGCAGCGCGTCATTCTCGGTGCCGGACTTGCCATCCTCCTGATCATCACCGCCGCCTCGATCGGACTTGACGTCAAGTCGCGGTCCGATGCGGCCTGGGTCAATCACACCATCGACGTCCTTAAGAAAATCTCGGACCTGCGCGTCCAGATCCGCCGCGCCGAGAGCGCAGCGCGCGGCTACGAGATCTATCTCACTCCCGGGTTCAACGACGATTTCCAGGCCGCACGCAGCAACATCGCGCCGGCGCTGGCCGAGCTCAAGCGCGCCCTCCGCGACAATTCCGACCAGGTCGCCCTGCTCGAGGACACCGGGCCGCTGATCCAGCGCCGGCTCGAGATCGCGGCCGAAGCGATGCGGTTGCGCGCCGAGAATGACCGCGCCGGCATTGCCGCGCTCCAGGGCAGGGCCGAGGGCCGCGGCCTCATGGAAACGGTGATGGCCAATCTCGACCGCCTGAGCACGCAAGAAGACGCACTGCTCGCCGCGCGCACGTCGGATTCACGTCGCACCGGCATCGTTCTACTCGGCATCGATGTCGCCGGGGCTGCGCTGATCCTGCTCCTGGTCGCGCTTCTGATGCGCGAGACCCGGCGCGCCCGGGTCCAGCTCCAAAGCTCGCTGCACGAGACGCAGGCCGCCAAGGAGCTACTCGAGGCTGCCGTCGCCGAGCGCACCGAGCATCTCGTCACCGCCCACGACGAGCTCCGCCTCTCCGTCAACGTGCTCCAGAGCACGTTCCGCAGCATGGCGGAGGCGGTGCTGGTCATCGACAATGAGGGTGACGTCCTCCTGTCCAATCCGGCCGCCGAGCGCATGCTGCTCCATCGCGCCGGCATGAACCTGCGCAACCTGCGGGCGCTGTCCGACGTCTTTCAGGGCGATGGCGTTACGCCGCTCAAGCCGGACGAGCTGCCGTCGACGCGCGTGCTACGCGGCGATGCGTTCGAAGAGCTGGAGATGGTCGTACGCCCGCACAGCGGCAATCCTCCGCGGCACCTCATGATCAGCGGCCGGCCGATGCGCGACGCGCAAGGCAATATCTCCGGCGCGGTGCTGGTCTATCACGATGCCACCACCTCGCGCGAAACCGAGCGGCAGCTCCACCAGTCGCAGAAGCTGGACGCCATCGGCAAGCTCACCGGCGGCGTCGCCCACGACTTCAACAACATGCTGACGGTGATCTCCGGCAACACCGAGACGCTGGTCGCGAGCCTGGAGCAGCAGCCCGAGCTCCAGCGCGTGGCGCGGCTGATCGACGATGCCGCCGAGCGCTGCGCCGAGCTGATCCAGCATCTGCTCGCGTTTGCGCGCAAGCAGCCGCTCAAGCCGCGCGACGTCGAGATCAACGCCGCGATCACCGATATCGCAAAGCTCCTGCGCCCCACCCTCGGCGAGCAGATCCAGATCGAGACCGCGCTGGAACAGGGGCCGATGACCTCGCACATCGATCCGTCGCGGCTCACCAACGCCGTGCTCAACATGGCGATCAACGCGCGCGACGCCATGCCGAACGGCGGCAAGCTCCTGCTCGAGACCCACCGGGTCACGCTGGACGAGGCCTATGCGCAGGCCAATCCGGACGTCCGGCCCGGTCCCTACGTGATGCTCGCGGTCAGCGATAACGGCACCGGCATGCCGCCCGAAGTCCAGGAGAAGGCGTTCGAGCCGTTCTTCACCACCAAGGAGGTCGGCAAGGGCTCCGGCCTTGGCCTGTCCATGGTCTACGGCTTCGTCAAGCAGTCCGGCGGCCACATCAAGATCTACAGCGAGGAAGGCCACGGCACGACGATCAAGCTCTATCTGCCGCCGGGCGAAGGCTTGGCGGAAGCGACTGCGCCCGCTCTCCCCGCTGCCGCGGGCGGTGTCGAGACCATCCTGGTCGTCGAGGACGATACGCTGGTGCGCAACTTCGTCACCGCGCAGTTGCAGAGTCTCGGCTACCGGACCATCGCCGCCGCCGACAGCAAGGCCGCGCTGCAATTGATCGAAGCCGGCGAGGCCTTCGATCTCCTGTTCACCGACATCGTCATCCCCGGCGGCATCAGCGGCCGTGAGCTTGCCGAGAAGGCGGCAAAGATCCGCCCCGGGCTGAAAGTGCTCTACACGTCGGGCTATACCGACGACGCCGTCGTACATCACGGCAAGCTCGACGACGGCGTGATGCTGCTGACGAAACCCTACCGCCGCAACCAGCTCGCCGAGATGATCCGCCTGGCGCTGAGCGGGGGCGGAAGATCTCCGCGCTAGCGCGTCGCCAGCACGACGCCTGCGAGCGTGAAGATCAGCGCCGCGATCTGCCCCGCCCCTAACGGCTCGCCCAGCGCGAGCGCCGAGGCGACGACGCCGATCACCGGCACCGCCATGGTGCCGATCGCCGCAACCGAGGCCGGCAGGCGCGACAGCGCGGCGAACCAGCTCACATAGGCGATGCAGAACTGCACCACGGTCGAATAGACCAGCAGCGCCCAGCCAATCGGCGTCACCAGTGAAAGATGCGTGGTCTCGAGGAGAAGGCCCGCGATCGCGACCGGCAGGCAGCCGACGCCGATCTGCCAGGCCGCCGCCGTGATCGGCGGCAGATGGATCGGGTATTTCTTCAGAAGCACCGTGCCGAGCGCAAAGCCGATCGACCCGATGAGCGCCATGACGATGCCGGGCAGCTTGGCCTCGCTCGCCGCAAAGCCGTTGCCGCCCATGATCGCGGCAAGGCCCGCAAAGGCCATCACCAGCGCAATGGTTCGCAGCAGCGTCGGCCGCTCGCCGAGCACCGGCCAGGCGATGATCGAGGCCCAGACCGGCATGGTGTAGGCGATCAGCGCCGCCTCGCTCGCCGGCAGCCACAGCAGCGCGAGCCCCATCAGCACCATCCAGCCGGTCACGTTGAGCACGCCCGCAATCAGCAGGCGCGGCCAGATCTCGGGCTGGACCCTCAGGCTGTCGCGCCGGACGAGGGCGAGCGCAGCCAGAAGCACGGCGCCGAGCACGCCGGTCACCCCGCGCAGGGTCAAGGGCGGCAGCTCGGCGAGCAGGAATTTGGTCGCCGGCCAGTTGAAGCCCCAGCCGATCGAGGTGATGGCGAGGAACATCAGGCCGGCCGGGGCGATGCGCGGCCGCATAGCCCGGCGAGTCGAATCATGCATGTGGGGTACCCGGCAGAAACGCCCGTCAGCTTGACGCGGATTCGGCGGCTTCACCACCACCTTCGCGGGCATGCCTGCCCCAAGTTCCGTGGCACTACGTGAGTCTTGCTGACGCAATCCCATCCGCCCAAAAATATAGCTGCCCTGTGAACAGCGGGACGAAGGGTGCGCATCCACACCGGATGCAAATTTTTTCGGTTGGGAATCCCTGAGGACTCACTGATACTTGCCCCCACAACAGGCGCGGCCGAGACCCCTGTTATCCCCCGCTTTCCACCATATTTAGTATTTGATTCAGGAACTCGCACTAGTTCTTGACGGGCGCAACGGAGAGTCCTAGCTTTCGATCCGTTCGGCGCGAGTGAGTTTGCGTCCCGCCGGCACTCCCCCAAAGGGTCCCGCAAATGACCACTCCGCCGGCCAGACCAAGGCAGCGGGGCAAGGGCTTGTCTGCCCTTCAAACGCGGACTTTTCGGGCGCCAGAACGGGCCGGCAACAGGCTCGGATGGCATCGGTAGAAGACGTGGCGTTGGGGCGTTGAACGCATGTCGGGCACATCCCCTTGGGGGCGGATGGGCCTGGACATGCCGGCGGATGCGAGGTGTGCGCACCGAACCATCGCGTCGGGAGAAACTGGGCCGGATTCCACCGGCTGAACTGCGAAGCCTTTAGGCCGGTCCGGCCCTTGGAGGAATCGCGAACTCGAGAAATGCGACCCGGCACGCCCACACGAAGGCGGTCCGGTCAGAGAAAAGGACGGGGCAAGACGATGCGGATTGAGCGGCGCCACACCACGCAAGGACAGTCACCTTACGCCGGGATCGAATTCCGGCTGACCACGTCGGAGATCAGGAATCCCGACGGCTCGGTCGTGTTCAAACTCGACAACGTCGAAGTGCCGGCCGAGTGGTCGCAGGTCGCTTCCGACGTCCTCGCGCAGAAATATTTCCGCAAAGCGGGCGTTGCCGCGCGCCTGAAGAAGGTCGAGGAAGAATCCGTCCCCTCCTTCCTGTGGCGTTCCGTGCCCGACACGGAGGCGCTGGCCGCTCTGCCCGAGAAGGAGCGCTATGTCAGCGAGCTCAGCGCAAAACAGGTGTTCGACCGCCTCGCCGGCTGCTGGACCTATTGGGGCTGGAAGGGCGGCTACTTCTCCTCGGACGAGGACGCCCAGGCCTTCTATGACGAGCTCCGCTACATGCTCGCCATGCAGATGGTCGCGCCGAACTCGCCGCAATGGTTCAACACCGGCCTGCACTGGGCCTATGGCATCGACGGCCCCGGCCAGGGCCACTATTACGTCGACCCCTTCACCGGCAAGCTGACCAAGTCCAAGTCCGCCTACGAGCATCCGCAGCCGCACGCCTGCTTCATCCAGGGCGTCGGCGACGACCTCGTCAACGAGGGCGGCATCATGGACCTCTGGGTGCGCGAGGCGCGCCTGTTCAAATACGGCTCCGGCACCGGCTCCAACTTCTCGCGCCTGCGCGGCGAGGGTGAAAAACTCTCGGGCGGCGGCCGCTCGTCCGGCCTGATGAGCTTCCTCAAGATCGGCGACCGCGCGGCTGGCGCAATCAAGTCGGGCGGCACCACGCGCCGCGCCGCCAAGATGGTCGTGGTCGACGTCGATCACCCCGACATCGAGACCTATATCGACTGGAAGGTGAAGGAGGAGCAGAAGGTCGCAGCTCTCGTCACCGGCTCCAAGATCAACCAGAAGCACCTCAAGGCGGTGCTGAAGGCCTGCGTGAACTGCGAGGGCTCGGGCGACGACTGCTTCGATCCCGAGAAGAACCCGGCGCTCCGCCGCGAGATCAAGCTCGCGCGCCGCTCGCTCGTGCCCGACAACTACATCAAGCGCGTCATCCAGTTCGCCAAGCAGGGCTACAAGGACCTCCAGTTCGACACCTACGACACCGACTGGGATTCGGAAGCCTATCTCACGGTGTCCGGCCAGAACTCCAACAACTCGGTCTCGCTGAAGGACGATTTCTTGCGTGCCGTCGAGACCGACGGCGACTGGAACCTCGTCGCCCGCACCTCGAAGAAGGTCACGAAGACACTTCGTGCGCGCGACCTCTGGGAGAAGATCGGCTACGCCGCCTGGGCGTCGGCCGACCCCGGCCTGCACTTCAACACCACGATGAACGACTGGCACACCTGCAAGGCGTCCGGCGACATCCGCGCGTCCAATCCGTGCTCGGAATACATGTTCCTGGACGACACGGCCTGCAACCTCGCCTCCGCCAATCTGCTGACGTTCTACAACACGACCACGAAGCACTTCGACGTCGAGGGCTACGAGCACCTCTGCCGGCTCTGGACCTTGGTGCTCGAAATCTCCGTGATGATGGCGCAGTTCCCGTCGAAGGCGATCGCCGAGCTCTCCTACGAGTTCCGCACGCTCGGCCTCGGCTACGCCAATATCGGCGGTCTCCTGATGACCATGGGCCTGTCCTATGACTCCAGGGAAGGCCGTGCGCTCTGCGGCGCCCTGACCGCGGTGATGACCGGCATCACCTACAAGACCTCCGCGGAGATCGCGGCCGAGCTCGGCACCTTCCCCGGCTACAAGAAGAATGCCGCGCACATGCTGCGCGTGATCCGCAACCACCGCCGCGCCGCGCATGGCGAGGTCTCCGGCTACGAGGCGCTCTCGGTCAACCCGGTGCCGCTCGACCACGCCTCCTGCCCGCAAGCCGACCTCGTCGCGCATGCGCAGGCTGCCTGGGATGCGGCGCTCGAGCTCGGCGAGAAGCACGGCTACCGCAACGCCCAGACCACGGTCATCGCGCCGACCGGCACGATCGGCCTCGTCATGGACTGCGACACCACCGGCATCGAGCCGGACTTCGCGCTCGTGAAGTTCAAGAAGCTCGCCGGCGGCGGCTACTTCAAGATCATCAACCGCGCGGTCCCCGAAGCGCTGCGCGCGCTCGGCTATCGCGAGAGCGAGATCGCCGAGATCGAGGCCTATGCCGTCGGCCACGGCTCGCTGTCCAACGCGCCGGGCATCAATGCCGCGACGCTGAAGGCCAAGGGCTTCACGGATGAAGCGATCGCGAAGGTCGAAAAGGCCTTGCCGACCGCCTTCGACATCAAGTTCGCCTTCAACAAGTGGACTTTTGGCGAGGATTTCATCCGCGACCAGCTCGGCATCGGCTCGGAAGCGATCGCGGCCCCCGGCTTCGACCTGCTCCAGGCCGTCGGCTTCACCAAGCGCGAGATCGAGGCGGCCAACGTCCACATCTGCGGCGCGATGACCGTGGAAGGTGCTCCGCACCTCAAGGCCGAGCACTATCCGGTGTTCGACTGCGCCAATCCATGCGGCAAGGTCGGCAAGCGCTATTTGTCGGTCGAGAGCCACATCCGCATGATGGCGGCGGCGCAGCCCTTCATCTCGGGCGCGATCTCCAAGACCATCAACATGCCGAATGACGCGACGGTGGAGGATTGCAAGTCCGCCTACATGCTGTCGTGGAAGCTGGCGCTGAAGGCCAACGCGCTCTATCGCGACGGCTCCAAGCTCTCCCAGCCGCTCAACTCCCAGCTCATCAGCGACGATGAGGACGAGGACGATGCGGTCGAGCAGCTCTACGAGAAGCCGCTTGCGGCGCGCGCGGCCCAGGTCTCCGAGAAGGTGGTCGAAAAGCTCGTCGAGCGCATCATCGTGATGCGCGAGCGCGAGAAGATGCCGGATCGCCGCAAGGGTTACACCCAGAAGGCGGTCGTCGGCGGCCACAAGGTGTACTTGCGCACCGGCGAGTATGACGATGGCCGTCTCGGCGAGATCTTCATCGACATGCACAAGGAAGGCGCGGCGCTGCGCTCCTTCATCAACAACTTCGCCATCGCCGTGTCGCTCGGTCTGCAATACGGCGTGCCGCTCGATGAATATGTCGACGCGTTCACCTTCACCCGCTTCGAGCCGGCGGGCCCCGTGCAGGGCAACGACAGCATCAAGTACGCGACCTCGATCCTCGACTACGTCTTCCGCGAGCTCGCGGTGAGCTACCTCTCCCGCTTCGACCTCGCCCACGTCGATCCCAACGAGACCGGCTTCGACGCGCTCGGCAAGGGCGTCGAGGAAGGCAAGGAGCCGGACGAGGAGCCGAGCCACCACGCGACCAAGCTGGTCTCGCGCGGCCTCACCCGCTCCCGCACCGACAATCTGGTCGTGATGCGCGGCGGCTCCACCGCCGTCGCCTCCGGCAACGACAGTGCCCCCGCCGGCGGCAGCAAGGTCACGGCGCTGGCCTCGCACGGCGCTTCGGCCCGCACCAGTGACGCGGTCGAAGGCGCCGTCGCCCTGAAGCAGGAAGCCAGCCACGACCTCTCGCCCACCGAGAAGCTCGAGCAGATGCAATGGAGCAAGGCCGGCACCGCGCAAACGCTGGTGCCAACCAAGGCCGAGCGCCGCGCGGAAGCGAAAGCCAAGGGCTACGAAGGCGAGATGTGCTCCGAGTGCGGCAACTTCACGCTGGTGCGGAACGGCACGTGCATGAAGTGCGATACGTGCGGCAGCACGACGGGGTGTTCGTGAGGCGGTAGCCCGCCCGCGATGATCGTCATGCCCGGGCGTCCAGAAAAAAAGGCGGCCGCAAGGCCGCCTCTTTACTGGAGCTGCGACGAGCATCTTCCATTGACAGCGTTCCCTTTATGTTCTTACCTAGGATAGGAGTCGATGAGTGCTCGTCGTCGGCCAAGAGATTCCTCCGAGGTGACGCTTGGCGTAAATATCCCGTCATGCGATTGCCAAGGCTAAAGCCGGAAACGCCGCACTCCAGAGAACTCCTCGACCCATCGTTGCGGGTAGCTGTTGTGGCGTCTGCCCTTCTTGCTGGCTGAAGGCCATAGCCCGCCTACATAGCTAACCCGGGTCAGAAGATCGTATCGCTTACCTAAGTTGCGGCTCTTTGATACTAGACCGTAACGCGTACTGGTTCTCGGGGACTGCATGACAATAGAGATTGTTGTAACGACAGATCGGTATCGAACCGATCCGGCTTCCCGCGACTTTGTCGAACACGTCAGGGCGCGAGAGGCGGACTTGGGCTTGACCCAGGCCGTGCTCTATTACGATTTTCCTGCTTATGCGGATTACGAAGCAGAGGTCAACAGACCCGACATTCTGCTGTTCTCTCCACTTCACGGTTTTTTTGCGATTCGATTTGTTTCCGATTCGATGTTTCGCCGTTCGAAAGAGACGGCATCTGCAGTGGACGTGGGCCTTACTAACACCGCTTTGCTTTGCGTTGATTGTGTTTCAGCAATTTCACTCCAATGACTGGCGTGGCGCGCCCAGCTTGACGATATTCGGCAAAACTCAATCGCCATGGGCATTTCTCGCGTGGGAGAAGCTCAATTGCAGGGTACTTTCTGACGAACTATTCTCGCCTAAAGAAAAGGAGCTCTTTTCGTTCGCGTGACGAAATCATCGGCCGGACGCGAGCCGAGCCGACGCATTTCGCAAGCCTTCCAAAACCAAGGCGTACCCCTCCTCACTAAACGCCAACAGCGCGCAGGATGGGTGGAGCCAGGCGATACCTATCAATGCCCGACGCCAAGTAGAGCTCAATCCATCCTACGAGTTCCCTGCCAAGCCCGTAGGTCGGATTAGCGCAGCACAATCCGCGACTAGGGATCGTCAGCGCAATATGCTTCCGCTATGCTCCCTATCCCGCTCCCCCAAAACCCATGCCAAGAAAAAGCAGTCGCCTCCTCCCCCGCCTTCGCAACTTCCGGCGGGGCGCGCGGTGGACGCGAAAGAGGTTCGCGCGGACACCGCGGATGGTTCGGATCGCGGGCAGCGTGGCGATCCTGCTTGCGGCCGCGGCGCTCATGAACATCGTCTATCACGTGATCCGCAAGCCGACCGAGCTGTTCTTCCTTGTCGGCAACTCCCTCGACAAGGAGCCGGCCGAGACTTGGCGGCAATACGGGCCGCTCTTCCGCAAGCATTCCACCGATACGATCACGCCGGAATTGCTGGCCGCGCTGGCGCAGGTCGAGAGCTCGGGCAATCCGGTGGCGCGCACCTATTGGCGCTGGCGATTGAGCCTCAATCCCCTCGCGATCTACCGGCCCGCCTCCAGCGCCGTCGGCCTTTACCAGATGACCGACCCAGCCTACGCCGAAGCCGCACGGTTCTGTGTCCGCGAAAACGCGATCACGGACACCGGCTGCGGGTTCACCAGCTTCTATATCCGCGCGATCCCGAGCCACGCCATCGAGCTGGCATCCGTGTATCTGGACCGCAATGTGGCTGATGTTCTCGCGCGCGCCGGCGATGTGAAGGCCAGCGCACAGCAGAAGCAGGATCTGGCCGCCTTCATCCATCTCTGCGGCGCAGGTCCCGCCACCGCCTACGCGCGCCGCCACTTTCAGATGACGACCGGCGAGCGGTGCGGCGACCACCTCGTCGCAAGCTATATCTCGGCGGTCAACGCGATGAAGCGGCGATTTCTGCGGCTTGCGGCGGATGACGGCGATTAGCTCGTCCACCCCTCCCAATCAATCTTTTCCGGCGGAATGCGCGCGGCGCCGCTGAGTGCCGCAGCGGCGACGGATTGCAGCGCGCTTTGCCGCAGCGGATCCGCCGTTCCCGCCCGCGCGTTGACAGGCTACACTCGCTTGACCCGCCACGCGCCATGGAGCCGTGCATGCCCGAAATTCGCTTCGACGACGGTGCCGCCTATGAGCAGATGATGGGGGTCTGGAGCCGGCTTGCCGGCGAGGTCTTTCTCGACTGGCTTAAACCTGCGCAAGGCCTGCTCTGGATCGACGTGGGCTGCCGCAACGGCGCCTTCACCGAGCTGGTGCTGTCGCGCTGCGCCCCTGCCGAGGTGCAGGGCATCGACCCCTCCGAGGGACAGCTCGCCTTTGCGCGCATGCGACCCGGGGCACGCGGCGCTCATTTCCAGCAAGGCGATGCGATGGAGCTACCGTTCGCGACGGACAGCTTCGATGCCGCGGTGATGGCATTGGTGCTGGTCTTCGTGCCCGATCCCGCGAAGGGCATTGCGGAATTGGTGCGGGTGGCTCGGCCGGGCGGCCTCGTCGCAACCTATATCTGGGACATGCTGGACGGCGGCTTCCCGCTCGATCCGATCCTTGCGGAGATCAGCGCGATGGGACTTTCGCCGACACGCCCGCCTCGCATGGAGGCGTCGCGCCTCGATGCATTGAGCGCATTCTGGATCGCAGCGGGCTTGACGCAGATCGAGACCCGAGAAATCGCCGTGCAGCGGACGTTTGGCGATTTCGAGGAGTTTTGGCAGGTGGAGACGAAAGCCCCATCGATCGCCCCAATGATCGCCGAGATGCCGCTGGCCGACGTCGCCACACTGAGGCAGCGCGTGCAGGCGCGCCTGCCCGCTAGCGCCGACGGCCGCATCGCCTATCGCGCCCGCGCCCACGCGATCAAGGGATGCAAGCCGCAGCCCGCATAGCCACAGTCAGCCCATACACTGTCAGCCCATACGATGAGTGGAGCGACCTGTCCGCTGTAGCTCGCAGAGCGCCGCCTTCATCCATCTCTGCGGCGCAGGTCCCGCCACGGCCTACGCACGCCGCCACTTTCAGATGATCGCCGGCGAGCGGTGCGGCGACCACCTCGTCGCAAGCTATATCTCGGGGGTCAACGCGATGAAGCGGCGATTTCTGCGCCTTGCGGCGGATGACGGCAATTAACTAGCTCTTGTAGCTAGCTCCTGGCCGTCGCACCGGTGCCACCCGATTTACCACCAGTATGGCCACCGCCACCCCTCATAGCGGACCCACGACGACACATAGGGCGGGCCGTATGGATCGACCCGGTCGTCTTCAGGGCGATAACGATATCGTGGAACAATATAATAATCCCAGGGCGTTGGCCTCAACACGGGCGGCGGCGTAACAACAAGCCTCTGCCGTGGGACATCAACGACTTGGACCTTCCGCGTCCGGGCTTCAGCACCAGACGTCCCAAGGTTGCACAGCACCAGAGCCGTTCCGAGAGTGCACGCGACGGTCATTTTCTTCATGCGTTGGCCTCCTTGCCAAGAGAGTGCAAAAGGACTCAAAGCAAGGCAAGCTAATTCGCTCTCGAGTTGCTTGAAATGACGCTCTCGGCCTGGCGAACTTCGGCCGCCGCCCGCACCAAGCCAGCTTGTGGCCCGAAACGAATACTTGGGACGCGAAGCCCGATCCGCCCTACCCACTCCCTCAAGACCCATGCCAAGAAAGAGCAAGAGCATCGGTTCACGGCAATGATAGATCTCGCACACGTTCACCCCAACCGACGCAGTCTGCTGGAAGGATCATCATGAACGGCAATCGTTACTACGGCGTCCGCGTCGAGGGCGCGAAATACGGCGTGGGGTTCGGCTCGGCGCTCGCCATCGCGATCTCCTACACCAACAACCATTCGATCCTGTGGGCGATCATCCATGGGATCCTGGGCTGGCTCTACGTGATCTTTGTCGCGCTGTTTCGCTGATGACCGACGCCGCCTGGATGTTGCTGCAGCCACAGCATTGGCTAGACTTACTGCATCACGAGATCCTCATGGTGAGGATCACGGACGCGCGTCTCCGGACGATGCTTTGCATCGCCGGGCGAACCATGAAGGCCCGGCTCTCGCGTACGGCCATCCTTCGAGACGCCCGCTTGCCGCGGGCTCCTCAGGATCAGGCCGGGGCCTTGTGATGCAGTAGGGCTAGCCGGTTTTCCTGGCCCGCAACGCTTCGTGCGGGTGGCGACGATCGCCACGCTGATTTGACTTGCGAACGTAGGTGACGAGTGCCTCGGGGTTCTCGAGCTTGATCTTCAGCGCCGCGACCAATGCGTCCTCGGCTTCGATCGTGAGCGCCTTGGCACGCGCCCCGAGCTTCAACCCGACGGTATACGACGTCATGGCAGACTCCTCAGGTCCAGGCTTCCACCGTACCTCAATCGGCGTCGCTTCGGAACGGCCCTGCTCGCCCCATCGCTCTCGCCGCCGCGGGATCACGACTGTTCCTTCAGGTTCGGTGCGCCCAGCTCATCGAAACGAAAGAGCTGGAAGATGCGCTGGCCGTCGAAATCGAGGACCCTCAAATCATCGGTCTCCTGCAGATTGCTTTCGACCGCCTGAAAGTGCCCGCCGTAGCGCGCTCTCGCAAGTGACAAGGGAACCTCGAACGCGACGAACTTGCCGATCCCCTTGCCCCTGAGCACCTCAAGGAGCTTCTGGTCGTGCAGGGACTCGTGGGATGTAAGAATGAGCATCGGACCGCTCGCCGTGAGCAGCAACAGCGACTTCATCGGATCCTCCTTTGCAGAGGCGTAGCCCGGATGGAGCGCAGCGTAATCCGGGGATGGTACCGCAGGTGCCTGTCCCGGATTGCGCTTCACTCCATCCCGGCTACGCACGAACTCTTAGCCGTCGCACCGGCGCCACGATGCCATAATGCTCCTGTTTTGCCCGACGCGTCAAACGCTATTCGGTATCGCCGAAATCAAAATCCGTAGTGATTTCTACTTTGCATGGGGTTGTTTTCGATATTTTTGTCGGACGCGCTGTGCCGTCAATCAACCGTGACGCGAGAACCATGAGTTTCGCAACAGCACAACGCTGCACCGATCACGTCGGCCGCAATGTCGCCGCCAAATTCCCACGCTCCAATCCCCTTTGCTCCGATTTTCGTCGTCGTCGCCCACCACAAGAGCCGCGCAATGAAAAAGGGATCAACAGTTACTTCACTAGAGGGGACCAAAAGTGCCAGGCCGGTGCTTCGCTGCTTGGAGGACTCGTCACCCAGGACGAGTTGAACAATCTTTCGATCCCGCACGCCCTTGGGATCGAGCTCGACACGCATCAGTTGGCAGCCGCAACCGGACCGAACCATGCCGGTCAGTTTACCTTTCCGGCTGTATCTGCCGACGGCGACAGTGCCGCATCGTACACGGGAACGATACCGATGGGCGCGCACTTCGCACTCCCGCCGAACATTGATCTTGCGGCCGCGGGTCTCACCCCCGAAGGATTGGCGCTTGCAAAGGCCTATCAGACATACGGCGGCTATGTCGTCGACATGGCTGGCCACACAACGGCCCTGGCCCAGGTCGAGGCCACGCCGGAACAGCAAGCCACCTGTTTGCCGATATCAACTGGATACGCGACCACCTCGTCATGACGGTCGACCACGGCTCGGGAGCATCCAGCACAGCGCCACAGACCGATCCCGTCGCGCAGTCCGACACCGCACAGTCCGACACCGTCCAGACCGACACCGGCCAGGCGGCCGTTCCTGCCGATGCCGCAGGCGCCACAAGCCCCGCTCCGGCCGATACCGGCTCTGACGTTGCCACGACCCAGGACGCATCGGATCAGCCTGCAACGGCGGATGCCGCTACCTCAGTGGATCGGCCTCCGTCCGAACCAGCCGGGGCAACCGATCAAACTGCCCTCAACGGCGATGTCACGAATGCACACCACCACGCCGGCCGAGGCATGGGCGCGGCGCTCGCCTCGCTCGTTGAAGGCATCGGCAAAGCCGATCCAAATCAGATCTCGCTCCCGCATGCCCAGGCCATCGAACATGCCGCGCATCATTTCGCAGCAGATGGCGGCGGCGCCCCCTCCGCGGGTCCGATGCCAACGGGAGCGGACGCTGCATTCGCCCATCACCACGCGTTTTGGCACGCCTGGTGATTGCCCACCGATAGACGCGCTACAGGCCCCGGTCGCTCCGGGGCCTTTTTTTGTTAGCAAGCATAGATGGGGTAGCGAGGTCGCCACAATTTTTCCCTCGCGCCCGCGTTGTTTTGGAACGCGGCGAGAACTATCCTCTTTGGTGATCTCGGATTGCCGCGCTCATTCCGTTGACGCCAGACTGAATGGAGGTCGCATCGGTGCCTGAGACGCACGACCCGAAGCCGCAAGACCCGAAGCCAGACGCCCCGAAGCCGGACGCGCCGCGCGCCGATGGCGAGCTGGCGCGGGCTTATGAACGGATCAAGAGCGCCGAACAGGATCTTGCGCGGCTGGACCAGTTGGTTTCCGGATTGGAACGCGGCGACAGCCCGCCGACCCGCCCGATCAAGGCCGATGCGGAACGAAGCAACGTTCCCCCGGATAAGGCGCCAGCACCGGAAGGCAAGGTTCGCCATCAAGGCCTGAAAGGGGATCGGCCCATGCTGCGGGCCTTCGTCGCGGTGTTGTTGGCGATAGGCATCCTTGGCGCTGCGTTCGCCTCGCAATATCGCGATGAGGCGAAAGCGATCATGGCGCGATGGGCCCCGCCGGTCCCGACTCCGTCCCCGAAGGCGTCCGAAATTCACAGCTCGGCGCAGCCGCCAACAGTTCAGCTCGCGGCTGCGGATGAGCCGCCGTCCCTCCCCGCACCGCCGGCTCACAAGGAAGCGGAAAGCGCTCCGCCAGCCGGCGCGCCGTCGCCCGACCAGAGTTCCGCCGAGCTGGCGCAATCGCTCAAGACCATCACGCAGGAACTTGCGAGCATCAACGAGAAGCTCGAGCAACAGAAGAGCCGCAACGAGCAAACGCTTCGCGAGCAGGCCGACGCCATTCAGCAACTCAAGACGGCGCGGGAGCAAAGTGCCGGGGACAATGCGCGCCTCGCCGCTCAGGTCCAGGCACTGCAAGCGCAGCTTACCGCCCAATCCGCGAAATCCGCCACGCGGAGCGCGACGAACGATACAGTTGTGCGGCAGCAGCACTCGCCTGCAGCCGCACCTCCGCGGCCCAGGCGGCCGCGAGCCCCCTGGATGCCCCCGCCCTATATGGGCGATCCTTACGATCCGTATTGGTGAGTCCGGTAGGCGAACTACTCGCCGAGCAACGCGTCATACCCCGCCGCACTGAACGCCAGCAGACAAAAACCGTGCCCGAACGGATCGGCCAGCATGGCGATCCGGCCGTAGGGTGCCTCGCGCGCGGGCGCCTCCAAGATCGCGCCGGCGCGCAGGGCGCGCTCGACTGCGGCGTCGACATCGTCGACGACAACGTCGATGTGCAGCGGCGTCCAGTGCCGGTCGTAGCGGCGGCGGTCGTCGCCGGCACCTAACGTGCCCGCCTGTTTGGTCAGGAGATAGACCGGCGCCGGCCAGCCCAACAGCTCGACGAAGTCGGTGCCGAAGCGGCGGCCGACCGACAGGCCGAACGCGGCGGTGTAGAACGCCGCCGCCGTCTCGACATCGGGCACGTCGATATTGAGCAGGAAGGTCATTGCGGACTGGTCTCCCCGAAATAGCCCGTAGGATGAGTCGAGCCATGCGAGCCCATCATCGCTGCGCGCGACGATGACGCGGCTTCGCAAGCGATCAACCCATCCTACGAGTTATCACCCCAAAGAGACCAGACGTCTTAAGGCTGCGCCCCCTAAGACTATGCGCGTTCCGCCTCGCGCTCTTCCACAAGTTCCGGCTCGGAGGGCTCGTCGACCGAGACGTCCTTCATTCTGCGCTTGACCTGTTCGCATGTCTTGCGGACGTCTTCCGTGAAGAGCGCGCATTCTTCGATGCGCTTGAAGATCTTCCGCCCCTCTTCGCGATAGCCCGCTGCCGTTTCGCGCATGAAGGCAATCGCATCATGGACCTGGGCTGTCAGCGCCTCGCACTTTTGCGCGGCGTCGATCAGCTCCCTGCCCATGGCCTCGATCTCTTTTGCAGCGGATTCATAGTCGCGGATGACCGCCTCTGCACTGAGCGCGCCGACGCGTGTGACACCCTCGGTGTGTTCGACGTACTCCGGCAAAGCAATCGACGCGATTGAAGTTCCCGGGCGAACCGATGAAATGTCCGCCTCGAGTTGAACAAGGTTCACACCGTCCCGTCTGCGCAATTGTTCAACACCTGCCATGGTGATCTCCCAAATGAACGCTCCCGAACCCCAAAGAGCATTCAGTGTATTACGGGGGTAAGCGGTGTTCTAACCCCATATGTCGTTGACAGCCCCAGCTTTGCCATCTTTTCCCAATCGCCAACGCGGCACGCTGGGATAATGATGTCAGGGGTGCACAACCTCACCGAAAGGCGGGCCTTTTCCTCGCCAAGAACGTGAGCCACACCTCCCCTGCCCCTTCCAAATCTCTCCACACACCCGCCATCCCGATGACAAGGCGCAACCGCGATTCCGGCGAGAACGGAACGGAATCTGGCGGCTCAATTTTTATTGGGAGTATCGTTTCATGTTGAGTGCGGACGGGAACAAGCCGATGGGCAAGTCGAGCCAGCGCAAAGGCCGAAAGAAGGCCGGGGAGCGAACGAAAGCCGGCGAGCAGCAGCTCGCCAGGACTGACGAAATGCGGGCGGCGGAGGTTGGCCAAGAGATCGGCCAAGAGCATGAGATCGGCCAAGAGATTGGTCAGGAGATTGGTCAGGCGATCGGTCAAGAGACGAGCCCGGACATCAGTCCACCGGTCGCGTCGAATCCGCCCCCGGCTTTGCCGACGCAGACCCCGGCGAATGCACCGATCACCCCACTGGAACTCGCTGCGGTGAGCCCCCAGACGATCGCAACTGCCTACACCGACTACACCCTGAAGGCGCTCGAACAGAGCTGGGCGTTCGTCGGGAAGCTCGCGACCGCGCGGTCACCCGCCGAGGCTTTCGCATTTCAGATGGAGTTTGCGAGGGAAGCCCTCGAAACCTTCGTCGCGCAGTCGCGGAAGATTGGCGACCTGCAGGAGGAATTGGTCAAACAGCGTGTCATGAATTTCGAGGGCTGGGTGGCGAGGGTCACCCAAACCACGGTCGAGTTGCGCGCGACGCGTCACTAGCGCTAGCCTGCGCGGAACGGCCTGTCCGCCGTAGCTCGCGGAGCGAAGGCGGAAGCGAGACCCATCATTGCGGTTCGCGAAGATGGGTTTTCGCAAGAGCTCAACCCGTCCTACTCACTGCGCCTTGACGTCAGCCCGCTGGCCGCGCGCGGGCCGCCTTGCACCGGCGGCGTTCTCGGCCATGGGCTCTAGTGCTATCCTGGACGGAGGTCCGGCCGGCAGGCCCCCGGCCAATTCTGTGCGACGTTCAGACGCGCCTCGGCATGAAGGAGCGAGCGCATGACCAGCCACCTTCCACGCGTCCTGTTGGCCTGTACTGCCCCTGTGATGCTTCTGTTTGCGGTCTGCACAGCCAACGCCGCAGACGGCTGCGGTCCCGGCTGCCACGCCACCGTTTATGGCGCGTGTGTGGTCGATGGCTGGGGTACGGGGGCGCGTGTCTGGAATGAATGTCCGGCCACGTCTCGTGCACGTCCGCCTTGCGGCGGTTCGGATTATGTCTGGAGCTCTGGCAAGCGGGCTTGTTTCCCGAAGGTGAAGGACTGGGTTTGGAGTCCGGACGCCGCCTCGTGATTTTTCCCCTCACAGGATCTCGTAGACCGATACCTTGTCCGCGATTCCGCTCAGCGCCACGCTGCGGCGGGCTGGGTTGAGGCCGCTCGCCTCGAGCAGGGTGCGGGCCTCGGCATTGTCCACGACCGCTTCCGTGACCACGATCGCGCGCGAGGCAGCAAGGCCCTGGACGCGCGAGGCGATGTTCACGGTCTGCCCAAAATAATCCTGCTGGCCGTTGAGGGTGACCGCGAGGCAGGATCCTTCATGGATGCCCATCTTCAAAAGCAACCCCTGCTGCTGGCGCTGGGCCCCTAACTCGCTCATGGCCTCGCGCATGCGGATTGCGGCGGCGATCGCGCGGTCGGGGGTCTCGAAGGTGGCCATCACGGCATCGCCGATGGTCTTGACCACGGCGCCCTGCTCGGCCGCGATGATCTCCTGCAACAGGCGGAAATGCTCGTTGACGAGATCGAAGGCGACGAGGTCGCCGACATGCTCGTAGAGCCCGGTGGAGTCCTTGAGGTCCGAGAACAGGAACGTCAGGCTCAGGATCTTCAGGCGCTGGCCGATCGCGAGCGTGTCGGTACGATAGAGGTCGCGAAAGGTCTGGTTGGTGAGGAGGCGCTTGGCGGTGAGGCTCGGCTTGCGCCGCGTCAGGAGGTCGTCGAGCCGTTGGTTGGCGACCCATACCGCCGGTAGCACGCGCACGTCGGTACGATTCTCCAGGGCGAGCCGCAGCGAGCCCGGGCACAGGCTCACGGAATCGACGGGGACATCGGCTTTGTTGAAGATCAGCGACAGGTTCTGGCGCTCGCTGGTCTCCTCGCCCTTGACCTCGAGGAACTGCGCCGTATGCGTCACCGGATCGAACACGATCAACATGCCGGCCGGCACTTGCAGGGACAGGATCGCCCGCTCGCCCGGCGGCAGGTCGACAGTTTCCAGCGTGAGTTCGCGCAGGAGCCCGTCGAGGTCGGCGGGAAGATCGATGGCCGAGCTCCAGAACACCTGGCGATAATATTCGGCGAGCGACAGTTCGTCGGCATTGTGGGCCGCGATCTTGCGCACGCGCGGGCTGACGGCGAAGGTCACCTCGACCAGATTGTCGAGCGTCGTCTCGTAGCCCGCGGCGCAGAACGCGCAGTGATATTGCGGGCTGTTCACCGTCTTCAGGCTCTTGTTGGCGGACAGGACCCCGGCGCAGCTCGGGCAGATCACGCTCCAGGTCATCTCCAGTATGCCGAGCCCGACCGCATGCAACAACCCCGCGATCACCTGCTCCTCGCCGAGGCCGGCGCGGCCGGCGAGATCCAACGCATTCATCTTGCTCAAGGCGTGGTCCGGCGCCTCCCGCAGCATGCGCTCGAGCAGGTCGACGACCCCTTCGTCGGCCGACTGACGCAGGACACCAAACAAGGTCTCGATTTCGCTCATGCGTTGGTCTTAGCTGAAAGGGGGCCAGACGGAATCCGCTTCCCGTCAGGTATGCCCGGGAAGGCGAGGCACAACCCGTAGCAGCCGATTGCTGCGTCACGATGATGCGAGTTCAGTGGTCGTACGAACCGCCCCGGGCGTAGCCTGCCTACTTCAGAGGTAATTGCCGCCTCGAATAACAATCGCGGCAGGCGGGCCGGAAGTTTCGCTTGATTTGCGCGAATACGAACCTACGGTGCGGCGCGCCCAAAGGCGGGCGGGGAGCGAGCGATGAACGACGCGATGAAATGCCCGACGTGCAATTCCGAGCACGCCTATCAGGATCGCGATCTCTGGGTTTGCCCGGAATGCGGCCATGAATGGAGCGCTGCGGCGGACGCGGCCCCGCAGACCTCGCATGAGACCGGTGTGCGCGATGCGAACGGCAATCTGCTTGCCGATGGCGACAGCGTAGTCGTGATCAAGGACCTCAAGATCAAGGGATCGTCGTCGGTCGTCAAAGGCGGCACCAAAGTCAGGAACATCCGCTTGCAGGACGCGACCGACGGGCACAACATCGCCTGCAAGATCGACGGAATCGGCGCGATGAACCTGAAGTCGGAGTTCGTGAAGAAGGCGTAGATTCGTAGGGAGCCGCTCACGCGAACCTGTTCGCTGCCTCATTCCGAATCATCGGTGCGCGATCGTTCCCGCAGGCCGTCGCAGGCGACGCTCATCCGCCGAGCACGTGGCCCCAGCCGTCAAACACGAATCCCTTCCATGCAACGCTGCCATCGCCGAGCGGCCTGCTCGCACGGCGATAGTCGTCAGCTTCCTCAGCAGTCCAGGTGATGATCGTGTCCGATGGGCGGTCGTGCAGAATGGCGGGCTCGGCAGGATCGAAATCCCGCATGGGGCGGAGCGAAGAATGCGTCATGGACGACTAACGCCCCGGCTTGCGCTGGGTTGCATGCGAGCTGCACTTCTCAAGGCTGAGGAGCGATCGACCGAGCAACGATCTACTTCAACGCCGTGGCGAGCGAGGTGAGTTTTGCGACGAGGTTGATGCCGAGCGCATAGATCACTTCGATGATGGCAAGCGCGATGCCGGCAGCGATCAGGCCGTACTCGATGGCGGTGGCGCCGCTTTCATCGGCGATGAACCTGGTGATGATGCCCTTCAATGTCAGTTCCTTCCCACTTCAGTCGTAGGTTGTCGGTGCGGGGAGGAATGCCGGACTACAATCCAAGATTGAGTAAATGTCACTTGATCAATTTGACGGGAAATCGCGCGGAAGCCATGCCAAACAAAAAAGCCCGCGACGATGTCGCGGGCTTCTGCAATTCGAAAGCGCCTGATCTCAGCGCGCGCGGCCTTCGGTCTGGCCCGGCACAGCGGCGGCAGTCGACAGCTTGCGGGGCGTCAGAACCTTGAGCTGATGCGGCGTGGCGGCATTGCCCGAGGCCTGCGCCTGCCCCTGGACGTGGGAGCCGCCGAGTACAGCAACCTGAACCGGCGAGATCGGCAGCCCGGCCGCCTCATAGGTCGGCAGCTCGGCGGAAAAGCTGGCCGTGACGCCGGCGAGCGAGAGGGCAGCGACGGCTGCAATGGTATACGAAATTCTCTTCACACCGATTCTCCTGGGTAGTGCGTTGAGAACGTGACCTAGTCAGCATTGTTGCGCCGCACCAGTCACCATGTTGCATTGCAACAATGCAGATTTCACGGATCACGTTTGAGGCAATCCCTCAGCGATCCCGCCGAAAAAGTTCCCATTCGTTGCCCCGCGGGCACAGTTTTCCAAAAAACGCCCGCCCTCCCCCTCCTGCGCCATTGCGCGGCCACATCTCGCCCCGAACAATCAAGGTTGCCGCGTGGCTAGCTGTGCAAACCGGCTCGGACAGAGCCTTTGGAGGCTGGGGTCATGGACGATCGGCGATCTCTCCTGGTGGCGGTCTCATGCCCATCGGCCGTTGTCGTGGGCTGGCTTGCACTTTCGCTGTCCGCCTATGCGCCGGCCCTCATCGAGAGCAGCGGTGCCGACGCCGCCGCCGAAATCCGCGCAAAGTCCTCCGCTGCCAACGTTGAGCGTGCCGATGTTCCACAGGCTGCGGTGATCGACGCCCCTGCCGCCGCAAGCGCCGACGTCGCGGTCGCCCTGCCTCCGCCGCCGAGCACAGAGACCGCCGCAACGGAGACTGCGACGACGCCCGATACCGCCGAGCCGGCCGTGAAGCTTGCCTCGGCCGACCCGGCGCAGATCCTGCCGGCGGAAGCGCCGCCTCCTGCGGTTGCAGACATCCCGGCCCAAGCGAGCAGCGAATCCGCGCCGGCTCAAGCGAGCAACGAAGCGGTCCCTGCCGAAGCGCCTGCGATCAAGCTCGCATCCTCAGATCCCACGGAAATCGTGCCGGACGGCGCGCCGCTATCACCCGCGGCCATCGAGAGCGCGCCGGCTGCGAGCGAGAGCAAGGCAACGCCTCCTGCCGACACCGTCGCGGTCCTTGACGAATGCTTCGTCATCGACGCCTGCATCGACCGCTATCTGTGGGCGCTCTATCAGCGCACGCCCAAGGAGGATTCGATCAAGGTGCAAGAGCGCCGGGCCGTCAGCGTTAAACGCAGGGGCAAGACAGTCACGGTGATGCGGTCCTTCACCAAGCTCGTCGACGAGGATTTCGCCTGGAAGGATCCGAAGGCGGCCGACCATGCCGGCATGTCGATGATGGACTACGTGATCGGCGGCATGGATCGCAGCTTCAAGCGCAAGCTGTTTCGCGCGCTGCTTGCGGCCGAAGCCGCCGGCCTGTCACCCGGCATCACCAGCGCGTTCCGCGACGACTATCGTCAGTCAATCGCCAGCGGCCTCAAGGCGGCTTCCGACCGGTCGTATCACGGCGGCAGCTTCCGCGGCGGCTACGGTCATGGGCTCGCGGCTGACGTCGTGAGTACCAAGGGTGACAACCGCGCGCAGCGCTGGACCTCGACCGAGGTGCTGTGGAAATGGATCGATGCCAACGGCAAGGCGCTCGGCATCGGCCGTCCCTATCTCGACCGCGATCCCCCGCATGTCGGTCCCATCGACGGCCAGGAATACATCTCGCGCCGTGGCACGGGCGAGCGCCAAATCGCCGCGAACGCGAAGGCCCACGCGGCGTCGAAGAAGGCGAAGATGCACAGCGCGCGTGAACGAAGCTCGGCGAAGCCGCAGAAGTCGGCTCGCGCGTCCAAGGGACGGACGATCTGAGCCGAAGCCGGGCGCGCCTTACGCGTCAGGTGGTGTCGTGGGCAGCGGAACGAGCCGCATCTCCGCTGATCCCTCCTGCTGCGTGCGCACCAGCACGGCGAACACAGTCTGCACCGCCAGACGCACGGCCTTTTCGACGGCTGCGCCCTTGGCAAGATGGGCTGCGATCAGGCCGGTCAGGAGATCGCCGGTACCGTAGGGGCGGATCGGCAGGCGCGCCGTCGCAAAGCGCGACATTTGTCCGCCCGAAGAGAGAATCGTCTCGACCTGCCCCGCTGCCGTGTCGGCGAGCTCGCAACCGGTGGCGACAACGCCGGTCCGGCCCTGCCCGGCAATCGCCGTGCTCGCGGCGCGCAAACCCTGCACATCCATCACCTTGACGCCGGAGAGCAGCTCGAGCTCGAACTGATTGGGCGTAACAAGCGTTGCAGCCGGCAACAACCGGTGACGGAGCACGTCCAGGATGCCCTCCGCCACGTAGATCCGGCCGTCATCCCCGATCACGGGGTCGCAGAGATAAGTGAGCTTCGAATTCGACCGCAACGCGCGCTCGACGAAATCGGCGATGACGGCGGCATTGGCCGGTGAGCCGAGATAACCGGTCACGAGCACGGCGGCCTGCTCGACCAGCCCGCGCTCCTCGACGCCTTTGAGCAGGTCGGCCACCAACTCGGCCTCGAGCACCCGCCCGTGCAGGCTTGGATAGCGCGGATGGTTCGACAAGAGCGTCGTCGGCACCGCGGCGACATTCACGCCCTCCGCCTGCATGGGATAGACGGCCGCGCTATTGCCGACATGGCCGTGGACCACCTGGCTCTGAATGGAGATGACGAGCATGGTGAGGTCCGTAAGGTCAATCAGGCCGCCGCGCAAGGGGGCCTGTCGTGGGCTCGTCACTCGCATGTGATATGAGCCCCTGATGTAGCCAGTCAAGCAAACGCCATATTGCGGTTAAACATACCTACCGCGCGGTATCTTTTCCGCAAAACTCCCGAATCTGTCATGACCTCCGCCTTCAACGCCTACGCAGCGCTCGCCCTCGCCATCATCTTCGAGGTCACCGCATCCGCCTTCCTGCAGCACTCCGCGCAGTTCACGCGCCCGTGGCCGACGCTGGCGATGGTGTTGTTCTACGTGGCCTCGTTTTACGCGTTGTCGGTCGCGATCCGGGTCATCCCCCTGAGCATCGCCTATGCGATATGGGGCGGCGTCGGCATCATCCTGACGGCCACGGTCTCCTTCGTGCTGTTCCGCCAGATGCTGGACGCCGCGGCCTTCGTCGGCATTGCGCTGATCGTGTCCGGGGTCGTGATCATCAACCTGTTCTCGGAGACGACGGTGCACTGATGCCGGGCAGCGCCCACACTCGCGCCAAGCAGCCAGAGCAGGTGCGGCGCGCCCTGCTCGACCGTGCGGCGGCGATCGCCATGGATCATGGCGTGTCCGGCGTCACGGTGCAGGCGGTGGCGGCGGCGGCCGGAGTTACCAAGGGCGGGTTGTTCCATCATTTCGCGAGCAAGCAGGCGCTGATCGAAGGCCTGTTCGCCGATCTCCTGGCCCGCGTCGATGCCGAGATCGACGCCGCCATCGCCGCGGATCCGAAGCCGCGCGGCAGCTTCACGCGCGCTTACGTGAACGCAGTGTTTACCGGCAAGGCCTTCGGCTTCCATACGCCCTGGGCGGCGCTGAGCATGGTCGTCGTCACCGATCCGCCACTGCGCCAGCTCTGGAACGACTGGATGAAGGCGCGCCTGAAGCGCCATCGCACAACCGACGGCGCGCCAGAACTCCACGTCGTACGCCTCGCCGCCGACGGCGCCTGGCTGTCTCACGTCACCACCGGGCAGACCCGCATGAGCGCGGACCTGCGCGCCGTGCACGGCCGGTTGCTGGCGCAAACCTATCGGCGCACGTAGCGGCTTTGCCCTCAAGGCCGTTCCGTAGGGTGGGTTAGCCGAAGGCGTAACCCACCACTTCCGTCGCCACGCGCGAAGAGGTGGGTTACGCTTCGCTACCCCACCCTACACATCTCACTAATGATCCTGCACGGGTCGAGGCGGACGCGGCGTAGAGCGCGGCGAGCGCGCCGCAGGCTTGGTTGCTGTGCGCGGGGCGGTATCGACGGATTCCAGATACGAGGCGAGCGCCTTGGCAGAGTCGGAACTGGTCGCGTAGTGGTCCTTCAGGAACCAGGTGAGCGTCAGACTGAAGCGCCCCTTTGCAAGCCCACGAGGGCTGCGATGACAGGTCGCGCAGCCGTCCGCGAAAAGCTTGGCCGGGGATTTGCCGGCGTCGAGATTTTGCGCGGATGCCACAGTCGCCGCCAGCACGACGGCGGCGGCAAGAGTCACAAGAGGCGCGATGCGATCGCGCCCCGGCCGAAATAGCGTTATCAACGTCGTCCCCTAACCCCGCCGCGCGGTCACGCCGCCAGCAATTGATCGAATTCGCTCGGCGCGTACGCCTTGCCGTCCTCATCGGTGATGACGACCCGCCATCCCTCGCTTGCCCACACCCTCGCCTTTGCCACGATCAGGAGCCGGCTCTCGCGCGCAAAACTGTACTTCTCGTTGTCGCGTTCTGCGACCATTTTGTAGGCCAATGCGCATCCCCTAGCGTTGCTCTGCACCCTGCCCGTCGTGGCAGCGGGCTTTGGCGGCAATTCGCCGGACATGTGGCAATTTGGTGCAGTCCACGGCAGCATTGTGGACCCGCGTCGGTTCAGATGGTGCGAAGGAGCAATGCGGCGCGTCACGTTACCGATTCTGCTGTTGGTCGGGCGTCAGCCCGGCCGGGTCCATCGCCGCCGCGACGGAACCGAGAACGCGGCAAACCGTTCAGTGGACGCGGATGATGTGCGGACGGCCGAGATCGATCAGGCCCTGCACGGCGGACAGACGATCGTCCAGGGCCGCGATGGTCAGGAGCAGATTGTTGCGCCGCTCATCGAGAAGGCCGATCTCGGCGCCGGACAATTTCGTGTTTGCCCGCTGCTTACGGATATCTTCGAGCGACTTGTGCAGCCCGGCAATCAGGCCGGTGAGTTGCTTGGCCTCCTTGGCCATCGAACGCTTCGCGACATTTTGGCGGCGCGTCTCCGCTTGGCTCTGTCTCATCGTCATCCTCCCGTGCCCCGCTGCCCCGAGTGGATGACTACATCTTTGGGTAGAAATATTTCGATCGATGAAAACTGTCCACGAAGAACTGTCTTAAATTGTAGGCGCCTTGCTTCCAGCCAAAGGAAAAGCCCGGCGCGAGCGCCGGGCTTTTGGATAGGCCTAATGCTTCTGATGGCCGCCAGGTCCGCCGCCCGGCGCGCCGCCGCCATGCGGTGCGGCATTGATATGCGGCGCACCACCACCACCGCCGCCACCGGCATGCGGCATCGCGGGCGCAGCCGCGCGCGGCGCCGGCATCTGCTGTGCACGCGCGTTCATCGGCGAGCCGTGGCTCACATTAGGCTGCGCCATATGCGGAGCTGGGCGGGCCGCAGGTGCGGCTGACACACGCGGAGCCTCGTGGCCGCGCGCCATCGGCTGCACACGAGCAGCGGCGCGACCCGCAGCCTGCTCATGCGTCGTCATGCGCGCTTGCGCGGCGTTCGGGTTACGACCCTGCACGGTGGCCCGCTCGTGAGCGAAACGCTCGCCACGGCGGATGCCGGCGCGCTCGTTCGCGATCGCCGCGCTGCCCCTTGCGGTCGCAATGCCTCGCCTCTCGATGCCGGCACCGCGCCTCGCGGTCGTTGCCTCGCGCGTCGCGACCGCGGCGTTGCGGCGCGCCGCGGCGGCATCGCGACCGGAGATCGCGGCGTTGCCTCTGACAGTTGTGCCGGTGCGTCCGAGTGCGATCGCGGCGTCGCGCGTCGCGGCACGACCGATGCGGGCCGCGCGCGGATCGAGCGTTACCCGCGTCGCGAAACGCTCGTGCGAGGTCCAGTAGTTATTCCAGTAGGCGTGGCGGCGATACCAGGGCCGCCCCGCGTAGTAGCTCGACCAGTACGAGCTCAGCACGAAGGGAACGACGGGCACGTCGATCTCGTCGGCAAAGTCGGGAAGATAGACGTAGTGATTCCGGTAGAGGTATTCGAGATATTGCGACGATACCCAGCCGCGATCATCGGAGAAGCTCACGTCGCACCAGGCATTGCCTCTCAGGCAGCCATGGATGTTGACGCGGGTGCCCCCAGGGATGCGATCGACCAGGGGAAAGCCCGATCCCGGCCCGGCGCGCAGTCCGGTCGAGACGGTGACGATGCCCGGCGCGGCCAACGCGGCCGTCGGTGCGAGCAGCAATGCGGCAAGCAAAACACTCTTGAGTCTCATGGCGTGTTCCTCCTCTGAAGTCGGAACGTCCAAGCGGAACGAGCGTTCCGCGCGCTGTCGTTGTATCCGCCAAAAGATCGATGCGCGCGGTATGCGTGCCGCGCGCGGGTTCAATATTCATCCGCCGTTCATGGACGAAGCAAACGACAGCGACGCCACCTGTCAGTGCGCTTGCAACATGAAGGCGTCGAAGTACGACGCAAGCTCGGCAAAGCCGTCGAGCGGCAGTACATGCGCGACGTACTGGTCCGGCCGCACCACGACCATGCAGCCCGCCTTGCGATCGATACCGCGCATGGCAAAAACGTCGTGGCCGCTCTTGAGGTCGGCACAGAACATCTTCTCGTAGTCGATCAGGCCGTAGCGGCTCTTGCGCGGAAGAAGCAGCGCGGGCATGGCCCCGATCGCGAGGTCGCGGTGATCCTGTTGAAACACCGCACGCAGATCGATCACGGCATCGATGTCGGCACCCGCCGGCGTAAACTTGCGGACCGGCGACTCCGGCGCCTCCATCAGGAAGCTGCACAACGCACGAATGGCAGAGCCGACCGCAGCCGGATCTTCAGCGCGCGAAAACGCATAGATGCGGAAACGGCCATCCGCCCGCGCCGCATGGCCGAGATGAACCGGCTTTGCGTCGGCAAGGCGGATCACCGGCGCGGAGTGGAAGCGCTTGCCGATGACGAGACCTTCGGCGAGGTTCTGGTGGGACGTCGCGCCGGTGATGATCGACGGACGGTAATGCGTCGCGGTTCCGGCCGTGTAACGACCGTGCCTCACGAAATAGTCTTGCGTCTCGGCCGCATCGGCCCCGCCGGCCTTGGCCGCCGAAGCGAGAATGCCCGCCCATTCGCGATCGAAATCGATGAGCTCTTTCGCGACAGCCTGACGTTCTGCCGAGTAGGAGTGCAACAGCGATGGAGCGCATTGCTTTCCGAGGACCGCGGCAAGCTTCCAGCCGAGATTGAAGGCATCCTGCATCGAGACGTTCATGCCTTGCCCCGCCTTGGGACTATGGGTGTGGCAGGCATCGCCGGCGATGAAGACGCGCGGCAGGCGCGTCGTAACCTCGGCCTCCGGCACGTCGTCGAACTTGTCGGTGAGGCGCTGACCGATCTCGTAGACCGACCACCAGGCGATCTCCTTCACCTCGAGCTTGTGCGGATTGAGGATCCGCTGCGCCTTGGCGATCACGTCGTCGGCGGTGATGTTGCGGTTGGCAACGCGTTCGCCGACATCGAGCTTGGCAAGCTCGACATAGATGCGAACCATGTAGCCGCCTTCACGCGGAATGATGAGAAGGCTGCCGTCCTTGGCCGACTGAATCAGCGCCTTGAAGCGAATGTCCGGAAAATCGGTCACCGCCAGGACGTCCATGACACCCCAGGCGTGGTTGGCGGAATCGCCGTGCAGCTCGCGGCCGATCGATTTGCGCACCGTGCTGCGCGCCCCGTCGCAACCGACGACGTAGCGCGCCCTGATCGTCTCGACCTCGCCTTCGTGCTCGGAATCGACCCGGGCAAGACGGACGGTCACCGCGTGGTCGGCGGCACCGGCGGCAGGATCGACCTGAAGGTCGAGCAGACGCCGGCTGTAATAGGGCTCGAGCTTAGCCGGCGATTTGCGCATGACGTCGAGAAAGCCGTCGTGCACGCGCGCCTGGTTCAGGATGACGTGCGGGAATTCCGACAACCCATCCTCGACGTCCTGCACCCTGCCGCTACGGACGATGGTTTCCGAGGTCCGCGCGTCCGGCTTCCAGAACGTCGTCTCGTTGACCCAATAGGCTTCCTTCAGCACACGCTCGCTGAAACCGTAGGCGTGAAACATTTCCATGGTGCGGCAGGCAATGCCGTCGGCCTGGCCGACCAGCAGCCGGCCCGGTTTCTGCTCGACGATGCAGGTCTTGATGTCAGGGAATTGGGCGAGCTGGGCGGCGAGCGTCAGGCCGGCCGGACCACACCCGACGATGAGCACATCGACCTCTGACGGAACGGCTCCTGCTGCGCCCGGGGGCTGAACGCGCTCGGCGGGATCGGCGATTTCGGGATCGCCCGGCTGAAATCCATTGAGATGGAATTGCATGAGCACTTCTCCCGGTCACGTTCTGTTTGGATATTGCTCAGTATGCTGACTATCAGTATACTTGTCAACGATCCACCCTTCCCCGCGCTGAGGAGAATTCGGTGAAAGACAACAATGACATGCCCGGGCATCTGGCGCGCCGGTTCCAGCAGATTGCCGTGGCGGTGTTCCTGGCCGAAGTCGAGGATGCCGGCTTCGACCTGACGCCGGTGCAATACGCGGCGCTCGCGACCATCAAGGCCAATCCGGGGCTCGACCAGGTGACCCTGGCCGGACTGATCGCCTATGACCGTACCACGATCACCGGTGTGGTCGACCGCCTCGTGCAGAAAGGTCTCGCCGAGCGCCGCGCCTCTAGCCGTGACCGCCGTGCACGCGAGCTCGAGATTACCGACGAGGGCCGCCGCACCCTGCGCAAGATCACGCCCGCCGTCGAATCCGCGCAGCGCATCATGCTGCGCGGCCTCACCGCCAAGGAGGGCGAGGAGCTGATGCGGCTCTTGCGCAAGGCCATCGCCGCCGGAAACGACCTCAGCCGCGCGCCGCTGCGCGACGTGCAGGCATAGCCCGTATTCTGACCGTATTTGTCGCAGGGTCGCGAAACCAGGAGCTAACCTTCGGCTGCTAGCGTCGGCGCTATTCGGCGCTTAGCGCGCGATTAACTTTGCTGGTCGGGGGCTTTCGATGTTCAGGTTCGTCATTGCTGCCGCGGCGGTCGCGCTCGCGACCGGCCCTGCGTTCGCCAACGGCCATGGCGGCGGTGACGCCCCTCCGCCGCCGAAGCCCGAGACGACGACTGCGCCGGCTCGCGTCGTTCTGACCAAGCAAGGCCCCAAGCTCGTCGATCTTAAGGGCATGACGCTTTACTATTACGAGCGCGATACGAGCGGCAAGTCGTCGAGCTGCGACGGCAAATGCACCGAGAGCTGGACGCCACTGGCCGCGCCCACCGACGCCAAGGCTATCGGCGACTTCACCGTCATCACACGCAATGACGGTAGCAAGATGTGGGCCTATCGCTATCGCCCGCTCTACACCTCGCCTGCCGACAAAACGCCGGGCGATACCAACGGCAACGCAACAACCCTGCAGTGGCGCATAGCGCGGCCAGAGCAGTAAGGCGCGAAATCAAACCACACGCGGTCTCAATGCCGTGAAGGGCTTACGATCTTCACATGCGCCGTGGAGTCAGCAGAGGCGTAATTCACCTCCGGATTCCAGTGCAACGCCATGTAAAGGACCATTCCGGCCAGGATCGATCCATAAAAGCCGAGCGTGGCCAATCGCCACTTCCGCGCAATCCGGCGGTCGCTTTCATTCAATTGATAAAGGAATTTCTGCATGATGCCTCCAATGGCAACGAGCCATTGAGACATAGCGCAGCGGGTACGAATCCGCTGTGAAGCAATTCACCTTTTTTGGTTCCAACAGGCGCCTATTTGGTCCGCGCATTCGGCGATAACGGGCTGAATGTCGGCGCGTCCGCGCTCGCCTGGAGCGGCCTGATTTCCTGTTTCACCAGGACGGGCTTGGTCGTGAACCAGAGCGCCGCCACTGCCGCGATCAGCAGACCTGCGCCGAGCGCCGCAAGCTCCTTCACGATCCCTCCTCGGCAGTCAGTTGCTGAGGATCACGCCGTGCTGGCGTCGCGACGGATGATCGGCACCGACGAGTGTGTTGGAATCGGTTGCGATCACGGCCTCCGGCAACGGCAAGGGCTCGATGCCGGCGAAGCGTCGGTAGAGTGCGCCCATCACGGCCGCGCAGAACGCAGCCGGCACCAACAGGACGGTGAGGAGCGGCACCATGAGCGCGAGCAGCAGCATGCATGCGAACGCTATCGCGGCTCCGATCGCCGCATATTCCCAGGCACGGCACCGGCCCATCGCCCGCGCGATGTGATGCACGCAAAGCATGAAGATGGTCGACGGGATCACCGTGACGACCAGCATTGTCAGGAAGGTCTGTGCCGGGATCACGGCCGCGAAGATGTGCGCGGTGCTCTTGTCCTCGAAGCCGTGCATGAGCAGCGGCAGCAGGGTGTAGGGCAGAATCGTTGCCAGCGTCGCAGGCATGACTGCGGCGATCGCTATCCCTGCGATCGAGGTGCGGACCTGGACCGGGCCGTCGAACACGAGCGGTGCAGCCAGGCATTCCGACCCACCCGCGGCGGCTTCACCGGACGCGACGCGCGCTGCGCCCGCGACCGGGCTCAGGCCGGCAAACTGGCCGTAGAGAAATCCGCCGATCATTCCGGCGATCGTCGGCAGCAGTCCAATCGTCACGACCGTGCCGTCGCCCGGCGCTGCAAGCTGAATGTGATTGCGCATCGCAATGCCGCAGCTCACGGCCGCCATGACGCCGCCCATGAGACCGTAAGCGAGCCGGCTCGAGATCGTCCACTGCCGCAGCATGATATGACCGGCAAACAGCAGGGCCGCGTTCATGGCCATGCGCCCGGCATAGAACGCGACGATCTGATCCGGTGCCGGCACGCCGGCGGGATCCGTCACCTGTCCGCCGGCAATCGCGAACACCATCAGCACGGCTTCCACGATAGCGAGCGGAATCAGCGCAGCGAACAGCGCACGCGGAGAATTCTTGACGAGATACATGCGAGCAACCCCTTGCGGGCTGCACGCTAGACGCGAAGTATTACAGACGCCGCAAGAGAATGACTAAAATTGTCCGCAAACGCTGGGCGCTCCTGACGACGCGCTCACCCGCGCCAGCTCGCTCCCGTCTCCGCTTGCGCGCTCTGCCCGGGCGGCAGCACCACCACCGTTGAGCCGAGCTTCACCCGGTCGAACAAATCGATCACGTCCTCATTGCGCATCCGGATGCAGCCCGACGAGATCGCCTGCCCGATATATTCAGGCTGGTTGGTGCCATGGATACGGTAGAGCGTGTCCTTGTTACCGGCGTAGAGATAGAGCGCCCGCGCGCCAAGCGGATTGGCTGGGCCGCCTGCAACGCGCGACGGATACGGCCCGAGGCGCGCCTGAATTTCAGGTGTCGGAATCCAGTCCGGCCACTCCGCCATCCGGCCGACCCGCGCCACGCCGGAAAACGCCATGGCTTCTTCGCCGACTGCAACGCCGTAGCGGATCGCCTTACCGTTCGGCAGCACGTAATAGAGATAACGCGCGTTCGTATCGACCAGGATCGTTCCGGGCTGCTCCTTGCGGGAGTAGTCGACGATGTGGCGGAGATATTGCTCAGGCACGTTCGCCTGCGCGTAAGGTGTGTGCGCCAGCAACTGCCGGTCGCGCGGCGTCATGCTCGCATCGGTCGATGGCGAAAGGGTCGCTTGCATGCAGCCGCCGAGCGGAAGCAAGGCAGCAACGAAAAGAGCGATTAAGGATCTTGGCACCGCCTGCCCCCCTAGCGGATCAATTAACGCCCCCAGCAGCACTAGATGCCGCCCAAATCGTGCTGAAAAGAAGGCAGCATGGAACACGTCCGCGTGTTTTTTGCCCCGGGTTCCATCACCGCAAACGGCGGGAGACCGCCGCACTGTCTCCATCCCGCCGCCTTGCTTTGGTCAAACCCGACTGGACTCGTGCGCATCAGGGCTTGGGGTGGCTGGACTCAATCAATCGGCTCGCGCAAATGCGGACGACCAAGGCTTCAACGACAAGGCTGCAAAGGAGCTGCGATGCTCGCGACGCTGAACAGCAAGCAAATCGTCGATGAAATCGTGAAGGACACGATCAAGGACAACGATCCCCACGATGCGCTGCAGATTTCGCCCGACGTGATTATGGCCTCGCGTCCCGGCAACGACGCGCCGACCTTGGCCCCGGAGGTTGCGAAGACGCCGGAGGCTGCGAGCCGTCCGGAGCCCAAGATCACTCCCAAGATCAACTTGGCCGCCGCAGCACTGGCGGCAGCGCCGTCCGTCGATACGGCCGTTCGCGCGGCCGCCGGCGATCTGCCGAACAGGCGTAAGCGATCGTCCGTCAGCAAATGGCTCGGTGGCGCGTTCGTCACGTTGCTGTTTGCCGCGGGCAGCGCCGCGGCCACCGTCGCCTGGGAAAAGCACGGGGATACCGCAATACAGATGATCGCCGAATGGGTGCCCGCGCTGACGTCCTCGCTCACGTCTGCGACGCCTCAGGCGACGCCGGCAGTTGCTGAGCAAGCCGCACAACCCGTTCCTCAGGCGCCAGCGGACCAGGTCGCCGATCAGCCGGCAACACCGCCCACTGTCGAGACGACGCCACCGGCAGCTCAGGCGACGCCGCCCGCAGCTCAAGCAACGCCGCCTGCGGCTCAGAACAGCACTGCGGCAGCCGCGCCTGATCCAGTGCAATCGGCGCAAGCGATGACGCGCGACATCGCCGCGATGGCGCAGCAGATCGAGCAACTCAAGACAAACATTGCCGAGCTGAAGGCTGGACAGGAGCAGATGGCGCGCGAAATGGCGAAGGCAACCGCGCCGAAGCCGGCCGAGGCGAAGCCCGCCGAGCCGCCGCGTGCAAGAGTCTCCGCACTGCCGGCGCGGCCAGCAGCAGTGCCACCGGTGCGCAGGCCGAAGCCGGTCGCGACACCGGCCTACGTGCCGACATATGCGCCCGCGCCTCCGCCGCCATCGCAAGCCGCCGCCGTTCCGCCGCCGTCAGTCGCACCCATGTCTTCGCAGGCCGTCGCTGACGATGACGGACCTGTCGTGCGTCCGCCGATGCCGGTGCGCTGAACTAACACGCGCGCGACTCAAACGCCAAGGCACGCATGTGCATGCGTGCGCACGACGCTGACCGAGTCGATGTGACGGTTTAAGTCCGGACGACTACGGTGACCGATATTGCGGTCGCCTGTGAAAGAGAAAAGGCCGTCGGGATCTATGCCGCCGGCCTTCTCTTGCAACTGCCGGTTCCCGGAGCCCGGTTCTGTTGCAATTCCATGGCGTGATCATCGCGCCGACATGTTTAATAAAATCTTAACTCACTCACATGTTGCACATGATTTTTGCGCCATAAGCACAGAGATTGCGCGCGAGCTTCATTCGGGAAAGATCGACTCAGTGGTACCATCCGAGCCGGGTTGAGACGTGTCGTGACACAGGGGGATTTAAGATGCCCTACTACTATTTCGACCTTGTGGTTGGTGAAGAGTTCAAGAACCAGGGCAGTATCATCCTCGAAGATCTCGAGGTGGCATCTGATCGCGCCGATCAATTGGCGTGCGAGTTGTCGCAGGTGAAGCCCGAGCTCCAGAAGAAGGGTTGCTCGGTGCGCGTCACCGATCGCGATCACAAGGAACTTTATCGTACTCCGCTCGATCCGGTGCCGGCCTGGCGACGCTAGCTAGGCGTCCAGAATCGGCGCCTCGAACCAGTTCGTCAGCGACAGTCCGCCATCGACCACGATGGCAGCGCCGGTGACGTAGCCTGATACCTTGTTCGACAGCACTGCCAGCGCCATCGGCGCAAGATCTTCGGCTTGACCAAGCCGACCGAGCGGGATGTGTCTTGCGAGCGAGGCATCCGCCACGAAGCCGCCGGCCGCGATGGCGCCGGGCACCAGCGCGTTGACGCGGATGTTGTGGCGACCGAAGCTTTTGGCCAGCTCCCGGACGAGCATCGCCATTCCAGCCTTCGCCGTCGAATAATGCGGCAAGTTGCGCGGCGTGCCCGCGTGCAGAGAGGTGAGGAACAGGAACGAACCCGCACGCTTGGCAATGATGAGCCGTTTGGCGATTTCGCGCGCCAGATGAAATCCAGCATCGAGATTGACGGCGTGCATCTCCTGCCAGGTCTTGCGATCGACGGCGAAGGCGTGATCGGCCTCGCGCCGCGGTGGGGATGCACTGTGGACGAAGTGCGTCACCTCGCCCAATGCTGCTAAGGCCGCGGCAAGGAGCGCATCGCAAGCTTGTAAATTGGCGAGATCGCCGACCCATGGCACCGCGAGGTCAGGCCTGCTGCTCGCGCCGATTGCGGCAGTCACCCGCTCCGCGCTGACGTCGGCAAACACGGTACGCACGCCCTCGCCGACCAGGGCCAAGGCGATCGCACGGCCGATGCCGTTACCCGCGCCGGTGACGACCGCCGTGTCATGGACGGGATCAAATGGCGTGCTCAAGAGGCTCATGTCGCTCTCCCTGACCAGGATGACGTTCACGATAGCGTAGCGCCTGGACGGTCGACAATTACGCCCCGGCACCATTGCGGATCGCGGCCATGGACGCTAGCCTTCCCGGAAAATCGGGGAGGTACCAAGGATGCGCTATGGTTTTCTGATCGCGGGCCTGTTGCTGATCGCAGCGCCGGCCCAGGCTGAGCCGCGGTCGGTCTATGTGACGATGGTCTTGCAGGCCTTCGCGGCCAAGGTCGAATGTCCCAACACCGATGTGGTCTATCAGGACCTGGTGCAGAAGGCGCAGCAGATGCACCTTCCCGATGACACCACCGAGAAGGTGCGCAAGGCGATTGCCTACATGCACACCGGCGGCAAGATGGGCGAGAAGCAGGACGACGCGCTCATGTCGGAAGTGGCGGTGGCGACCCAGAGCACCGATCTCGACCAGCGCCGTCTCGGCCTGCCGGGCTGGTGCGAGGCCCAAAAGGCCAATCTCGCCGGCTTCATCCGCAGCAAGAGCTAGCGGGCCGGCGACGCAGCTCGAGGTATTTGTGAACCTCAGGCCCTTCTCTCGCGTCCAATCCTCGAGCTGAGGACAACGCGCGAGGGGCCATGCCCGCGAGTCATATGCATTGGAAGCGCCGGACAGCGGCGCTTGCGGCGCTCGTGGCCGCGAATTTGGCGCTGCCCGCGCTTGCCGCGACCGCGGACAAGCCTGTCGCGGGCCGGCAGGTGCGGCTTTCCGCAGGGAACGTGGAGCGCCCTGCCTGCTCATCCGCCGCCACTATCTCCTCGGCACGGACAAGCCCTCGCGTCGTCTCGGCATCTTCCTGATCGTGGGCCGCGCAAAGGGGCTGATCTTGATGCTGAAGGATTCCAAGCTCAAGCTGCCGGAAGGCGAAGCCCTCGAGGCGACGCTGAAGATCGCCGATGAGCCGTTCGGCGCGTTCTCCGCGCAGGTCGAGGGATCCGATGAAATCGGCATCTTCCCGCAGCATGACGCTGTACTGGCTGCAGCAATCGAGAAGGGTTCAGTGGTGGCTGTGAAGGCCAAGGTGGTCGAGGACAATTACGAGTTTTCGGTGCATCCGGGCGTCATCGGCTGGCTGCGCGCCTGCGCCCGCCGCAACGAGATGGCCATCGAACCCGCTGGGCAGTGAACGTTCGCGCCAGGGTTAAGCATGCCGCCACGGAACCGCCACATCGGCAAACAATCGTCACAATCCTCGCCAGCATGCGGGCATCTTCGAACAGGAGAACCTCATGCGGATTGTTCATGCCGTTCTTGTCGGCGCGTTCGCCGCCGCGGTGCTGACGGTGCCGTCGCTGGCGAGGAATTCCGAGGCCCAAAAGGGCGAGGATAAGGCAGCCACGTCAACTTGCAGCGCCTATCAGCAGGCGCCGGACGGATCGTGGGAGCAGCTTCCCTGCAAGGAGACGGGCGAGCGCGGCCAAGCGCAAACTCAGCACCGAACTCCGGCGCAAGGGACCGATCGCGAGGAGCGCTGAGCGCGTTCGCAGTTTCCGCGAGTCAGCTCTGATGCGGCCCGCGCATGATCTTCATGGCATCGACGATGTGACGCCATTCCTTGGCTTCCTCCGCCTCGCCGCGGCCCTCGCAGGCCTGCGCCTGTTCCGCCGCCTTTGCAATCGCAGCGAAGCCGTGCTGTTCCAGCATCTGCCGCGCGACGGTGTGGACCTGGACCTCGGACATCATGGGCACTCTCCCGTATGGCGAAGCCGCGGTGATCGCTCTGTTCTCCCCGCGGGTTCCTCACAACGATTGAGGCACCGGTCCCGTTCCGCCCGACGCCGATCACATCGGCAGGCCCAGGAATTTGAACGGCGCGGCTTCGTGGAAGCTGGCTGTGGCATCGCCGGCATAGGTGTGGTCCTGGTCGGGACCGAGATCGAGCTTTTTCACCTTGCCGCCTTGGGGCGAGAAATCGATCTTCTGAAGGTCGACCCAGAACGTGTTCGGCGTCAGCGCGGATTCGAAGAAATAGAGCTTTCGTTGCTGATCGGCGACCGTGCGCCAGCGCGTCGAGGAGATGTTCGGCTCGTTCGGCGTTGTGATGCCGAAGGGAACCGAGACGTTACGGATGACGCTGAAGACGCTCGCGACCGCGCGGTTGGGATTCTCGTCCTTCGGGATCGCGTTGACGTAGAATTTCGCGCGCGAGAAACGATCCGACGCACGGTTCGTGCCGGGCATGAACACAGTACCGCCGATTTGCTCCCAATAGGCGTTGAGCGCGAGTTGCTCGTCGAACACCGGCGAATTGGTCATTACCTGATACTTGCGATCGTGATGGATGACCTGCTTGCCGCCAATGTATTCGACGATGGCGCTATCGCCGGTCGCATCCGAGATCGACAGATGCAGCGTCGCAAGCCGCTTCTCACCCGGCACGTTGTCGGTGACGATGATGAACGGCTCCTTCGCGAGCGCATCGACTGGCTCTTGCACCGTCGCGAAATTGTCCAGCATATATTGCGCCCAGGCTGCGATCGTCAGCCCCGGCCTGCTCTGGTCGAACTTTGGATATTCTGACTCCACGAGCCACAGCACGTTGGCGACGAGGCCCGCCTCGTTCAGCCCATCGGTCGTCGAGATGTCGTAGCCCGAGGCGATCACGCTGCCGTATTTCGACGTCCATTTCAGCGAATTCGGCCCGACCTCGCCGTTGCGCGCCATGCCGCGCGGGAAGATCCACAAATTGGTCGCGACGTCGCTCCTCCAGTCCATCGTCCGTGCGGTGATCACCTGGCCATTGACCCCGTGATAGACCAGACGCGTGCAGGCCGATGCGACCGCGGGCGTGGCCGCAAGCAGCGCGGCGAGGCCAGCCGACAATGCGCGCTGGCGAACGAAGTGTCTCTGCAGCATGGCGAATACCCATTCGACAAGCTGAGAGCGCAACATGGCTTGATGGCAATCTAGCGGCGAAGCCGGATATGAAGGCAGCCCGCTGCGGCCAGCGGACTGCCTGTCTTCCACCCCAAAGTCAGACGACCCCGGCCGGACCCCTATCCGACCGCCCGTTTGCGTTCGATGTCGTTGGGCACCTCGATGTCGACCTCGAGCGTCGACACTTCGTCGCCGCGCTCGAGCCGCACGATCACCTTGGTCGGATCGAGCGTAACGTGTTTCGACACAACGGCGAGAATTTCCTCGCGCAGCACGCCGAGCAGATCGGGTTGGCCGCGCAGTCCACGCTCATGCGCAAGCAGGATCTGCAACCGTTCGCGGGCGACGGGAGCGGAAGCCTTGTTGCCGCGGAGAAGCCGAAGGAGACCCATGCTCATGCAGCCCTCCGTCGCAGCAGGCGGTCCATCAGACCTCTGCGCTCGGCCGGAACGTGCATCGCAACGTTCTCGCCGCAGAGGCGCTTGGCCGCGTCGATATAGGCGCGCGCCGGGGCACCGTCGGTATTCGCCAGCGTCACGGGCGTGCCGACGTTGGATGCCTTCAGAACGTCCTGGCTCTCCGGGATGATGCCGAGCAGCGGCGTCGCCAGGATCTCGAGGATGTCGTCGATGCTGAGCATCTCGCCGCGCGAAGCGCGCGAGGAATCGTAGCGCGTGATCAGGATGTGCTTGGTGACGCGCTCACCCTTCTCGGCTCGCACCGTCTTGGAATCGAGCATGCCGATGATACGGTCGGAGTCGCGCACCGAGGAGACCTCGGGATTGGTGACGATCACCGCCTCGTCGGCAAACCGCATCGCCATGGAGGCGCCGCGCTCGATGCCGGCCGGGCTGTCGCAGATCACCCAGTCGAACCGGCTGCGCAAATCGGCGATGACGTTGCCCACGCCTTGCTCGGTCAGCGCGTCCTTGTCGCGGGTTTGCGAGGCCGGCAGCAGCCAGAGATTTTCCAACCGTTTGTCGCGAATCAGTGCTTGCGGCAGTTTGGCGACGCCCTGCACCACGTTGATGAGGTCGAACACGACGCGGCGTTCGGCGCCCATCACGAGGTCGAGATTGCGCAAGCCGACGTCGAAGTCGACGACAACGACCTTGTCGCCGCGTTGCGCCAGTGCGGCGCCCAGCGCGGCGGTCGTCGTGGTCTTGCCGACCCCGCCCTTGCCTGATGTCACGACCAGTACCTTACTCATCTGAAATGTCTCCTTTGCTGGTCAGTTCAGTGCTGTAATTCGCATGGTATTCCCCTGCAGCCAGGCCTGCGCCGGCTTGCCGCGCAAGGCGGCGTCGATGTCGTCCGCAGTCTGGTAAAACCCATCGATTGCAAGCAGTTCGGCTTCGATCTTCTGACAATAGATGCGCGCGCTCGTGTGCCCGTTGACGCCGGCCATGGCGCGGCCGCGCAGCGCGCCGTAGACGTGAATCGATCCCCCCGCGACGACCTCCGCGCCGGAGCCGACCGAACCGAGAATGGTGATGTCGCCTTCGGGGAAGATCACGGTCTGGCCCGAACGCACGGGGTGATCGAGCAGCAGCGAGGTCGGCTGCTTGGTCTCCGGCTTCTTGGGCGCGGTCGGCTCGATCACGCAATGGCGCCCGCCGGTGAGCAGCGGCGGCATGGCCGGGGTCAACCGCGCCTCCTCCACGCCCTCGATGCCGAGCACGCGGATGTTGCGGTCCTGAAGGCTCGCAAGCAGGTGGCTGATACCAGACTGGCTGAGATCGACCGAAGACAGGTCGATCACCACGGGCCGACCGGCAAAGAAGCCCGGCGAGCGCGTGATGGTGGCGTCGATCTCCTGGAGCCAGTCCTGGATCGGCACCGTCGGCACGAACACGAAGGCCACGTAGGATCGCCCGCGCAGGCGCACCATCTGGCGTTGAGGTTTTGCTGCTGCCGTCATGGCGGCCGACTCGTCCCCGTTATTGAATGGTTAACGATGCGGCGGATTTGGTTAACGGCCGGTTAATTATGTCCGTGGAGTTACGTGGGGTGACCGGCAATGGCCCGGCGGGCACGGGCAAGCGACCCCATCTCCGGTGTCCCGGCGAAGGCCGGGACGACCTTAGGAAACGGAGCTTTCCCAACCTCGTCATTGCGAGCGCAGCGAAGCAATCCAGACTATCCCAGCGGAAAGACTCTGGATTGCTTCGCTGCGCTCGCAATGACTGAAGGCGACGACGCAGCTAACCTCCGTGCTCCGGACGCGCTGCACTGCCCCGACAGTCGACGAGAGCAAACCGCCTCTACTTCTTCACCTTGCTCGCATCCATCTTGATGGCGGGATCAAGCATCTTGGTCGTGAAGGAAGTGGTGACGTCGAACGGCTTCTCCATGCCGAGATAGGTCTGCACCAGTTCGTAGTCCTTCTTCATCCGATCGCCGTCGATCCAGCCGAGCGACTTCGTCGTCGTGAACTCGTCTGTCATCAGATATTTGATGCGCTCCCACTGGCGCTCCTGATTCTCCTTGTCGAGGCCGGAGACCTGGTCGAGCAGCGCCTTCAGGCACGGCGCGACGTCGGCAACACAGGTTGCGAAGGCCTTTTGCGAGATGCGCACGAAGTCTTCGACGAGCTTCGGGTTCTTCTGGAGATAGGCGCCGTTGACGATCAGCGAATTGCCGTAAGGATTGAGCCCGATGTCTTTCCAGTTGACGTAGCCGAGGTCGCCGCCGAACTCGATCACCTTGAGATCGTGCTCATTGTAGAAATCGCTGATGATGTCGACGGTGTGGCTCTTTAGCGCTGCGATCTTCGCCGTCGGCCCGATGTTGACGAAGCTGACGGAGTCGGGCGCGATGCCTGCGGCCTTGGCGAAAGCCGGCCACATCACCCGCGACGCATCCCCCGGCGGATTGCCGATCTTGTGGTTCGGGAAATCCTTTACGCCGTTCACGCCGTAGCTCTTCAGCCAGTAGAAGGTTTGGCCGGTGTTGGCATAGATGCTCATCACGGCGACGTCGTCGGCGCCTTTGCCCTTCGCCACCAGCATGGTGGCGAGATCGGCGATGCCGAAGGGCGAGCCGCCGGAGCCGACCTTGGCGGCGGAGACGCCGGAGCCCTTGCCGGTCTCGATCGTGAGATCGATGCCGGCCTTCTCGTACCAGCCTTGCGCCTTGGCGTAGTAGAACGGTGAGTGGTCGGCCGTCGGCGTCCAGTTCAGGGTCAGGTTGACCGCCTCTCCGGCACTTGCCGGCAGACCGAGCATCAGGGCCAAGATCGGGGCCAGGACCAGAGCCGAGCCCGCCGTCTGCAAACGCTTCATCGCATCTCTCCTCGTTCCGCGACCGGCTTGTCGCTCTCCCCATGTGAGGCTACCAATGCAACAGGCCCCTCCTCGAATTGTCAACTGTCTGGTTGGAAATGCCCTCGAAACGATCTGGCGACTCTGTGCCGCAGCGGCGCGATCCCGCCGCCACCCGCAAAAAGCTGCTGACCGCGGCGCGCCTGGAGTTCGCCCGGCACGGTTTCGCGGGCGCCCGCGTCGACGAGATCGCGGAGCGCGCGGGCGTCAACAAGCAGCTCGTCTACCACCATTTCGGCGATAAGGACGCGCTCTATCTCGCCGTGCTCGAATGGGTTTACGCCGATATTCGCGAGCAGGAACGCCAGCTCAACCTCGAAGGCCTGGCGCCGGAAAAGGCGATCCGGAAACTGATCGAGGCTTCATTCGACTACCTCGCAACAAACCCTGATTTCATCGTGCTTTTGAACGACGAGAACCGCGGCGGCGCGCGCCACGTCCGCGGCTCGACGCGCCTCGAGGCAATGCATTCGCCATTGATCCGAAGCGTCTCCCACATTCTCAACGAGGGGGTCCGCGGCGGCGCGTTCCGCAAGGGGATCGACCCTGTTCAGCTCTACATCTCGATTGCGGGGCTTAGTTACTTCTATCTCTCGAACACGCCGACGCTGTCGGCGATCTTCGGCAAGGACCTGTCGAGCCGCGCCGCGCGGCGCGCCCGCCGCAGGCATGTCGTCGATCTGGTGCTGCAGTCGCTCCGGCCATAATCAACCAACTGGTTGAAAGTCGCTCCGGACGAGGCTAGGCTTACGGTCGCGGCGCGGGTGGCCGCGCCAACAGGGAGCAGTCGGTGACAGGTGACGGCGGAGGCACTGCGCGCAGCTTTGCGATCGTCCTGATCGTGCATCTGGCCGTGCTCGTGCTCTGGCAGGTGCTGGTCGACGCCTTCCACGTGCCGAAATTCATCCTGCCCTCCCCGCTCGCGACGGTGCAGACGCTGGGAACAGCAAGCTATGCCTGGGGCGCCAACACGCTGGTAACAGCCATCGAGATCCTCGGCGGCTTCGCGCTCGGCGCCGTCGTCGGGATCGCGCTGGCCGTGATCTTTAGCTGGGCGCCGCTGCTGAGCCTGCTCCTGCTGCCGCTGTTCGTGACGCTGAACATGATCCCGAAGGTGGCGCTCGGGCCGCTCTTCATCGTGTGGTTCTCCTACGGCATCGTGCCCAACATCCTGATCGCATTCAGCATCTGCTTCTTTCCGATCCTGCTCACCACGGCGCGCGGCCTGCGCGAGGTCGAGCCCGACCTGCTCGATCTCGTCAAATCCCTCCGCGGCTCGCGCTGGACGCTGTTCCGCAAGATCCAGCTCCCGGGATCGCTGCCTTACGTGTTCTCCGGCATGAAGGTCGGCGCCATCCTGGCCGTGGCCGGCGCCATCGTCGGCGAGTTCATCGCTTCGGAGCGCGGGCTCGGCTATCTCATGATCCAGGTGCAGTCGGCGCTCGATACGCCCGCGATGGTGATGGCCGTCGTGCTGCTGACACTGCTCGGGGTCGCCCTTTACGGCCTGGTGCTGGCCCTCGAACGGATGTTCGTGGTCGGCGGCGCAAGGCTGTGACTTATCGACAAGGAACCACCCATGCTGCTCACCCGCCAGACGCTGCCGACAACGATCCCGGACGTCGCCGCGCTCGACGATCTCCTGTGCCGACCGACCCAGGCGCTGATCGACGATCTCAAAAGGGTCGACGGCGACATCATGATCCTCGGCGTCGGCGGCAAGATGGGACCGACACTGGCCGGCCTCGCCAAGGCGGCCGCACCCGAGCGCCGCGTCATCGGCGTCGCCCGGTTCAGCGACGCGAGCGTCAAGGACTGGCTGCACGCACGCGGCATTGAGACGATCAACTGCGATCTGATGGACGAGCGCGCGATTGATGCGCTGCCGAAGGCATCCAACATCGTCTTCATGGCTGGCCGCAAGTTCGGCGCCGAGGGCGACCTGTCGCTGACCTGGGCGATGAACGCCCATGTCCCGGCGCTGGTCGCGCAAGCCTTCCCCGCCTCGCGGATCGTGGCGTTCTCGACCGGCTGCGTCTATCCCTTCGTCCCGGTCGACGGTAAAGGTTCGAGCGAGGACATGGCGCCCAATCCGCCCGGCGAATACGCCCAGTCCTGCGTCGGCCGCGAGCGCATGTTCGAGTATTTCTCGCGCAAATTCGGAACGCCGGGGCGGCTGTTCCGGCTCAACTACGCCATCGACATGCGCTATGGCGTACTCCACGACATCGCGACCAAGGTGCTCACGGGCACGCCGATCGACGTCAGCATCAGTCACGTCAATTTCATCTGGCAAGGCGATGCATCGTCGCAGGCGCTGCGCTGCCTTGCGCATTGCACGACGCCGACCTCGCCGATCAATGTCAGCGGCCGCGAGATTTTAGCGGTGCGCGATCTCGCGGCGAAGTTCGGTGCGAGGTTCGGCCGCGCACCGGTGCTGGTCGGCAAGGAAGAGCCGACGGCGTGGCTGACCGACACGTCAAAGGCGGTCGAACTGTTCGGGCTGCCGGTCGTCGATACCGAGCAATTGATCGCCTGGACGGCGGACTGGGTCGGCCGCGCCATGCCGAGCCTCGGCAAGCCCACCAAGTATGAGGTGCGCGATGGCCGCTATTGACGACGTTCCTGTCGTTCAGCTCGACGTCGCAGATGCAGCGGCCGCCCTGATGCTGTCGACGGAAGCGCACTGGAACCAGAACGAGGACGACTGGCGCTTCTTCCTGCGCGAGGGCGTCGTGTTCGGCGTTCGCGACAACGCTCGGCTCGTCGCAACGGCAGCGCTGCTGCCCTACTCCGGCAATAACGCCTGGATCAGCATGGTTCTGGTCACGGCAAGTCACCGCCGGCGCGGCCTTGCGACGCGTCTCGTCGACGCCTGTCTGGAGACGGCGAGGAAGCGCGGCCTGACGAGCTGGCTCGACGCGACGCCCGATGGCGCCGCGGTCTATGGTCCCCTCGGCTTCACGCCGACACTGCAGTTGCGCCGGCTGAAGTTGGAAAAATCCTCGCAAGGCGCGGCGCCGCCGCCTGCGCCAGCGACATTGGATGCACTTTGCGCGCGCGACAAACGAGCCACCGGCTTCGATCGAACCGCCCTTCTCACCGCGTTCGCGCAGCGCTCCGGTTCGCGCATCGCCGCAGCGAACGGGTCCATCGCACTGGTCCGCGATGGGCGAACCGCACGCCACATCGGCCCGTTGTTTGCAAATGATGCCGCGACCGCGCTGACGCTGGTCGATGCGATCGCGCGGTCCGAGAGTGGACCGCTCCTGATCGACGCGGTCGCGTCGCAGAAGGAGTTTCTGCAAGGATTGACCACCGCCGGCTGGACGACCGAGCGGCCGTTCCAGCGCATGCGGTTCGGCCCTGCCACCAAGGTTGGCAACGAAACGCCGTTCGCCGTCGCCGGCCCTGAATTCGGATAGGACATCATGCATCACAGCCAGATCAACAGCGACGTCCGCAAGCTGATCGCCGACGGAACCGTGCTGCCAGCCCATCCCCTCGCGCTCACTTCCGAGCGTAAGTTCGACAAGACGCATCAGCGCGCGCTGACGCGGTACTACATCGATGCCGGCGCCGGCGGCCTTGCGGTCGGAGTTCACACCACGCAGTTCGCGATCCGCGACGTCGGCCTCTACCGGCCGGTGCTGGAGCTCGCCGCCGAGACCGCCGCGACCTGGACCAAACGTCCGCTGGCTATGGTCGCGGGGCTTGTCGGCCCGACCAAGCAGGCAACGAGCGAAGCCCGGACGGCACGCGACATCGGTTACCACGCCGGGCTGCTCAGCCTCGCTGCGATGAAGAGCGCCTCCGAGGACGAGATCATCGCGCACTGCTCCTCGGTTGCTGCGGAAATTCCACTGGTCGGCTTCTATCTCCAGCCGGCTGTCGGCGGCGTCGTCCTGTCGAGCCGCTTTTGGCAGCGCTTTGCCGCGATCGACAATGTGGTCGCGATCAAGATCGCGCCGTTCAATCGCTACAAGACGCTCGACGTGCTGCGCGGTGTGGCGGCGGCCGGCGCGCTCGATCGCGTCGCGCTCTACACGGGCAATGACGATCACATCCTGCTCGATCTCACGTTGCCGTTCGATCTGCGCGACAAGGGCGTCACGACACGGACCTACTTCAAGGGTGGGCTGCTCGGACACTGGTCGGTCTGGACTGCGAGCGCGATCAAGCAGTTCGAGCGCTGCAAGGCGGCGCGGCACAAGGACACCGTGCCGGCCGATCTGCTCGCGCTCGATGCACGCGTCACCGACTGCAACAGCGCGTTCTTCGACGTCGCCAACAATTTCCATGGCTGCATTGCCGGCTGCCACGAAGTGCTGCGGCGTCAGGGCCTGATTCAGGGCCTGTGGTGCCTCGATCCAAGCGAGGGCCTGAGCCCCGGGCAGAAAGAGGAGATCGACCGCGTCTGCCGCGAGCACGCCGACCTCAGCGACGATGCGTTCGTCGCGGCCAACCTGGACAAATGGCTGGCATGACGGCTGAGCCCTTCATCAGCCTGCGCGGCGTCCGCAAGGTCTATCGCAGCGGCGGAGCCGAATTTCTCGCCGTCTCCGACGTCACGATGGACGTGCAGGAAGGTGAGCTGGTGTCGCTGGTCGGACCGTCCGGCTGCGGCAAGACCACGGTGATGAAGATTTTGGCCGGCCTGCATGGCGCGGACGGCGGCACCGTCAAGATCGGCAATGCCGGGAGCCCGTTCGATCCGACCCGCGACATCGGCATGGTGTTCCAGCAAGCGCTGCTGTTGAAATGGCGGACCATTTTGGACAACGTGCTGCTGCCGGCCGAGATCGTCGGCTTGCCGATGAAGGCTGCGCGCGAACGGGCGCGCGACCTGCTCAACCTCGTCGGACTCGCCGGCTACGAAGACAAATACCCGCAGCAGCTCTCGGGCGGCATGCAGCAGCGCACCGCAATCGCGCGCGCGTTCGTGCACGATCCCAAGCTGATCCTGATGGACGAACCGTTCGGCGCGCTGGATGCGCTGACGCGCGAGCAGATGAACCTCGAGATGCTGCGGATCTGGCGCGAGAGCGGCAAGACCATCATCTTCGTGACGCACTCGATTCAGGAAGCAGTCTTCCTGTCCTCGCACTGCGCCGTGCTCACGGCGGGACCGGCGAAGATGGCCGATTACTTCGCGATCGATCTGCCCTTCCCGCGCGCGCTTCCGCTCAAGACGACCGACGCATTCGGCGCCTATGCGCGCCGCATCTATGCCAAGCTGGGCCTGGGCGCGGCGTGAACATCGCGCCCAGGCGTAGCCGCTAGCCGCTTTATCCCGGCTACGATGTGCTGGTGCTCAGAGCAGCTTTGCGCTGACGAACAGCGCACGCACAGCGTTGGTGGCCTGCACCGCGAGCATCGCGTTGTCGGCCGCACCTTCCAGCGCCGCGACGGCGTCCTCATGCAGGGTGCGGAATTCCATCCACTCGACGGAATTGTAATTTGTGAGGAATTGATAGGCCTGGCCGACGGTCGCGATCGCCAGCGTGTCGCCGTTCAGGCGGATCTTGAACGTCGTGCGCAGCGGGGTGTCGGAACTTGAAGGATCGGTCATGGGCTGCTTCTGGAAGAGAACGGCTTAACGAAGGGGAAACGGCAGCCCTGCCGTAGCAGGCAAATATGCAAATATCAGGAGTCGGTGGTTGCGCGCTGCGAGGCGGTCGCCGACCCCTTCAGGCTCGGCACGACAACCAGACGGTTGAACTCGCCATTGTCGTAGGCCTTCAGGAAGCGATCATAGTCCTTGATCGAGACGCAGCCGTTGGAGTCGCCGCGCGGCCCGAGCATGTAACTGTGGGTGAGAAGACCGACGCGACCGAGCGCCGTGGTGCCTTCGGCCGGAGTCATGCGCAGCGCGCGGATGCCATGGAACAGCTTTTCGCGCGGCTTCAGATCGTAAGTGGCGGGCGGGGTCGCTCCGACCATGCGCTGGTCGACATGATCCGGGTCGTCCATAAGCGCGCCCATGCCCGAATGCGCTTCCAGTGTCACACCGCTCGGCAGATAGAGCGCCTTCGCCGAGATGTCATAGACCGCCGTTCGCGAATCGTAGCCGAGCGCGGCGAGATCAGGTCCCTTGCGGAACAGGCCGCTGTCCGGTGTCAGCGAGGCCAGCTTGATCTTGTCGGTGAACTTCTCGAAGAAGCTGCGGTTGTCGACTTTGGGCGTCGTTTCGGCGTAGGCTTGGCTGGAGGCGACCTGGGCGGCGAGGTCCGCCTGGACCGGGCGCGAGCGCGGCATCGGAACGGCATCGGCGCGCTGCGAGGGCGCCGGGTCGTCGGCCACGGCGGGGTCGTCGTCGGTCAGGGTCGACCGCCAGTCGCCGCCCTGGAGCTGCTGGGCGAGCAGCGCCCTGGCGTCACGGAGCTTGAGCTGGACCGCGTTCAAGGCGGAGCGCTCGAGCGGGCGCAGGCCAAGGTCGCGAGCGGGCTGGTCACCTGAAAGCGACGTGAAGCGCTCGTTGAAAGACAGAGAATTGGCTGGCGGCAGGGCGGCGGAGGCCAGCGGGGCCGAATCACCGATGTCCACGATCCACGCGGCAGCACCGAGCGAGAGCGCGATCGCAGCGAGAGACAGCATGATTGTCTCGGCCCGCCCAATACGGCGGCGCGACAATAGCCTCTCGGCTTGTGCGGCGTCGGAAACCATCAGATCCCCAAATCGACCCCCGGGGGTGCCCAACCCCCACCCGGGAGACTCTATACCAGCTACCATATCAGGAGCCAAAAGTTAGGCATAATCGCGGCCGGTGAGGTACCCCATGACCGATCCTTTCGATCTAGAGCGGTTTGTTAGGGCCCAGGACCCGGTTTATCACGACGTCCTGGCGGAGCTGTCCCGAGGCCACAAGCAGAGCCACTGGATGTGGTTCATCTTCCCGCAGGTGGCGGGCCTCGGCTTCAGCGCCATGTCGCAACGCTACGCGATCGGCTCGCGCGAGGAGGCAACGGCCTACCTCGCCCACCCTGCCCTGGGCCCGCGCCTTGCGGAATGCACGAGCCTCGTGCTTGCCGTCGAGGGGCAGACCATCAACGCGATTCTGGGCGCGCCCGACGATGCCAAATTCCGCTCGTCGATGACGCTGTTCGGCGCGGTGTCGGACGCGCCGATCTTCGGCCAGGCGCTCGCCAAATATTTCGGCGGCGAGCACGACCGCGCGACGCTGGAGATTTTGGCCAAATGCGATCGGGCACCCGACTGACCCGTCCGCCAGTGAGCCAGCGTAAACCCGGGATTAACAAGGGCAACCTATCGTCCGTGGAAAATAATTCTCCGAGCATTGATTACCCGGACTGCCCATGAAAATCGGAACGCTTCTGACCACCGCCATCGTCTCCCTCTCGACCGTCGGCGGCGGCCTCGCCGTCTACGTCGCCATCACGAAATACCAGACCATGGACAGGATCGCGGAAGCGCAGGGCCGGCTCGCGATCGTCCGCGCCGTCAGCGACATCCCGCGCTATCTCAATCCCGAGCGCGGCTTCTCCACCAATATCCTTTACGGGCCAGCCACCGTCGATCCGGCGCAGCTCACCGAGCAGGACAGGCTGCGCAAGCAGACCGACGGCGCCCGCGAAAGGATGACCGCGCTGCGCAAGGAGCTGCCCGGCTCCTTCGACGACGGCAACACCATCGGCAGCAATATCGACGCCATCAATTCGAAATTTTCCGCGCTGCGCGAGGCCATCGACAAGGCGATCGCCGGCCCCGCGGAGGCGCGGAAGGACGCCGCCAAGAAGATCGTCGCCGACAATGCCGTGCTGAATGGTGGCGTCACCGCCCTTCTCAATGAGCAGGTCCGCCGCATGGCGATTCTGAACGGCGACGCCTACCGCCAGGCCAACAACGCCAACATCGCCATGACGCTGCGCGACATCGGCGGCTTCAATGCCAGCGTGCACAAGAACCTCGTCGGCGGAAAAAAGGTCGCGACCGATGCGGAGAAGGCCGAGGTCAGCCGCTCGCAGGGCCGCAACGACCAGCTCGTGATGTCGCTGATGGAGTTGCGCGGCAATCCGGCAACGCCTGCGAACGTCGCCGCCGCCCTGGAGAAGATGAACGCGGTCTATGTCGAGGAATTCGGCCGCGAGCTCAAGCTCGCCAAGGACGGCGCCGTCAGCGGCAAGTACGAGCACGACGTCGAAACCTACTATGCCGCCTCGCAGCGCGGCCTCGGCACGATCATCGGGGTCCGCGACGCCTTCTATGACAATGCCGAGCAGATCCTCGCCGGTGCGTCCACCGCCGCGCGCACGAGCTTTGGCATCGCGCTGGCCGGCCTCGCCGCCGTGCTGATCGCGAGCATCGGGCTTGTCGTGATGGTGCGCCGCCGTGTCTGCGCGCCGATCGTCAGCCTGACGACACGGATGTCGCGGCTCGCCGAGGGTAACGTCACCGAAGCGATCCCCGGCGCCGAGCGCTCCGACGAGATCGGGGCGATGGCCGCCGCCGTGCAGGTCTTCAAGGACAACATGATCCGGGCCGACCGGCTCGCGGCCGAGAAGCAGGCCGAGAACGATGGCAAGATGCGCCGCGCCCAGGTGCTCGACGAGCTCACGCGCGCGTTCGAGGCCAAGGTCACCGAGCTCGTCGGTGGCCTGTCCCGGGCCTCCACTGCAATGGAGAGCACGGCGCAGTCGATGACCTCGACCGCGGCTCAGACCAACAGTCAGGCCGCAGTGGTGGCGGCGGCATCAGAGCAGACCTCGACCAACGTGCAGACGGTTGCGAGCGCCACGGAGGAGCTAACCTCCTCGATCGCGGAGATCGGCCGCCAGGTCGCCCAGTCCACGGAGATTGCGGCCCGTGCCGTCGACAACGCGCGCCGCACCGGCGACACCGCCCGCGCACTCGCCGAGGGCGCGCAGAAGATCGGCGATGTCGTCACGCTGATCCAGAGCATCGCGGAGCAGACCAATCTTCTGGCGCTCAACGCGACCATCGAGGCCGCCCGCGCCGGTGATGCCGGCCGCGGCTTTGCCGTGGTTGCCTCCGAAGTGAAGTCGCTGGCCGGCCAGACCGCCAAGGCCACGACAGAAATCTCCGAGCAAATTTCGGCGATCCAGGCCGCGAGCGACGAGACCGTGAACGCGATCCGCAACGTCGCCGACGTCATCGCCGAGATCGATCAGATCGGCACCGCGATTGCGGCCGCGATCGAGGAACAGGGCTCGGCGACCAAGGAGATCGCCCGCAGCGTCCAGGAAGCCGCTCGTGGCACGCAGGAGGTCAACGCCAACATCAGCGGCGTGCAGCGCGCCGCCGACGACACCGGTGCGGCAGCAAGCGAGGTGCTTGGCGCGGCCGAGCAACTCTCAACGCAATCGCGTGATCTCGCCGGACAGTTCAACCGCTTCCTGAGCGAAGTCAGGGCGGCCTAAAGCATGATCCGGAAAAGTGCGAGAGCGGCTTTCCGAAAAGATCATGCTTAAACAACAACCTAAAGCGCGATGACGATTCATTCCAATCTCATCGCGCTTTAGAGCACCGTCTCTCAGTAAGGCGGCGCCTTCCGCGCGCGCTGCTCCTTGGCGGCTTCGATCCACCACAGGAGGTCGTCGGCAAAGCGCGGGAACGACCGTTCCAGCGCCTTGCCGCCCTCGCCGATCGGCTCGCCGTCGGCCGACAGAGTCTGCGCGATCGGGCCGACACCGATGGTGCTCGACACCACCACCATACCCATCTCCGATAGCGTACCATGCCAGGCAGTCGCGGCACGCGCGCCGGACAGTCGGCCGGCGGAATAGCTCGCGATCGCAGCCGGACGCCAGAACCATTCTTCCAGGAAATGGTCGGTGAGGTTCTTCAGCCCGGGCTGAATGCCCCAATTGTACTCGCCGGTGACGAAGACGAACCCGTCGGCACCGCGGATCTGCCCGGCCAGCTTCTCGAGCGCCTCGGGCACCGAGCCCTTGGGATATTCCTTGTACATGCGGTCGAGCATCGGCAGTCCGACCGCCTTGGCGTCGATGAACTCGACATCTTCGCCGCGGCCGCGCAGGCGATCGGTGATGAAGTTCGCAAGGCGAATGCCCATGCGATCGGAGCGGTAGGAACCGTAGAGGACGAGGATGCGATTGCTCATGCCGGCAGGCTAGCATGAAACTGCAGCCCGGGCCCAATCTACTTCTTGACCAAGCCTCAAGCGTCAGGCCTTGCGGCCGCGCTCGAGCGTTTCCGACGGCGATTCGCCAAATTGATCGCGATAACTCCCGGAAAAGTCGCTCAAGTGCCAGAAGCCGAAAGCAAGTGCCGCGGCCTTCACGCTGTCGGCGCCCGCAAGCAGGCGCTTGCGTACCAGCCATAGCCGGCGCAGGCGCAGATAGCGGTGCAGGCTCATGCCACGATAGCGCCGGACGATGTCGTGCATGGTGCGAACCGACATCCCGAGCTTGCGGGCGATCTCTTCGCTGTAGATGGGTTGGGAGAGATCGTCCGACAGCAAGGCCCGAATGTCCTGGAAGATCCTGAAGTGCCGCTCGTCGTTCGGCCGCACCGTCCAGCGCGCGGAAACCACATTCTCGAAGGCTTCATCGACGGCAGCGAGCAGGGACTCCTTCATGGCGGAGGCCTTTAGCGGCACTTCGGCGGGATCGGTCGGAACCGAAGCGGCGGCTATTACCTCCGTGACCACCCTCCGCAGCCGATGCAGGGCCGGAATACTCGTCTCGAAGATCCTGAAGTTTGACCTCGTCTCCGGCCAACCACGATCCGTTACCTCCGGTCTGAAGACGACTGAGGCAATGTGCCGCTGCACCTCCTCGATGGCATTATAGGCTGAGCCGTTGCTGCCGATGACAACGACCGCACGATCCCGCTGTGCACCATTGAAGCGAATGGGGACGTCGTGATCGTCCATCGCAAAGCCGATCGCCGTGCAGTTCGCGACGAGCTGCCCATCCACCACGCGCGGGAACGTCCGCGTCACGTTCACGTCACAGCCTGGCAGGTGCAGTATGAGCTGCTCGGCAGCGATCCTTCGCACGAACGGCGTGAATTCGACGTTCAAGCCACGGATCGAACTGCGAAATTCATCGACGTCTGAAAAGCGAAATACCCTTGGCGCCAATCCGGGCGTTTCATCAATATTGTTCATGGCAAATTGAAATCGCGCCGGGAAACGACGCGTGTCCGGCACTTACCGGTCTGATTTCCCCCTTTCGGTTGTCCCGCTCGACCGAAAGAATCATCCTGGATCCTTTCAACCAGTTGGCGAGTCCCCGGCTCGGAGGACAAGACGGCGGATCGATGCCTGCCAAATTTCGATATCGTTTCCAGTGGTTGCGACGGTGCGGCAATACCCCGGCCATCAAGGTCTAAAATTCAAATTAACAACTCTGCGGCGAAATCAATCTCATTGAATAGCTGAAGTGTTTTCAATTCAGGCCCTGCCATGATGGCAATTTCGCCTGCGCAAATTCTTGCTGAATTGGAAGAGGCGGTCGCGACCTGCCCGCCCGAGCGATGTGCGCGTATCGTTTCCGGCATTGTTCACCTGCTCTCTGCCTCCGGCGACCGCCCGCACGAGCTGCTTGTCAACGTCGTCGATGGCATTCTCCTTCGTCTGACCGAACGGGTCACTCCAAAAACGCTGCTCCAGCTCAGCATAGCTATTTCCGAGCTGACAGTGGCGCCGAAGGAGACGTTGCAACGGCTGGCACGGCATGAGGATCCCGCCATTGCGAGCCCGGTACTGCTCAGATCGCAGGCACTCGCCCCGACTGATCTTGAAATGGTCGCGACGTCCGGTGGCGACCTTCACCTTCTCGCGATCTCGGCTCGAGAAAAAATCGAACCCGCCGTAACCGAGATGGTGGTGAAGCGCGGCAGCAGCACGGTCTGTCTTGCGGTCATCAAGAACCCGGGAGCCAGGTTTTCCGATGCGGCCTACGCGATACTGATTGATCGGGGCGAGCAGGACGGCGAGATTACGAAGGCGCTGGCACTCAGGCCGGGCACGCCCGACGTGATCGTGCGCAAGCTGCTCACTCCCTCATCGCGGCAGACACCGGCCGCGAAGCCGAATGACTCCTACGCGCCGCCGGGTACCGCATCGGGTCCCAAGCCCGCTCCGATCAGCTTGAAGCGCCCCTGCGCCGCCGATTACGAACGTGCAAGGCCCGAGATCGTCGCACTGAGTCGCGTCGGCAAGCTGAGCGACTCGACGGTCAACCGTTTCGCCATACGCGGCGAGATCGCCAACCTTCACATAGCGCTGTCGGTGCTCGCGGGAGTTCCGATCGAGCTCATCGAGCACGTCATGACCGCCCCCGATTGCGAAGGGCTGGTCATGGCCTGCCGAGCCTCACGACTGAACTGGCAGACGACGCTTGCCATCCTCAGCAACCGGGGCGGCATGCGGCTCTCCTTTGCAGAACGGGAGCGAGCGCAGCAGATCTTCGAAACACTTCTTTTGTCGACCAGCCAATGGACGGTTCGTTGGGGCGAAATGACGGCAAACGCCAACATCAGCGATCCGGGTCATCGTGACGCAAAAACGGGGGTGAGCCGATGAAATTCGACAGTCGCAAGGCGCTTCGCGTGCGGATGGATCACAGGCAGTCCGTCAACCTGATGGGCTCGGACGGCACATGGCGACGAAGCTGCGTCCTGCTCGACGTGTCGCAAACGGGCGCCAAGATCGAGGTGGAGGGAACGCTCGATGTCCTGCAAGCCAAGGAATTCTTCATGCTGCTGTCGTCCACGGGACTGGCGTACCGGCGGTGCGAGTTGGTCTGGATCGACGGAACCATGGCCGGTGTTCATTTTGTCACCGCTGAGAGCAGGAAGAAGACAACGAAGGGACAAAAGGCGGCCGCGCTGAGGCCGGGTGAAGCCAAGTAGGCCCTGAAGCATCGCCCAGAGCATCAAAACATAAGGGTCATTCAGCGGTGCAGAACGCGCGAACCATACCCAGCTCCGACGAATTCGCCGGAAGTCCCCGCGAGGCCCACGCGGCTCCCAGATTCGTGCATGTGCTGGCCGATTCCTCCGAGAAACTCGTAGGCGTTTGCTCGATCCTCGAAAAGCAATTCACCGTCGCGGGTGAACGACTCGACGCCGAAGCCAGGCTCCCGCAAGTGCCTTTCGCCGTGGTCATCCGCGCGGACCTGCGTGCTCTCGAAAACATCGCAGCGATCAAGAAGCGGGCAGCCAAGCTGGCAAAGGCCAAGAAGCGCATCTTTTTGGTCGAGGACACGTCCCACATCTGCATCTCGCAGGCTTACGCCCTCGGGGCGACGCTCGTCCTTCCCGGAACGACCAACAAAGCAAAACTGCTGACGGTACTGGCTGATCGCGCCGAACCAGCGGCCGCGGCGTCAGGCGATGCGTCGCAACCGGACAATGCCGTCGAAAGTGCGGCGACCACCATCGCCTCGATGTTCACCGCCGTGACACTCGGCCAGCCGATCGACATGGATGGAGCGAAAGAAGCCGGCGGAAAGATCGCCAATCGCATTGCCGAACACGGGCTATCCGAATGGCTTACCACGGTGCGGCGTCATCACGAGGGCACCTACCAGCACTGTCTGCTCGTAACCGGCGTAGCAATCGACTTCGGATTGAGCCTCGGCGTCAGGCGGAGCGATCTCGAGCGGCTCTATTCGGCCGCCATGTTCCACGACATCGGCAAGGCCCGGATTCCGCTGACGATCCTGGACAAGCCCGGGCGTCTGGATGCCGAGGAAAGGTCCCTGATCGAGACTCATCCGGCTGCGGGCTATGATTTCCTGAAGGACCACAAGGATATTTCGCCCGAGATCCTCGATGCCGTGCGGCATCATCACGAATACCTCGACGGCAGCGGCTATCCCGATGCGCTCTGCGGCGAGAGCATCAGCGACGTCGTTCGCATCCTCACGATTTCGGACATCTTCGCAGCGCTGATCGAACATCGGCACTACAAGCCGACGATGCCGCGCGAAGAGGCTTACAACATTCTGTGCGGAATGAGGGGAAAGCTGGAAAAGGCGCTCCTCACCTCGTTCAAGAACGTCGCGCTCACAAGGTGAGCGTGTGCACTCGATCAGCCTGCTAAGGGCACGAGCGTTGCGAGACGGGCCTAGTGTGTGGCCCGGTATCTGGCGCGGCGCGGAATCGACCGGCACGCCAATCCTTCCGCGAGCCGCTTCATATCCTGGCGTTTGCCGCTGCGGATCAGCCGGCCGAACTCTTCGGGTGTAAAAGGAAGACTTGGATCATCATCAACGGGGGGCCGCACTCGCGGACCAAAGAACCGTCGAACCAGGCTAGCCAGCCGCCGCATATCAATTCCCTCGCGCCAGCAACAAACCTTTCACGTCCGATATTGTTCCTCCCGCGCAATCGAGATTGCAAGAGCCGACAAGTTGTCCGCATCAAAAATTTCCTGCGGAGAATAATCTCCTCCGCCGCGGGCGGCGCACTCTCTCAGTCGGCGAAGCCGACGAACCGCACGAACTCGCCATTGCGCTCGCGATCCGAGCGCACTGCGTTCGCAGCAAATGTGTCATCCGGATATCCCATTGCGACACAGGTCATGATGACTTCATCATGCGGAATCCTGGCGACCTCGCGCACGATGTCGGAGCGCATGATACCCTGCCCGTTGATCACGGAGCCGATGCCGCGATCCCAGGCCGCGAGCACGATGCCGTAGCAGAGCGCGCCGAGATCGAAATGGCAGACGGCGCCGGGGTCGAGCACGCGGTCATAGGTCAGCACCAGCGAGACCGGCGCGTCGAATTGGCGAAAGCCACGTAACACCCAGTCCTGTCGCATCGGTTTGTCGTCGCGCGCGATCCCCATCGCGCCGAACAGTTTCTTTGCGATGTCGACCTGCCGCGTGCGATGAACGCCCTGATACTCGCCATGGCTGACGATGTCGCGGTTGACCTTGGCGCCGGCCATCATCTCTTCCATGTTGCGGCGGCGCACCTGTTCCAGCGGCGCGCCGGTGAGCACGTGGATATGCCAAGGCTGGGTGTTCATCGATGACGGCGCGCGCTTGGCCGTTTCGATGATCGCCTCGATCACGGCGCGCGGCACCGGCTCATTTTTGAAGCCACGCACGCTGCGGCGCGACTGGACCAGCGTTTCAAATTCCACCTGACGAAACCTCCCCTGCCCGTTCTTTTGCGGCATCGCAACGGAGCTCCGGTTGCCGATGCGGCGCGCAAAATCTATGCTACCCGACAAGCAAGACCAAGAACCCCTGTGAGGACCCGCCATGGCAGCGCCGCTCGATCCCGTCATCGCCCAGATCATTCCGATGCTGCCGCTGCGCGATCCCGCAACGATGACGCCACAAAGCGCCCGCGATTCCTTGCGCGCATTGGCTGCTGCACGCGCCGCGGTGCCCCCGCCACCGGTCGATACCGTGCAGGATATCAAGGTTAAGGGCGGCGCCGGTCAGCTCGATGCGCGCGTTTATCGGATCGGCTCGGGCCCCACGCCGACCGTGGTCTTCTTTCACGGCGGCGGATGGGTCGCGGGCGATCTGGAAACCCACGACAGGCAGGCGCGATGGCTGGCGATCGAGACCGGCGCGGTCGTGGTGTCCGTGGACTATCGGCGGCCGCCCGAGACGCGCTTTCCCGGCGCGTTCGAGGACGCCTTTGCCGCGGCGCGCGACGTATTCGACCGCGTCACGGAATTTGGCGGAGATCCGAAGCGGCTCGGCGTCGCCGGCGACAGCGCCGGCGGCAATCTCGCGGCGACGACTGCGATCGCCTGCCGCGATGCCGGCATCAAGCTCGCTGCACAGCTCTTGGTCTATCCCGTGACCGACGTCGTCGGTAGCTACGCCGATGCGCGGGAGAACACGCGATTTCCGTCGCGCGCAGAGAATGCGGAAGGCTATTTCCTGTCGCGCGCCGTGATGGAATGGTTTTGCGGCCACTATCTCGCCGATCCCGGCCACGCCGCGGACTGGCGGGTCTCGCCGCTGCGCGCGGCGTCTCTTGCCGGCGTCGCGCCCGCGATCGTGACGACAGCCTGGTTCGATCCGCTGCGCGACGAAGGGACGGCCTATGCACGGGCGCTGGAGGCGGCCGGCGTGCGGGTGAAGCATCACGAAGGCGCCGGCCTGATCCACGGCTATTTCGGCCTTGGTGATGCGTCCGAGGTCGCCCGCACTGAGGCGCAGCGTGCACGCACCGACTTCAAGGCACTGCTAGCCCGCGGCGTTCGAAGCGGCTAAGCGCGAGGCGCCCGCTGCGGAGCCGTATGGCCCCAGGCCTCGTCCCAATCCTGGCCGGACGCATCGACCGCCCGACCATCGGCCTCGAAGAACTTGTTGGGCACCTGGAAGATCGCAAGGATCAGTGCGCCCTCCGGGCACCAGGCGGCATGACGGCTGCCCGCCTCGCGCCAGATGAATTCGCCGGCCTTGCAGGCGATGCCCTTGGCAGGTCCCTCCTTGTCGACGAGCGCGCCTTCGATCACATAGCTCTGCTCGATGCCGACATGCTCATGATCAGGCAGCACCGCCCCCGGCGCAAAGCGCATCAGGGCTGTCATCAAACCCGTGCTGCGATCGAACAGCAACGTCTTAGCCTCGCACCCCGGAAAGCGCGTTTGCTGCCAGTCCATGATTTGGGGCTGAACGAGATGGGAATGCTGGTCGGTGGTTTGCGGGCCTGTCACGGCATCCATCGCAATGCTCCCTTCCTGCTGGAATGGGCTGAGGCTAACAGGTTTGTGGTGACCGGTCAGCGCGCAGTGCAGCACGTGCCCGGCGAGGCGATGGCAATCTCCGCACATCGGAAAAATTGAGGCGGATACCAAGAGCGAGCGCTGATCCTGCTTGATTGCGCCATGATTCCGAGTTCCAATTCGGACAGGCCATTTTGGTCTAGGGAGACACCCATCATGAAGCGGATTTTTCTGGCTGCCATCATCGCCACCTTCGCGGCCGGCTCGGCCTTCGCGGAGGACACCTGCGAGAGCAAGGCCGTGGGCAAGGACGGCAAGCCGCTCGCCGGCGCTGCCAAGACGTCGTTCCTGAAGAAGTGCAAGCAGGAGGTCTGCGCGCCCAAGGCCGTCGGCTCCGACGGCAAGCCGCTCGCCGGCGCGGCCAAGAACAGCTTCATGAAGAAGTGCGAGGTCAGCGCCTAAGGCGCGCCACGGCGACACTCTGCTCCCTCGCCCCGTACCTACGGGGAGAGGGTTGGGGTGAGGCGCTGCATCCACAATCACGGTGACAGTCGGACCAGCGGAAGGCCCCTCACCCGAATTCGATCTACGATCGAATTCGAGCTCTCCCCCGCAAGCGGGGCGAGGTAAGGCGGCGGCATCGGTTCAAGCCCGTTCAACAGTCCCTACTCCCGCTTGAAGCGGTAGTCGAAAGCGCTCCCGAGCGGCTTGATCCACCCTGCCGTCGGCGCCGGAAAATGGATCGGCAGGATCAGCGTATCGGTATCGGCGACGGAGGCGAAGAACTTTCGCCGTGACACTGCCGACTGCCTGGGATCCCAATCCGGCTTCGCCGACCAGTCCGGCTCGCGGCACTGGATCTGGTGATGCATGAGGTCGCCGGCGACCACCGCGCGCTGCCCCTTCGAAAATATGTTCACGCAGCAATGGCAGGGCGAATGCCCTGGCGTCGGCGTCAGTGTGACGGTGTCGTCGAGCGCGTAGTCGTCGTCGACCAGGAGCGCCTGCCCGGCCTCGACGATCGGCAGGCAGTTGTCGCGGAAGACGGTGCCGGGCGGATTGTTGCCCTTGGCGTGCTCCGCCTCCCAGGCGGCATACTCGCCTCTGTGGAAGACATATTTCGCGTTGGGGAACGTCGGCACCCAGCGGCCGTCGCGCAGCATCGTGTTCCAGCCGGTGTGATCGATGTGGAGATGGGTACAGAAGACGTAGTCTATGTGCCCGAAGCTGATGCCGAGCGCAAACAACTCGTTGCGCCAGCGCTCCTTGCCGGGAAAGTCGAACGGCGGCGGATGACCCTTGTCCTCCCCGGTGCAGGTGTCGACCAAAATGGTGTAGCGCGGCGTGCGCACGACGAAGGTCTGGTAGGTGATGACCATCATGCCGCGCGAGGGGTCGAAGACTTCAGGCTCCATCGTCGGCAGATGGCGCTCGAACACGCCTTCGTCATAGGCCGGGAAGAAATCCTGCGGTCGCCGCCATGGCCCTTCCCGCTCGATCACCGCATCGATGGTGATGTCGCCGATCCTGAGCTGGTTCATCGTCGCGTTGCTCCCGTCTCAAGCGGTGCCGGTCTCAATGCACCCTTCCATGATGCCGTCGATCTCATCGCGCGAGAGAACGCCGATCTCGGCAACGAAGACAATCCGCGTCCGCGGCATCCCCTCGGCCCTTGTCCCGCCCGCAGCCAGCGTCGCCCGCCCGCCGGCGAGTTGGAACACCATCAGCCGCCCGGGCTGCTCGACAGTCTCGAACAATCCCTTCGCCCGCGCGATTTTTGGCGCGAGCCGGCTGATCACGGCTTGCAACCGCCGTAGCGACACCGGCTTGTCCGACGACCAGCTCATGGACTCGAACCGCTCGGCGGCCGGCCGTCTCGGCCCCGGCTCGCGCGGCGCCGGCAGGCGATCGACGTCAGGCGGAAAGAGCAGCGCAGCGGGCACGTCGCCATTGACCGCATCGACCAGGACGGCTGCAGGGCGCATCGCACGGACGGCGTCACGAAACTGCGCACAAGCAGTCGCATCGGCGAGGTCCACCTTGCTCAGCGCGATGATATCGGCGGCCCGTATCTGGGATCGCAGCAGCGCGTCGTCCAGCATGTCGACCGGCATCGCCGCATCGACCACGCACAGCACGATTTCCAGCGGCGCTTCGCGAAAGATCACGGGGTCCATCAGGTTGCGCACGACGTCCGCCGGATCGGCGACGCCGCTGGTTTCGATCACGATGACGTCGGGCTTCGGATCACGCCGAAGCAGCGCGGCGAGCGTGCGCAACAAATCGCCTTCCAGCGTGCAGCAGATGCAGCCGTTGCTGAGGCTCACGACGCCATCGGCAGCGCCCGTGATCAGCTCGGCATCGATATTGATCGCGCCGAAATCGTTGACCACGGCTGCGATCCGCCGCCCTTCGGCGTGCGCCAGGAGATGGTTCACGACCGTGGTCTTGCCCGCCCCGAGGAAGCCAGCCACGAGCAGAACCGGGACGGACACACCCTAGCCCTCGCCGGCGGGCCGGCGCACCGGTCGGCCCGGTCTTGCCGCCACATCCAGCACACCGTCCGCGATCAGCGGATGACCGCTGACGATGAGATGGCGCACGCCCTCCGACGGACGATTCATCGCCGAGAACTCCGCCCGGTCGGTCAGCGTGTTGTAGTCGAACACCACGATGTCGGCATCGGCGCCAGGTGAGAGCCTGCCCTTGGCACGCATCGCGGGCGTGCTGTGCTGGAGGATCTGGGCTGGGATCAGCGAGCATTTGCGGATGCCTTCCAGCAGCGACACCGTCCGCCGCTCCCGCACCCACTCTCGGATGAAGCGCGTGAAGCAGCCGGCCGAGCGCGGATGCGACGTGGCATCCTTGGGCAGCGGCCAGGCATCGCCGGTGTAGACGCTGCCATCGGAGAGCGTCCAGGGCATCGCGTCGGACGCAATCGCGCCGCCGGGATAGAGCACCGAGATGTCGAGGAGATCGCGATGATGCGCATTGTTCTCGAGATCCAGGATGTGCCAGAGCACCAGCGTGGAAGGTTCGGCAGCCTGCGCCGCAAGCAGCTCCTCGCGGTCGCGGAAGCGCCGGCCGTCGGCAACGCGCTGCACCGAGTCATAGCCGGTGCCGTTGCGCGCCTCGAATTCAGGGTCGCTGAAGAACGCCGCCGCGAGCACCGTCGAACCGGTGCCATAGGGGTAGGCCTCGACCGTGATCGGAAGTCCCTGCGCCTGCGCCTTGGCCACCAGCTTTGCACAACGCTCGATATCGGTCTTGCTGGAGGAGTTGAAATGGCAGATGTGCATGTGCGCGCCGGTGGCACCGGCATAGCCGATGAGGCGGATGTAGGCCTCGGCGGCGCTTTCCGGATCGATGCGGGACATGAAGGCGACGTGGGTGAAGGTCGGCACGTCATGCGTGGCCGCCAATTGGCAAACCGCTGTGAGCTCCTGCACGCCGGCGCCCGGGGCATAGGCATTGAGGATGCCGATGCCGATGCCGCCCTCGTTCAGCCCTTCGGCCAGACGATCGAGGATGCCGGCGACCTCCGCATCGCTCGCCACGTTGTCGATCCAGCGGCGATCGCGCATGGCATTGCCGAACGCCTCCAGCGAGCTCTCGGAGTTGGAGCCAGTCATCGCGCCGATGCGCGCGAAAGCCCAGTTGGCGGCGGCGCCGTAGTTCAGCACGCGTCCCTTCGCCGCCTGCTTCCGGTACCATGCCGCGACCGGCAGCACTCCGGCCTCGAGGTCGAGCGTCGTCGTCACGCCGTCGAATGCCTGCATGCGGTCGGCGGGGATCGACTGGCCATGCGCATGCAGGTCGATGAATCCGGGCGCCACGACCAGCCCGGTCGCGTCGATGGTCCGCTCGGCGCCGCCGAGGGAGGTCCCGACCGCGGCGATCCGGCCATCCATCACCGCGACGTCGCCGACGGCGTCCATCCCGCTGGCCGGATCGACCACCCGACCGCCCGTGATCACCAAGCCGCCCATCTCGCAACTCCCGCATCCCAAAAGCCGGCCCCTCCAAGCCCGCAATCAGCTCGGAAGGTGCGCAGAGGAGCGTAACGAGAGGTATCAACGCGTCAAGGCGCGCTCAGGAATGCTAGCTCCGCAATCCCGGCGCTTCCTGGCCGGTGCGGGCGACATATTCGGTGTAGCCGCCGCCATATTGGTGGATGCCTTCGGGCGTCAGCTCCAGCACGCGGTTCGACAGAGTCGCCAAGAAATGCCGGTCGTGCGAGACGAACAGCATGGTGCCCTCGAAATCCGACAGCGCCGTGATCAGCATCTCCTTGGTCGCGAGATCGAGATGGTTGGTCGGCTCGTCCAGCACGAGAAAGTTCGGCGGGTCGAACAGCATCTTCGCCATCACGAGGCGCGCCTTCTCGCCGCCCGAGAGCACCCGGCAGCGCTTCTCGACGTCGTCGCCGGAGAAGCCGAAACAACCGGCGAGCGCGCGCAGACTTCCCTGCCCCGCGGTCGGGAACGCGTCCTCGAGCGACTGGAACACGGTGCGCTCGCCGTCGAGCAGGTCCATCGCATGCTGGGCGAAATAGCCCATCTTGACGCTGCCGCCCAATGCCACCGTGCCTTGATCCGGCTCGCTCGCGCCGGCGACGAGCTTGAGCAGCGTCGACTTGCCCGCACCGTTGACGCCCATCACGCACCAGCGCTCGCGGCGGCGGATCATGAAATCGAGGCCGTCATAGATGCGCTTGGCTCCGTAGCCCTTGTGCACGTTCTTCAAGGCGACGACGTCCTCGCCCGAGCGCGGCGCCGGCGGAAAGTCGAACGCGACGCTCTGGCGGCGGCGCGGCGGCTCGACCCGCTCGATCTTGTCGAGCTTCTTCACCCGGCTCTGCACCTGCGCGGCATGAGACGCGCGCGCCTTGAAGCGCTCGATGAACTTGATCTCCTTGGCGAGCATCGCCTGCTGGCGTTCGAACTGCGCCTGCTGCTGCTTCTCATTCAGCGCACGCTGCTGCTCGTAGAACTCGTAGTCGCCGGAGTAAGTCGTGAGCGAGCCGGAATCGATCTCGACCACCTTGGAGATCACGCGGTTGATGAACTCGCGGTCGTGCGAGGTCATCAGCAGCGTGCCTTCGTAATCGTGCAGGAACTTCTCCAGCCAGATCAGGCTTTCGAGATCGAGGTGGTTACTCGGCTCGTCGAGCAGCATGACATCGGGACGCATCAGGAGAATGCGCGCGAGCGCGACGCGCATCTTCCAGCCGCCGGAGAGCGCGCCGACGTCGCCGTCCATCATCTCCTGACTGAAGCCGAGGCCGGACAGCGCTTCGCGCGCCCGTCCGTCGAGCGCGTAGCCGTCGAGGTCCTCGAAACGGTGCTGCACCTCGCCATAGCGCGCGATGATCTCGTCCATCTCGTCGGCCTTGTCCGGATCGGCCATCGCGGCCTCGAGCTCGCGCAGCTCAGCCGCGACCTCGCTCACCGGGCCCGCGCCATCCATGACCTCCGCCACGGCGCTGCGGCCGGACATTTCGCCGACATCCTGGCTGAAATAACCAATGGTGATGCCGCGATCGATCGAGACCTGTCCTTCGTCAGGCAGCTCCTGTCCCGCGATCATGCGGAACAGCGTCGTCTTGCCGGCGCCGTTCGGGCCGACAAGGCCGATCTTCTCGCCCTTGTTGAGCGCCGCGGAGGCTTCGATGAACAGGATCTGGTGGCCGGCTTGCTTGCTGACGTTGTCGAGGCGGATCATGGGGTTTTTGGGGGATTTTTGCGTTGCAGCGTAATAGGCCATGCCGGCCGCCAGGGGAAGCCCCGGCCGCACCCGGATTCCCCCGTCAAACGCGAAATTCCCGTAATCTGCCCCGAGGCTTACGGCTTATAGACCTCGACCGTCTGCATCATGCCCATCTCCTCATGGTTCATCATGTGGCAGTGGAGCATGAAGACGCCGGGGAAATCGAGGAAGCGGGAGCGGAACACGACCTGGCCGCCCTTGCGCTCCACGATCACGGAGTCCCGGCAACGGCCGCTCACCGGTGCCGGGCACGCAGGCGCAGGCCGGTGCGCTCGTCGAAGCCTGGGTGAAGACCGGAGCCGCCTGCCCGGCGCCGTGACGAGGCGCTGGGGCGAGTACTCGTAGACGTCAGCTTCCGAGAGAAAAGCGGAGGTCGCCCGCTCGTCACCGATGGCTGGGCGCATACGCGCCGTGATGATATTATTTCATTTGTGGGCAACGCCATCCAATGGGTTTCCCGATGTCGGTCCAGATCGGCAGACGGACATTCCTCGGCGCGTTATCCGGCGCGGCGGTCACGTGGCCGGTATGGGCGCAAGGCTTGGGAAAGGAGCGGCCGCGTGTCGCTTGGCTATCGGGATCAGCAAGCAGGTTGGCCAAGTTCTTTGCAGATGATCTCGTGGCCGGCATGCGGGACTTCGGTTATATCGAGAGCCGCGACTTCGAGTTTGTACCTCGTTACGCCGAGGGATTTCAGGATCGGCTCACGGCACTCGCCCAGGAGATCGTTGCTCTCAAACCCTCTGTAATCGTAGCTGCTGCCGTTAACGCCGCAGTTCCAGCACGCGCCGCGTCACAGGTAATCCCCATTGTCTGTCCGGCGCTGGCCGATGCCGTCCACCTCGGCTTGATCGCGAGCGAAGCAAGGCCGGGCGGCAATGTCACGGGGATCGAACCCTATGTCACCGGATTGCCGGCCAAGCAGTTGGAGGTCGCCCGCGAGGTCGTGCCAGGGGCAAGACGAATCGGTCTTCTCACCAATCTCAAGGATCCGAAAGCTCCGCCGCAGCGACAGGAATTGGCAGGGGCGGCAAAGGCGATGGGATTGGCAATCGCGGAAGCCGATATCAGCAGTCCGGTAGAAATCGAACGCGCTATGCAGGCGCTGGCAAGCCTCCAGGTCGATGCCGTCATCGTCCTGCAGACCGGGCTCTTGTTGAGTGTGGGACCGCAAATTGCCCAACTGGCCGCGACGAAACGGCTGCCGACAATTTACGGCTATCGAGAACACGTGATGGACGGCGGGCTGATCAGCTACGGCGTGGATTTGCGCTGGTGCTATCACCGAGCCGCCTATTTCGTGGACAAGATTTTGCACGGCACTCCGCCAGGCGAACTCCCGGTGGAATTTCCAACCAAAATGACCTTGTCGATCAATCTCAAAGCGGCGAAAGCGCTCGGCTTAACATTGCCGCCAACCTTGTTGAGCTTTGCCGACGAAGTGATCGAATAGAGATCCTATTGGTGCAGCGCATGAGTCCGAGTTTGGCCCAAGCCGAGCGGTATTTAAAGGATCGTGCTGTCGGCCATCGGCGGCAATCCGGACGCCGGGTTGCACTTGCCTCAACCGCCGCTTCTGACCCCAAAGCGGAATTCGGCCAGAAGCCGGGCGGCTTCTGTCGGGCTCCGTAGCGCGTAATCCCGATCACCGAGATTTCGTACGCTCATGGATGGCAGGTCGGCTTCAGATGCGGTTGTTGCCGCCAAAGCGCGGCTTCGCGTGAAGTTGCGCTCTCTCGCTACGGCGACGAAGGCAAGTCAATCACTGGCGTCGCCCCGATTGATTCATCAACCTACCTTATAAGTCCAATCATAATTTATCATCTAATCGCATGAGAGGAAACGCCTTAGGGTTTGACCTGTGTCTTTCCAGATTGCGTCCGGCCGTGATCGCTCGGAAACGCACAGGAGAATAAACAATGCAGACTCGTGCGGTTGGCAACTGCGGACTTGCGGTCTCGGCTATCGGCCTCGGCTGCATGGGCCTGAATTACCATCGCGGTCCGGCCCCGGACCGCAATGAGATGATTGCGTTCGTGCGCGCGGCAGTGGAGCGCGGTGTCACCTTCTTTGACACGGCCGAGGTCTATGGCCCGCTCACGAACGAAGAACTCGTAGGTGAGGCTTTGGAGCCATTCGGCCAGGAGGTCGTCATCGCCACCAAGTTCGGCCACGATTTAAGTCAGACGAGGCCGAGCGGCCTGGACAGCCGCCCCGAGACCATCCGAAAGGCGGTGGAAGGTTCGCTGAAACGGCTGCGCGTCGAGATGATCGATCTCTATTATCAGCACCGGGTCGATCCCGACATGCCGATCGAGGACGTCGCCGGCGCGGTGAAAGATCTCATCGTACAAGGCAAAGTCAAGCATTTTGGGCTCAGTGAGGCGGCCGCCTCGACCATCCGCCGTGCGCACGCGGTTCAGCCGGTCGCGGCGATCCAGAGTGAATACTCCCTGTGGTGGCGCGAGCCCGAAGCAGAGGTGCTGCCGGTTTGCGCGGAGCTTGGGATCGGTTTCGTCCCCTATAGCCCGCTTGGGAGGGGATTCCTCACCGGCAAGATCGACGAGACGACCACCTTCGGCGGCAACGATAACCGCACGAGCCTGCCGCGCTTCGCGCCAGAGGCTCTCAGGGCGAACCGTCCCGTGGTCGAATTACTGGAGACGATTGGAAAGCGGAAGCACGCGACGCCGGCGCAGATCGCGCTCGCCTGGCTGCTGGCGCAGAAGCCCTGGATCGTCCCGATTCCAGGCACCACGAAGCGCAACCGGCTCGATGAGAACATTGGCGCGGCCGCAGTCGAGCTCACGCCCGACGATTTGCGGCAGATCGAGGAGGCCGCCGCCAGGATCACCATACAAGGCGACCGCTATCCCCCGGCAGAATCCGTGCGCACGGAGCGCTGACGGCATGGACGCCGCAACCACTAAAGGAGATAGCGACATGAACATTTCATTCGAAGGTAAGGTCGCTCTGGTGACCGGCGCAGCTTCCGGTATCGGTCTCGCAACCGCAAGAGCTTTCGCAGAATCGGGGGCGTCTGTCGCGCTCGCGGACTGGAACGAGAATACGGCACGCGCTGCCGTCGACGAGCTCACTGCTCGAGGTCACAAAGCGATCAGCATCCGTTGCAATGTGGCCGATGATGCTGAGGTCGAAGCCATGGTCTCAAAGACGGTCGAAACTTTCGGTCGGCTCGATGCCGCCTACAACAACGCCGGCGTCCAGAATGTGCTCGCAGAAACCGCTGACACTAACCGCGAGGATTATGATCGTGTCATGGGAGTCAATCTGCGCGGCATATGGAGCTGCATGAAGTTCGAATTGCAGCAGATGCGCAAGCAGGGCAGCGGCGCCATCGTCAATTGCTCGTCTCTCGGCGGTCTCGTCGGAGGTGTAGAACGCGGGATCTATCACGCCGCCAAGCACGGTATCCATGGGTTCACTAAAAGCGCAGCGCTCGAATATGGAACGCGGGGCATCCGCGTTAATGCCGTTTGCCCGGGATTGATATGGACACCGATGGTGGACCAGATGGTGGCCGGCGGGCAAGGCGATGCGCTCAAGGCCATGGAAAAAAGCATTCCGATGGGGCGTGTCGGACGCCCCGAGGAAATCGCGAATGCGGTTCTGTGGCTATGCAGCGAGGCCGCGAGCTATGTGACCGGCCAGTCCATCTCGGTGGACGGCGGCTTCGTCATGCGTTGATCGAACTGTCGAGCAGGTGAGCCCGTCAAGTGTTTCGAAAAACATAACGCAATTCGCAACCGACGTTGACACGACATTCAGCGATCGGCTTCGTCATTGTCGCTGCGCGGCCTCGGTAAGGTCTGGCGCTGAGCGTATTGCCCTCGCGCGTCGCCTAAGTCCCGCTTTTTGGCCCAAGGCCGACATGCAGACGCATCGGCTTCAACGTCGCCTTGTAACAGCAAAAGCGGACGCGGCGACGACTATATGAGACGCCCTAGGCCCGCCGCATCAGCTTGAGCGAAGCGGCAAGGCGCAGGCTGCGCTTGCCTGCGAGGCCGCGGATCAGGAGTAGCTGCCAGGTTCACAATATAACTTTCTTCGGACCAGATTGGCGCTGTCTCGTTAGCTGCTGTCATTCTTCGGGCAATCCCGCCTTCCTAAGTCCTTCGACGATCCGCTGATACTGGGCGACAAAAACCGGATTGTCCGAATAACCCTCATTGGCCCATTTCTTCACCGTGTAATTCGGCATTAGCCTGTTCAGATCGGCCATCGCGGCACGCGCGTTATCCTTTTGCCCTTTCCAGCCATAGGCAGAGATCAGGTCAATATAGGCATACCAAAGAAGCGGATTAGCGGCGATCGACTTGCTACACCAATCGATCGCTTCGTCGTCGTGACCGAGATGCGTATGTGCGTGACAGATAAAGTATAGCCAACCGCTCAGGAGCGGGTCGCGCGGACTCAGCCGGATGGCGGTTTCGACCGGCGCGAACAACTGCTCCGCGCGCCCTGCAAATAGCTTGGTAAGGCCACCTGCCGCATAGGCGTTCGCGAGATTTCGGTCCAGATTGATAGCTGTCTCGTATTCCGCGATCGACTGCTCAAACTGTTTCCGCACCCGCAAGATCTGGCCTTTGGTATCGTGTACCAGAGCATTGTCGGGCGCGCTCAAGAGTACCTGCCTCAGCGCTTCATCAGCGCGGGCGAGGTCAGCGGCGGGGGCATCGCTAAAACGATTTGCCACATCATTCACAAGCGTGCGCGCCAGGCCGTGCAGCGCCTCCGGAGATTGCGGATTGATGCGTAGTGCCCGCTCAAACAGCATCCGCGCTTCGGCCGACTGCTGACGAGATCGCGGTCTGTTAAAGGCGGCCCAGCCTCGCATGGCAAGTTCGGCCGCATCAGGGTTGTCCGGATGCTCACGCTCTGCACGCTGGCTTTCGGCCCTGATCAGTTCCAGGTTCAGGGTCCCGGCGATGCGAGCGGTGACCTCGTTCTGCAGTTTGAAGATGTCTGTGCGATCCTTGTCGAACCGATCAGCCCAAATGTGTGCGCCGGTTTCCGCGTTGATGAGCTGCGTATTTACTCGGACTTGGTCTCCGTCCCGCCGCACGCTGCCCTCTAGAGCGTATCGCACATTCAACTCGCGGCCGACCTGTTTGATGTCTACCGCCTTCCCCTTGAAGGTAAACGCAGTGTTGCGGGCGATCACGAAGCTACCTGAGATGCGTGACAAGTCGGTCGTCAGATCGTCGGTAATCCCGTCCGCGAAGTATTCTTGATCTGGATCGCTGCTCAAGTTCGCGAAGGGCAACACAACAATCGAGAAGCGTGGCGCGGGGCTTGCGTGAGAAATCGCGGCAACGCTCTTGGCGCTGTTCGTAGCAATAGAGGCCGATGAGGGGGTGCCAGGGTTCGATCGAAACCACCAAGCGGCTACTGTGACACCGCCGACGAGTGCCAGGACGATCGCGGCGCTAGTCCAAAGAAATCTCCGTGGCGTCGACCTTGGGGCGGCAGGCGCCTCCGGAGGAGCCGGCAGACTAGCCAGAACATCGGGCTGCAAGGCGAAGACGTGCACGGGGTGAGCGATATTTTTAAGGTTCTGCTCGCCCAGATCGGCGAACTCGACGCCCACCTTGCCCCGCACTTGATCGTAGGCAGAGGACGAGACGCAAATGCCGCCTGGTTCTGCGATGCTCTCAAGCCGCGCCGCTATGTTGACGCCATCTCCAAATATGTCGTGCGGCTCGATGATCACGTCGCCGATATTGACGCCGACGCGGAAAGCAATGCGTGCCCCTTCCGCCTCGCTGATCGCAAGTTCTTTTACACGGGTCTGGAATTGTATAGCAGCTCGAACAGCTTCGACCGCGCTCGGAAATTCCGCCAAGAACCCATCGCCGGTTTTCTTCACGATCCGGCCGCCGTGTTCGGCAACCGCGGGCGTGATGCTCTCCGTGAGAAGTCCGGCCAACTTGGCGTGGGTGACCTCTTCGTTTTCGTGCATGAGTCGCGAATAGCCAGCGACGTCGGCGGCTAGGATCGCCGACAACCTGCGCTCGACCCGGCTTGGCCGCTCCTGCAACATGGCCCGCAGTCCAACTCAGTTACATTTGTACGATGGATCACGCGGCAGCGCCAACGCGCTTTGATGAGATGTCCGCCCAGGGGATCATGTCGATCGTCTGAAATGTCAGCCGCGCTGACCGACATCCGCTCCGGATGGGTGAACAGACATTTGGAAGCGGATGTCGCTTTTTTGACCTCGAAGGAGACTGTCCTGGCCGCCGTGGAAATAGTGCCAGATTAAATCGGCTTTCCACGAGGGGTCGCGGGCATGGGTGTCGGATGAGACGTTCCATGAGGAATTCGTCTTCGCGGCGAAAGGTTAGTCCCCGCTCGATTGATGACGGTTCAGCAGCGCGGTGCCAGCGCAGCTCTCTGCGGTGCCGCAAATCCGGTTCTGGGCCCTTAGCCGAAGGTGTCACTGACCATCGGCACATCGGTTCGTTGAGGTAGACCAGACGTCGTTCAGTTCGGCCATCATTGGCAACTTTTGGCCCGGACTACCAAGGGGCATTGAGCGATCGCTCCATGACGATCGTGCGTTCGTCACCATAGTAGCTGTCGCGCACGGCCTTGAACCCAAGCCGCGCGTAAAAGGGCTCGGCGGTGACCGACGAAGGGACGGTCAACGAAGAGATGTTTCGTTCACGCGCTGTGCGCTCAATCTCAGCCATCAGGAGCCTGCCAATCCCCTGTGCGTGAACATCGGGAGCCACGAAGACCGTACGGACTACGCTTCCGTCAAGGCTTGCTGTTCCAACGAGGCGGCTGTCAATCGTAGCAACAAAGACGGTGCGCTTGCCGATCAGTTGCAGCACGGCGCTCGGGCTGAAGCTACGCTCGACCCTTTCGATGATCTCGTCTGAATAGTCCTTCGCATTTGCTTCGCGCAGCGCGCGTAAAATGACCGCGCTTATTTCGTCGGCGTCGTCTTCGAGGGCTGGGCGGATCGCGCATTCCATTGATCCCTCCCACCGTTAACTCGAATGATGATCGATTGAATCGAACTTGCAGTGTCGATGCAGGCGATTCATCCGGACGTCCCTTTTCCGACTTGGCGAGAGCGATGGGGCCAGAGGTTCAAAAGCGGAAGCGGCCATGATTGGCCGCAAACCGCATTTTCCGCATATGACCATTGATCCGTTACATCACACCACGGCCCCATAGATACCGCGTGCTATCTCTAAGCGTATCGATAGCTCGTTGACCTGTGTGTAATCGATCTCGGCGCGCGTCAAGCCGATGTCCATCAGCTCCCTGTCACTCAGGTCCTGCAAGCTGGCTCGCAAGCTCTGGCGTTGGCGCCGCTCCTGAAACGCACGCCAATATCGCTGGAGCAAGGCTCGGACGCTCCGCGGCGATGCGATGGATACGTCGAGACCAAGCCCTGCGGCATCGCGCTCGGTCTCGGAACTGATGTTCGTCTGTTGGGGTGGCATCGGATGCTCCTGCTGTTGCGCCGGCAGGGAGCGTGGCCAAACAAAAGGCCCCGTCCGATGCCGGCGGGGCCTGGTGAAAAGATGTCGTCGTCGAACTCCTAGCGCGCGACTCCTTCCACGGCCCAGCCGAAGCGGGTCATGTGAATGCTGTTGAAGTTGCGCACTGATTTGTTCATCACGTGCTGATACCACGACGATCGTCTAAAATCAAGGGATGTGAGGAAGCCCGTTACATCCTGGAGGCGAGTCGCCTCGGCCCAGCGAAATTCTGTGCAGGGTAACCGATAGGTTGCCGCTGGCCTCAACGTCCGCCTTTGGCCCCAGCGAAGCGACGCGCATCTGATGGAGATCCGCCTAGTGGGGCATGGCGGACTAGATTTGCTGAGCTTGAGTTCTTTGCATTTTGTCCCGATTGCAGACATCGCCTCCGCCGGGCACGTGCAAAGAATCTCGACACAATCCTATGGTGAGCCGTTGTTGTACTACATCTACCAGTTAGGAGGTAGTTTTGGGGCTCAAAAAGATATTTTGCACACGCCGTGATCCTTAATTGCCTGGCGTTTCCTGTTCGGGCGGCCGGCATCCAGTTGCTGGAATCTCCGTCGCTCGCCGGCGCTATTTGGTATCCATGCGCAGCTAAGCCGCAGGGTGTGCCACTTGGCAGCCTCGCGGTACCCTTTACGAATTCCCTTGAAGGCGCGAAGGATTGTCCGGTCACTGGCGCAAAGCTGCCTCTGGTGGTCTTCTCCCACGGTCGCGGCGGCTGGTTCGGTCTCCATCATGACACGGCAGAGGTGTTGGCTGACGCCGGCTTTGTCGTCGCAGCCATTAGGCTGTGTACTCATAAACCGGCGGCTAAGTCCGCTTCGCTCCGATACCAACCTCCTTTGCCAACCGCGACAAATGTCGCGATGGGCCAAAAGCAGAAGAATTTAGTCGGACAAAGGCCCGCCTTCTTTGGCCGGCCTCGTCGTGCAAGAGGCAGCCTGCTCAAGTACTATTCAAGCCCGCCAGAAGGGTTTTTTGATTTCCAGAGCGATGTCGGACCAGGACAACCCGACATCATGCAAGTCGTGGTCAGTCCATTGCGCCAATTCGCGGCGCTGCCGAACCCGCTCGCGCCAAATTTGCAGTGTGCCAAACGCGCGCTTCACTGCATAAGAAAGCTCCGAGCCGCCCGGCCCCACGGTCTTCGACATCCGGGCACCATACGAGGTCGATCCGCCCCTCCCCTTCATCGTCAGTCCTTTGCTCGGCCAAGCCAGATCGCGACCGCACCGGCGAGCAACACAGCGGCCGAAATGAGCAGCGAGGCATGTGCGCCCGCAATGAACACGTTGTTGCCTCCGACCAGCGAGCCGAATAGGGCAACGCCAAGCACGCTGCCGGTCTGCCGCGTTGCGTTCAGCACGCCCGCGGCGATGCCGGATCGCGACTTCTCGACACTGCCGAGCAGCGTCGAGGTCAAGGACGGCACGAGCAGGCCGAGCCCGCCGCCGAGGACCATAAGCTGAGTGCCGATCGCCCCGTAGCTGGTGCCTGAGGCCACAGGCAGCAGCGCAACGCAGCCCGCGGCAGTGATCACACAAGCCAGTGCAATGGTTTGCGGCGCGCCGAGGCGCTCGCTCACCGATGCGGTGACGAGGTTGGCGGGCAGCACCATGCCCATCATGGGCACGAAGGCGAGTCCTGTTGCGAACGGCGACCAGCCGTTGACCTCCTGGAAGTAGAGACTGAGCACGAAGATCAGGCCGTAGAAGGCGATGTTGAAGAGGAGCCCGACCAGAGCGGTCAGCGCAAACATGCGGTGGCGGAACAGCGAGAGTGGCAGCATCGGTTGTGGCGCGCGCGCCTCGCGCCATACGAACAGGACTCCGATCACGGCCGATGCCACGAAGCCCATGATGACGCGCGGATGGCTCCAGCCGAGCACGCCGCCTTCGATCAGGGCGCCGGCCAGCGTGCCGAGGGTTGCAATCGCCGTGATCTGTCCCGGCAGATCGATCTCGCGCTGCGCGAGCCGCGGCGTCTCCTCGGCATAACGCCAGGCAAGCCAGAGGCCGGCGGCGCCAATCGGCAGGTTGACGAGAAAGATCGCGCGCCAGCCGACTAGCGCGATCAGCGCGCCGCCGACGAACGGCCCCGAAGTCAGTGCGACGCTCGCACCTGCGGCCCAGAAGCCGACCGCGCGGCCGCGCGCCTTCGGATCGGTATAGGTATGATTGAGCAGCGTCAGCGAGTTCGGCACCAGGATCGCTGCTGCCAGGCCCTGCACGGAGCGTGCGGCGATCAGGAATATCGCCGACGGCGCCAGCGCGCAGGCGAGCGAAGCCAACGTGAAGATCGCAAAGCCCGCGATGAATATCCGTTTGGCGCCAATGCGGTCACCGAGCGCGCCGGAGGTCAAAATGAAGGCCGCGAATGCGATGGTGTAAGCGGTCACGACCCATTGCAGCTCGGCCACGCTACCGCCGAGCGAGGTGCCGATGCTGCTCAGCGCAGTATTGACGATGGTGATATCGAGCTGCACTACGCCAAGGCCGAGGCTCGTGGCAGCAAGTGCCAGCGCCGTCGCGAGAGGCGAACGGGATGACGTGTTGTCGGAGTGGGCTAGTTCCGGCTGCCTTGTATTGAACGAAGTTGTTTGCATTGATCACACTCAGTTTCCTGTAAGAATTTGACGGCCCAGATCAGCCCGCTTTGCGATGGTCATTCGATACCAATCGAATATTCGGAGCCGCGGGATGATCTTTCGCCTCATCGCGGGACTTCCTTCACCGGGCCTGTTGGCGTCCAGGCAACCTATGTCTCGTGATCGAACCAGTCTCGCGGAAACACTACGGTCTTGACCGAAGTATTCGTGCTTGGCACTGCGTCCTTATCGGCGTACGAGAAGGGCATGGACACGGGACCCAAAATCGCCCAAGTCGCAGCACTCATCGGCGACCCGGCGCGCGCCAACATGCTGAGCGCGCTAATGGACGGCCAAACGTTGACCGCCTCGGAGCTCGCGTATGTGTCTGGCGTGGCGCCGCAGACAGCGAGTGGCCATCTTGCGAAACTCAGCGACGCGGGATTGCTCGCGCTCGCAAAGCGGGGCCGACGACGATATTTCCGCCTGGCCTCTCCGCACGTCGCGCGCGTGCTGGAAGGTCTCATGGTCGTGGCGCAGGACGGCCCCGCCCGGCAGCGCAATCTCTGGCGCGGTGGAGAAACGCTCCGGTACGCTCGCACGTGCTATGACCACATGGCCGGCCGCATCGCCGTCGCAATCGCCGACCGGCTGGTCCAACAGTCGTTTATTCTGCTCGACGAGGATGGCGGGCAACTCACCGATGCCGGCCGGTTATTCTTCAATGAGTTGGGCGTCGATCTTCGCCTCGCCTCCAAGCGCCGGGTGTTCTGTCGTCCCTGTCTCGACTGGAGCGAGCGCCGGCCGCATCTGGCCGGGGCGGTCGGCGCCGCCATTCTTGATCACGCTCTCCAGCACAATTGGGTCGAGCACGTCAGGGATAGCCGAGCGCTCGTCGTAACCCCAGTTGGCGTTAGAGAGCTCGCCGCAACGTTCGGCATCGAGGGCGCACCCCCGATGGACGGTCACGATGGGCGTGTTGGATCAGTCTCCGGAGGCCGGGTATCAGCTATAGCGGTCGAATCAGCGTCCCTCGGACGGAGGTAGTAGCGCGATTAGCCACTTTCGGCGGTGGGGACCGGAGCTGAGCGCGAAGTGTTGCGATTGGCCAGACCCCTGTGATTCAAGCTCCCAAACTGGGGCTCGAATCATGCGCTACGAACTCGCTGATCATGAATGGGTTGCCATCAAGCCCATGCTGCCCAATAAGCCTCGTGGCGTTCCTCGGGTAAACGGCCGACGTGTGCTCAACGGCATCTTCTGGGTCTTGCGATCCGGGGCACCTTGGCGCGATTTGCCGGATCATTTTGGCCCGTACACGACCTGCTACAACCGTTTCGTCCGCTGGCGACGAGCTGGTGTCTGGGGCCGCATCATTGACGCACTTGCCGTAGCCCACGATGCCGCTGTCCAGATGATCGACACCTCCATTGTCCGCGTGCATCAGCATGGAGCCTGCATCACACGAAACAAGCGCCAATCGATGGGGAGGTCACGCGGCGGCTTGACGAGCAAAATTCATGCGGTGGTAGATAGCAATGGTCTGCCGGTACGGCTGGCGTTGAGCCCCGGCGAGGCGCACGACGTTCGACTTGCGGGAAAGCTGCTGTCTCGCCTCAAATCTGGGTCAATGCTGCTGGCCGACCGCCGCTATGACGCGGACTGGATCAGAGAGCTCGCCATGAAGAAGGGCGCGTGGGCCAACATCCCGCCGAGAAGGAATCGGAGCGATCCGATCTGCTTCAGCCCCTATCTCTATCGCTCGCAACCAAGTCGAGCGGTTCTTCAACAGGATCAAACAATGTCGTCGGGTGGCGACGCGCTACGACAGGCTCGCTGCCAACTATCTTGCCTTCGTTCAACTCGCGTCAATCAGGCTATGGCTGCGTCTTTATGAGTCCGCGTCCTAGTCACGTGAATCTAAAGTTCACCACATAAAGTCTGGTGGGCTTTGTGGCAGAAGCGTTTGACGGAAGCCAAGATCTGGTCAGCAGACTTGGTCCATTTGAAGGGCTTCGGATTTTTGTTGTGCAGGTCGATGAAGGTACGGATGTCGGCCTCGAGCTGCTTGACGGAGGTGTGAACACCTCGCTGGATTTGCTTTCTGGTGAGTTCAGCGAACCAGCGCTCGACCTGATTGATCCAGGACGCAGAAGTCGGCGTGAAGTGGACATGATAGTGCGGCCGGCGAGCGAGCCACGCTTTGATCTTGGACGTCTTGTGGGTGGCGTAGTTGTCCATGACGATATGGACAGCGAGCCCCTCAGGGATTTGAGCGTCGATCTCTTTGAGGAACCTCAAGAACTCGACTGCCCGATGGCGCTTGTAGCATTTGCCGATGACGAACCCCGAGGCGACATCGAGCGCTGCAAACAGCGTGGTCGTGCCATGCCGCACGTAGCTGTGCGTGCGACGTTCCGGCACGCCAGGCATCATCGGCAAGACCGGCTGCTCGCGATCGAGGGCCTGAATCTGGCTTTTCTCGTCGATGCTGAGGACAAGGGCTCGGTTCGGTGGGGATAGATAAAGGCCGACGATATCGCGTACCTTGTCGACGAACAGCGGATCGCTCGACAACTTGAATGTCTGGCTACGGTGCGGCTGCAAGCCGAACGCCGACCACATTCGGCGGATGGTGGTGTGGGAAAAGCCAGTTTCCGCCGCCATCGAGCGGATCGACCAGTGCGTCGCGTCGGTCGGCGTCGTCCGCAGCGTCCGCTCGATCACGGCGGCAACCTGATCGTCGTCGATGGTGCGAGGGCGGCCAGGGCGGGCTTCGTCAAGCAGGCCATCACAGCGATCCTTCAAGAATCGGCGGCGCCACTTGCCAACGGTGTGTTCGTGAAGGCCGAGTTCGGCAGCTACAGACTTGCTGGGCAATCCATCCGCGCATCGCAGGATCGCGCGGCACCGCTCAGATAGCGACCGGGCAACACGATGACGACGAACTTGCCTCTCCAAGTACGTCCGCTCCTGCGGACTAAGCACCAACGGCGCAATCGGCCGGCCTCGCACACCTGCATTCGCCACTGGCGCTCTCCTCTCTAGAGATTCGAGCAATCAACTAATGCGACGAATTTGCGTTCCAGACGACTAGTCATCCGGGCGACAACGGCAACGATACCTCGCAAAGCGAAACCCTGTCAGTCTGGGCTTCACGGCCGGTCGACATGGTTCGCTTACTCGATTTCATGTTGAAGGATTGGAAGGACAGAGAGGCTATTGACCCGTCCAGGATTGGGTTCTTCGGCTTTTCGAAGGGCGGCTATACGGGGCTGGTGCTCGAAGGTGCCACTTTCGATTTCCAGCGCACTGCATCCTACTGCACCGACAACTCTCGATTTTGCCAGCAGGTTCGGAGCGGCGACGTCCTGCAAAACCTGCCGAGCGACATTCGGATCAGAGCTGCCGTGCTGGCCGATCCTGCACCGACCGTGGCTTTCACGAAGAATACCTTGTCACCCATCCACATCCCGTTACAGGTCTGGCGATCTGAAATAGGAGCGAAAGATCGGGGAGTTGATCCGGAAGGCGTTGCGCGTGTCCTCAATGCCTTGCCGGGCCAACCCCAGGTTCATATCGTGCCAGCCGGCCACTTCGCGTTCTTGCCGCCATGCTCACCGGAGCTTGCCGCAAACTTGCCGCGCTTCTGCACCGATCCGGCGGGCTTTGATCGGGCAGCCTTTCACCGTGATTTCAACGCAAGCGTTCTAAGATTCTTTCGAGAGCATCTCTGAGCGATGGTGGAATCCGCTCAGGCGGTTTGGTCGGTACCCTCGAAAGGACCGCTTTTGGGCCGACGGCCGACATGCAGACGTCTCGGCTTCAACGTCGCCTGCAAAGCGGACGCGACGAATTCATGAGCGCGCGCCTCAAGCCCGCCGCATCAGCTTGAGCGAAGCGGCAAGGCGCAGGCTGCGCTTGCCTGCGAGCGCGATGCCTTCGAGTTCACCGCTGTCCGCCGTACAGCTTCCGGAGAAACCGATCCCGACCTCATAGCCGCCGAAGACGGGATTCTCTTCCTTCGCCGGCGTATGTTCCTGGTTGAGGATCTCACCCTTCCAGCGGCCATCCGCAGACGAATAGGAGCCGAGGTAGTAGAAGAATGCATCGCCGCCGAGGATGCGGCCGTCCATCAGCAGCATGACGCCGGAGAGCCCGGCATCGACACCGTCGAGCGCGCGGATGTGGATGGAGTACAGCCCGTTCGCAATGCCATCAGGCCCGACCGTGCCGCGCGGCGGCAGCGCCGCATCGTCGAGCGGCGCAAGGTTTGCCCAGAACACGCCGTCGGGCATCGGATCCGCCTTGCCTTCGAACAGGATTGTCGATCCCTCCGTCCTGCCGCGCACCTTGATCGCAGCGACGTCGGCGCCCATCAGCGGCTTGAAGTCGGGATCATCATTGTGACGCTCGGTGATCACCTCGCCGATGATCTCGCCATCGCGCTCCTGATATGTGCCGAGATGCGCGAAGGCTGAATTGCCGCCCAGCAGCTTGCCCTCGTGCATGCACATGATGCTGCGGCCGAACGCGCCGTTGATGCCGTACTCAACCTTGTAGAGACCGTCCAGCAATGAAATGGCCCGCAAATGCAATATCGAATCGCCGGCTACCTAGCATTGTCCGACGGCCGTTGCCATCGGGCTTTTCCGCGCAGGAACCGTTGGCCTTCCGCTGCGATGATGCCATCGTCCCGGTGTTTTGCCCGACGCGTCAATCGATTTCGCTAAATCCGCATACCGCCATCCCGGCCTCCCGGCTACTTTGCATGGGGTTGTTTTCGATATTTTTTGTAGGCCGGTCCGGGACGGCATTCACCACGCGCTAGTGCCGCTTGAAATATTGCACCTCGCGCTCGTGCTTTTCGGCCGCCGCACGGCTCTTGAAGGTGCCGAGATTGCGGCGCTTGCCGGTCTTGGGATTCACCTTGCGTGAATAGAGACGATATTCGCCGGATGCCAGTTTGCGGATCATGATCGCGCCTCCCGTTCGTCCAGGACTCAACGACGGGCTTGCGGGCGAGGTTCCCCAAGCAAGCCGCGGCAGAGGCATCCGCAGCAACCTCGCCCATTAGGGCTCTAGCCCGGACTGCCGCAGGACGGGCACCACCTCGCGTGAAGCCAGATAGCGCAGCAGGCGGTCGGCGGCTGCGGCATGCTTCGCATCCGCCATGCGGGCGGCGGAAAACACCGCCGGCGTTTGCAAGGTGTGCGGGATCGGTCCTACCACCTCGATGCCGTCGATCTGCTTCAACTCGCTGACCTGCTGCACGGCGAGATCGGCCTCGCCGGTCACGAGCCGCTCTGCCGTAAAACCTTGCTGCACGATGGTGGCCCCGGCATTGATCTCGGCCGCAATCCCCATCCGCTCGATCAATTCCGCGAAGTAGATTCCGCTCGCGCCGAGTCGTGAATAGGCGACGGATCGCGCGGCCAGCAGCGTCTGGCGCAGCGCACCTTCGGTGACGATATCGGGATGCGCGTGCCCTGCCCTGACGGCAATACCGACATAGGAGCGCGCCAGGTCGACGGCGCTGTCCGCGGCCACGCGGCCTTCGCCGATGACCTCGTCGAGCCCTTCGCGCGTGAGGATCACGAGATCGGCGGCCTCGCCATCGCGCAACCGCTTGAGCAGTGCCTGGGTCGGCGCGAAGTCCGCGTCGATCCGGATACCGGTGGCCGCCTCAAAGGCCGACGAGAGCTGACGCATCGCCCCTAACAGGCCAAGCGTCGAGAGCGTGCGGACGGTATTTTCCATGTGTGATTCCGGGATAGTGATCAGACGCGATGCATCAGCTTGAGCGCGGCGGTCAGGCGCAGGCTGCGCTTGCCGGCGAACGCGGTTGCCTCCAGCACCGCGTGCTCCCCGTCATAGGTGCCGGAGAAACCGATCCCGACCTCATGACCGCCGAAGATCGGATCGTCCTTCGCCGGCGTGTGCTCCTGGTTCAGGATCTGGCCCTTCCAGCGGCCCTTCGCCGCTGTGTAGGTGCCGAGGTAATAGAACGATGCATCGCCGCCGAGGATGCGGCCCCGGTTCAGCAGCATCACGCCGGTGAGGCCGCCATCGACGCCATCGAGCATGCGCAGGTGAACCGAGTAGAGTCCGTCGACGATGCCGCCCTCGCCGGCGCCGCCTGCGATCGGCACCTCGTCCTCCGTGATCGGCGTCATCACCGACTGGAAGGGCACGCCGGGCAACTCCTTCAGCTCCCCCCTGAAGCGATAGAGATCGCCGTCCGGCGTCCCCTTCGCAATCAAGGTCGCATCGTCAGTGCCGGCCATGGCGCGGTAATTTGGATCCGGGTTGTGGCGGACAGTCTTGATTATGACGTCGACGCCGTCGTCCGTCTTCTCGTAGGTGCCGATGTGGGCGAAGGCCGAATTGCCGCCGAGCATCTTGCCGTTGCCGGCATGCATCACGCTCCTGCCGACCGCGTCGCCAAGCTGAAATCGCACCTTGTAAAACCCTTCGAACACCAGCCGCGTCCCCGGCCCTGCGCGCATCCGAGCGCAGTCTATCCCGCTTTCGCCGGCGATGGACAAATTTAGGGCCCGGCATGGCCGCCAGACCGCAGCGGAGATCGTCATCAAAATGCAAAAATCCGCCAGAGCCTTTCGACTCTGGCGGATTGAAAGCAACCCGGACCAGCCCCCCCTGGCCCGGGCCGGGAGGATCTTAGGCCGCGGCCTTCTTGTCGGTCGGCACGGACGAGATCGTCTTCAGGATCTGCGAAGCGATCTGGTATGGGTCGCCCTGCGAGTTCGGACGGCGGTCTTCCAGATAGCCCTTGTAGCCGTTGTTGACGAAGGAGTGCGGAACGCGGATCGAGGCACCGCGGTCGGCCACGCCATAGCTGAACTTGTTCCAGGGCGCGGTCTCGTGCTTGCCGGTCAGACGCTTGTCGTTGTCCGGGCCGTAGACGGCGATATGGTCCATGAGGTTCTTCTCGAAGGCGGCCATCAGCGCCTCGAAGTACTCCTTGCCGCCGACTTCACGCATGTAGGCGGTCGAGAAGTTGGCGTGCATGCCCGAGCCGTTCCAATCGGTGTCGCCGAGCGGCTTGCAGTGGAATTCGATGTCGATGCCGTACTTCTCGGTGAGGCGCAGCATCAGGTAGCGGGCCATCCACATCTGGTCGGCAGCGGTCTTGGAGCCCTTGCCGAAGATCTGGAATTCCCACTGGCCCTTCGCGACTTCCGCGTTGATGCCTTCATGGTTGATGCCGGCCGCGAGACAGAGGTCGAGATGCTCCTCGACGATCTTGCGGGCGACGTCGCCGACGTTCGAATAGCCGACGCCGGTGTAGTACGGACCCTGCGGGGCCGGATAGCCGGACGACGGGAAGCCGAGCGGACGGCCGTCCTTGTAGAAGAAATATTCCTGCTCGAAGCCGAACCAGGCGCCGGCGTCGTCGAGGATGGTGGCGCGCTTGTTGGACGGATGCGGGGTCTTGCCATCGGGCATCATGACTTCGCACATCACCAGCACGCCATTGGTGCGGGCGCCGTCCGGGAAAACTGCAACCGGCTTCAGCACGCAGTCCGAGCTGTGGCCTTCGGCCTGCTGCGTGGAGGAGCCATCGAAGCCCCAGAGCGGAAGCTGCTCGAGCGTCGGGAACGACGCGAATTCCTTGATCTGAGTCTTGCCGCGCAAATTCGGTGTCGGCGTATATCCGTCGAGCCAGATGTACTCGAGCTTGTACTTGGTCATTGAGCCTCTCTGTAGATGATGCGAAAGGTGGGAACCGAGAGTTCCCGCACATTGTACCCGGCCATCATCGGCCGCCCGGTTACAAGCATTTTACGTGCCAAAAGACCGTACTGCTGACCTTTATCCACCGGTGCCGGTCCACGCCGGCAGGCCCGCCGGAGGTCCCCAAATCCGTGCGTCACAGCAGCGCACCTTTCCGTGAAGCTGCACTGCAAAAATCCCGCGGAAAACGCTCGATTCTAATGCAGCCTAGCGCTGCAGTGCCGCTACCGATGAAAGGCGCAGCACCGTCCCGCAATTTTCGCAAAGTCGCCGGCCCGCCTCTCGCAACCTTCGCAATGGCCCAGGCGTTTGGTCACTCGTCCGATGCCTTGGAGGAAGCAAAACATCGGCAGCCCAAGAAATAGGCAGGAAGTGATCTGCTTTTGGGCACTTTGCATTCCCGCATGCTCGGCCAATATCGAGATTCCAGTAACCACAATCGAACGAGTCAGGCGCAGCTTGGAGGCCAAGCGCTTCGACCAAGGAGATATCGAATGATCAACAATGGTCTGAGTGAGGGATCTGCAAAGATCTACCAATTCCCCGTCGGCGGCCGCGCCGCTCTCGGGGGGCGCCGCTATGGCGAGACCCGCCTTCCTGCCGATCACGTTTCGCGTCCCGTGAGCGAATCGATCTGCAGCGATAGCTGGTATCATCAGGAGGCGATCGACGAAGCCAAGCCGAAATGGGACCGATGATGCCCGCCTTCGGTTCGGGACTGCCGTGCTCGCTCGAATCCGGGCGGCAATTCGAAAAAGGGTCGAAACAACGTCGTTTCGACCCTTTTTGATTCTTGGGACCTTGTTGTTGGGACCAGGTTCTCAGATCACCGCACAGGTGGTGACAGGCCGCTTGAGATGCTTGACCGTGGTGGTGCCTGTCTTGCCGAATTTCAGCGTGATGCCCGCCCCTGAATAGCGTGCGCCCGAGACCGTCAGCCGCTTGGCGAGAGTGATCGGCTCGCCGTCGATCTGGACGAAGGCGCGCTTGTCGTAGTCATAAAACCCAACGATGAACTGCGTACCATCGGCACAACGATAGGTCTGGAACGTCTGCGCGCTCGCCGGCCGCGCCTGGAAGGTTCCGCCTGCAAGAAGTCCGAAAGCCAAAATAATGGCCTTGTGCCGGCCCATGATCGCCCCCTGTAATAGACCTCAAGAAAAAACCCGAAGGACGCCTGCTACGCGCGCCCGCCGGTAACATAGCCCAAGCTGATCCCATGTCAGACTCCCCTGCCCGCCACCTCAAGCTGCAAGGCGCCAGCAATTTTCGCGATCTCGGCGGCTATCCGACTGCCGACGGCCGCACGACGCGTTGGCGCCACATCTTCCGCTCCAACCATCTCGGCCAGCTCACTGCGGCCGATGTCGACATCGTCCGCGCGCTCGGCGTAAGGAGCGCGTTCGACTTTCGCGGGGTTGAGGAGCGCGCCGCCGGCGTCTGCGTGGTCAATGAGATCACTGTCCACTCGCTGCCGATCGAACCGACCGTGGTGGCTGCGCTGCGCGCCGAGCTCGCCAGGGGCACGCTGACCGCGCCGGTTGCGCTGGAGATCATGCGCGAGTCCTACCGCAACTATGTCCGCTACAACACGCACAGCTTCCGGACGCTGTTCGGGCACTTGTTGGAGGACCGCGCGCCGCTCGTCATCCACTGCACTGCCGGCAAGGACCGCACCGGCTTTGCCAGCGCGCTGATCCTGCACGCGCTCGGCGTGGCGGACGGCATCATCGCCGAAGATTACCTGCTGACCAACCAGCTCTACCGCCGTGACGCCACGAGCGCGGTCGATCTTCCCGCCGATGTGCTCGACGCCATCGGAAGCGTCGAGGCCTCCTATCTCGATGCCGGCTTCGAGGCCGTGCGCGCCGAATATGGCGATCTCGAATCCTACTTGCGCGATGGGCTCAAGCTCGGCACACCGGAGCGGACCGCGCTGAAGGCGCGCTATTTGCAATTCTAAGCGCCGTGTGCCCGGAGGTCGATGATGCAAGGTAAGGTTCTGATCGTCACCGGCGTGCTCGGCGCGCTCGGCAAGATGGTGGCCGAGGTTGCGCGGGCGCGAGGCGCGCGCATTGCCGGCATCGACTACGCCCCCTCGCAGATGCCGGCGACGGCCGACCGCATCGAGATCGGCGGCGTCGATCTGACCGATGCGGCACAGGCGAAGACGGCGGTCGATACGGCGGCACAGCACTTCGGCAAGCTGGACGCGCTGATCAACGTCGCTGGCGGCTTCGCCTTCGAGACGGTCGGCGACGGCGACATCAAGACATGGCAGCGCATGTATGCGCTCAATGTGCTGACCGCGCTCAACACCTCGCGCGCGGCGCTGCCGCATCTCGCCGCCTCCAAGGCCGGCCGCATAGTCAACATCGGCGCGATGGGCGCGCTACAGGCCGGGGGCGGCATGGGCCCCTACGCAGCCTCCAAGGCCGGCGTGCATCGCCTCACCGAGGCACTGGCCAACGAGTGGAAAGGCAAGGTCACCGTGAACGCGGTGCTGCCGTCGATCATCGACACCAAGGCCAACCGCGCGGACATGCCGAAAGCGGATTTCTCCAAATGGGTGACGCCGCAGGAGCTCGCTGAGGTGATCCTGTTCCTCGCCAGCGACGCCGCGAGCGGCGTCACGGGTGCCCTGATCCCGGTGAGTGGACGCGTCTAGTCCGGCACCCCGATTTGCCGCCCTGCACGCCGTCCAGCATCTCGATCCGGATGTGGTACAGCCCATTCCCGATTGTCATCTTCGCGAACGCCCGACTGTCCCCGCGTGCAGGATAGCCGCACCATCGATTCCCGATCAAATGGCGCAGAGGCCTAGGTCCGATCCGGGCTAGACTGCCCGGAACTGATTCTCGAAACGGAACGCAAAGCCTCGGAAGCTTTCTTGGAAACCTCCCTTTATCTGCCCGTCAAACGCTTCCTCGAAGAGCTCGGCTTCACGGTCAAGGGCGAGATCGGCGGCTGCGATCTCGTAGGCTTGAGCGCCGGCGATCCGCCGGTCGTGGTGATCGGCGAGCTCAAGCTCTCCTTCAATCTCGAGCTGATCCTGCAGGCCGTCGACCGCGCGCCGGCCGGCGACGAGATCTGGATCGCCGCAAAGATGTCGGCGCGCGGCAAGGGACGCGAGAGCGATGCGCGCTACCGCAACCTCTGCCGTCGGCTCGGCTTCGGCATGTTAGGGGTGACCGATCGCGGCCAAGTCGAGGTGCTGGTGAAGCCGCCGACGGCAGCCCCGCGCCGCGAGCCGAAGACACGCTCCCGCCTCGTCGCTGAGCATCAGCGCCGCCACGGCGATCCCGTGCTCGGCGGCAGCACGCGGGCGCCGATCATGACCGCCTATCGGCAGCAAGCGCTCGCCTGCGCGGCGGCGCTCGCCGACGGGCCGCGGCGCGTCCGCGAGCTGCGCGAACGTTGTCCGGACGCCGGCAAGATCCTCCTGCACAACGTCTATGGCTGGTTCAAGCGCGCCGAGCGCGGAATCTATGGCCTCACTGAGGCCGGCCAGGCGGCCCTGAAACGCTGGCCGCAGCAACGGGTTAACGTCGATGCCGGTGTCGCCTCTCCGTCCTGACATTGGATCGATGCAAGCCGTGAATAGCTGAGATGCCACATCAAAATCATATTGCAATGCAACATAGGCGGCACTAGGTATCCCGGGATCGAAATGAGGCCCCCATGAGTGCAGACTGGAATACCAAATATGGCACGCGGCGCGTCCGCCACGATCCGCCGACCCTGGACGAGGCGATTTTCGCCGCCGTCGGCATCACCGACGATCAGGACGCGCAGGCCGAGATCGCTGCCGCGCTGATGGGAATGCCGCTCGATGTCGTGCAGGCCGAAGTGAAGAAGCAGGCCCGTACCAACACCCGCATTTCGGCAACCCGCGTCATCGCCGGCGAACAGGGCGCACAACGTTCGGTCGTGGTCGAACGCCGCGTCGTGCGCCGTTTCGGCAACGACAAGCGCACCGGGACCTGAGCGCTTTTTCATTCCCCCAAATACGAAAGCGGACCGGCCTTGCCGGTCCGCTTTTTTGATTCCGGGCAACGCCCCTAAGCGGCGCGATTGCCGTACATGCTGGAGATGAGCTTCCAGCAGGTCGAGTTGAAGCTGAGGATCGCGCGGCCGGCCGTAAACGGCGCTGCCGCGAGATCAGCAAGCTCGGCCTCGGGCGTCTTGGCGAGATCGATCGTGCCTGTCGATTCGCCATGCCGGAATTGCAGATGCGCGCCGAACTTCTTCGCAAGTCCGCGCATAGCGTGATTCTCGGCTCCCGTCGTGATGCGCAGGCGCTTGTAGCCTTTCCAGCGCGCCTCGGCGATCAGGCGGCGGAACAGCACGGTGCCGACGCCTTGGCGGCGCGCCGAGGCTTCCACGCTGAACGCGACCTCAGGCAACGAATCGCCTTCCGGCGGATGCAACTCGGCGGCACCGCGGACCACCCCGTCGACGATATAGGCGACGATCACTGTACCGTCCTCGGCACAGCGGGCGGCATAACGCTCGATGAAGCTGTCGTCGAGAAAACCGTTGAATCGGTCGTGCCGGCTTTCAGGATCGAGCCTCAGAAGGTGATCACGCAGAAGCGGCAGCTCTTCCTGCTGGATCAGTGTCCGCACATAGCCCTGAGCGGTACGGACGGTCTCTTCAATTGCCACGTCAAAACTCCTCTTGGTGTCCCTCGAGGAGGCGTTCGAATCCCTAGGCGCCCAATATTGTGCGTCGCAGCATATTTTTCAAGATGGGAACCTGCCCAAGTTAGAGGCATGGCAAACGACCAATTCGTTAACAGAATCAAGTCCCCATAATCATCCGAGGACGAGCTGCGTCTGGGTCACCACGGCCACCAGCTTGCCGTCCTCGGTCTCCAGCCGGGTCGTCCAGACCTGGGTTCGACGGCCCCGGTGGACGGGTGTTGCCGTGGCGACCAGGGTGGTTCCTTCCTTGGCCCCACCGATGAAATTGGTCTTGCTCTCCAGCGTGGTCGTGCCCTTGGCGTCCTCAGGCAGGTTGATCACGGTCGCAGCCGCCCCGACCGAATCGGCCAGCGCCATCACGGCGCCGCCATGCGCGATGTGGCCGAGCGTGCAGAGATCGGGCCTGACCGTCATCCGTGCCACCACGCGATCCTTCTCGGCTTCGACGAATTCGACACCCTTGAGTTCGGCAAATGGCATCTTCATCGCTTTAAGTTTCTCAAGCGGCGTCATCGAGTCTTCTCCCAATTCGTTGTGTTCTCAACGTGAATGGCTTTGATCAGCAAAGCAATGACGTCCGAGGTAAGGGCCCTGCTGACATCTTTGCCGGCATTTGCGCATATGCTCCTCCCATGCGCCACTTCCCGCCCCGCCGCATCGTCTGCCTGACCGAGGAAACGGTCGAAACGCTCTATCTTCTCGGCGAGCAGGACCGCATCGTCGGCGTCTCCGGTTACGCGGTGCGCCCACCACAAGTGCGCCGCGAGAAGCCGCGGGTGTCGGCATTCGTTTCGGCGGACATTCCAAAAATCCTGGCGCTGGAGCCGGACATCGTGCTGGCCTTCTCCGACCTTCAGGCGGGCATTGTCGCCGACCTCGTGCGAGCCGGTATCGCCGTCCACGTCTTCAATCAGCGCGACGTCGCCGGCATTTTGGCAATGATCCGCACGCTAGGCTCGCTCGTGGGCGCGGCAGGACGCGCAGAGGACCTCGCGCAAGGCTTCGAATGCCGCCTCGCCACGATCGTCGCAACACCCCGCCCCTTGCCGCGGCCAAAGGTCTATTTCGAGGAGTGGGACGATCCGTTGATCTCGGGCATCGGTTGGGTCTCAGAGCTGATCGAGATCGCCGGCGGCGAGGATGTGTTTCCGGAGTTGCGGCATCGGCACGCCGCGAAGGACCGCATCGTCACGGCGGAGGCGGTGCGCGACGCCGCGCCCGATGTCATCCTCGCCTCCTGGTGCGGCAAGAAAGTCGTGCCCGCGCGCATCCGCCAGCGCGATAGCTGGAGCGAGATTCCGGCAGTGCGTGATGACCGCATCGTCGAGATCAAGTCGACGATCATACTGCAACCGGGGCCGGCCGCGCTGACGGATGGACTGGATGCGATCGTGAAGGCCTTGTGGGGCGAGCGCGAATAACTTCCCCGTCGAGCATCTCGTGTGCCGGACGCGCCGCGACGCGCCAGCATTGCGGTGCTGAGGCGGGACCCATCTCGCAACGAATTCCCGCGTAGCATGGGCCCCGCTCTGCAGCGCACCGCTGAAGAAGCGCTGCGCTGCGTCCGGGGCACAGCAGAGCGGGCTCACGTCACCGCATTTACCACCTGATACTCCGGCCGCCGCCACACCTCGTCTATGATCACCTCCTCGATGATCTCGGCCGCCTTCAGCACCTCGGCCTCGCCGACATAGAGCGGCGTGATGCCGAACCGCATGATATCCGGCGCACGAAAATCGCCGATCACGCCCCGCGCGATCAGCGCCTGCATGGCGGCGTAGCCGCCATCGAAGGCGAAGGAAACTTGCGAGCCGCGGCGTTCGTGGGCGCGCGGGGTGACGAGCTTGAGCTGCGGGCAGCGGCGCTCGACCTCGGCGATCAGCAGATCGCCCAGCGCCAGCGAGCGTGCGCGCACTTCGCCGATGTCGACGCGGTCCCAGATGTCGAGCGAGGCCTCGAGCGCCGCCATCGCCAGCACCGGCGGAGTGCCGACGCGCATGCGCTCGACGCCGCCGGCAGGCGCATAGCCGAGATCGAAGGCAAAGGGCTTTGCGTGTCCCATCCACCCCGACAGCGCCGCCCATGCGCGATCGGCGTGGCACGGCGCGACATAGAAGAAGGCCGGCGCGCCGGGGCCCGCGTTGAGATATTTGTAGGTGCACCCCGCAGCGAAATCGGCGCCGCATCCGGCGAGATCGACCGGCAAGGCGCCGGCCGAGTGTGCGAGATCCCAGACGGTGACGATGCCGAGCGCATGCGCTTTCGCGGTGAGCATCGACATGTCGTGGCGGCGGCCGGTACGGTAGTCGACTTCGGTGATGTAGAGGACCGCGATCTCCTCCGACAACGAGGCCTCGATCTCCTCCGGCGCCACCAGGCGCAATTGGTGCCCACGCCCGAGCGTCGCGATCAGGCCTTCGGCCATGTAGAGATCGGTTGGGAAATTGCCGGTGTCGGACAAGACGACCTTGCGTTCCCGCTTCATGTCGAGCGCGGCGGCGAGCGCCTGATAGACCTTCAGTGACAGCGTATCGCCCATCATCACGGAGCCGGCCTCCGCACCGATCAGCCGCGCAATGCGATCGCCGACGCGGCGCGGCTGCACATACCATCCGGCCGTGTTCCAAGCGCGGATCAGCTCGTTGCCCCACTCGGCCGTGATGACGCTGCCCACGCGCTCGGCCACGCCAAGCGGCAGCGCCCCCAGCGAATTGCCGTCGAGATAGATTACGCCCTCCGGCAAATGGAAGAGCGCCCTGGTGTCATCATAGACGCGCAACTGACTGTCGGTCATGGACACCTCTAGAGGATGGTACGGACGCGCCAAAGTTCGGGGAACAGCTCGACCTCCAGCATGCGCTTGAGGTAGCTGACGCCGCCGGTGCCGCCGGTGCCGCGTTTGAAGCCGATGACGCGCTCGACCGTCGTCACGTGGTTGAAGCGCCAACGGCGGAAATAATCCTCGAAGTCGACCAGTTTCTCGGCGAGCTCGTAGAGCATCCAGTGCGTCTCGGGCGCCTCGTAGACCTCGCGCCAGGCCTGAAGCACCCCCTCATGGAGGCTGTGGGTCTCGCGCACGTCGCGCGACAATACCGAGGCCGGCATTTTGAGCCCGTGGCGGTCGGCGAGCCGCAACACCTCGTCATAGAGGCTCGGTGTCGCAAGCTCGGCTTCCAGGAGTTTCGTCACTTCCGCGTCATGCGCGTGCGGCTTGAGCATGGCGTGATTGCGGTTGCCGAGCAGATATTCGATCAGCCGGTACTGGCGCGACTGGAAGCCCGAGGACTGGCCGAGCTTGGAGCGGAAGCGCGTGTATTCGCTGGGCGTCATAGTCCGCAGCACGTCCCAGGCACTGTTGAGCTGCTCGAAGATGCGCGACACCCGCGCCAGCATCTTCATTGCCGGTGCCACGTCGTCCCGCGCGATCGCACGGCGTGCGGCGCTGAGCTCGTGGATGGCAAGCCGCATCCACAATTCCGTGGTTTGATGCTGTATGATGAACAACATTTCGTCATGCGCCTCCGACAGCGGATGCTGCGCGGTGAGGATCGCGTCCAGCGCCAGATAATCGCCATAGGACATCCGCCGGGCAAAATCGGTCTCGGCGCCTTCGTTGGTGGGATCGTAATCGCTGGACGTCATGACAAGGCCCTCTCGATTATCCCCTCTTTTGTCAGTCGAGGCCGACGAGGCGCGCGGTGATCGGCGACGACGGATCCTTCAGCCCGTCGATCACCGTGAAGTGGTTGAGCCCCGGCTCGATGGTAAGGCGCGTCGGCACATCAAAACCGGTCCAGACATTCGCCATCAGCTCGGACTGGCGGATGAACTCGGGGCGTTCGGCGCCGCCGACCCAGGCCGTGACCGGTGCCTGTCCGCGCGGCAGATGCAGCGCAGCGCTCTCCAGCGTCGCTTCCTCCGTGGTCATGTGCAGCGTCTGGTTCATTTTCGTCTTCAAGAGCGGACGCAGATCGTGCAGACCGCTGATCGAGAGCGTCGCGGCGATGCGATCGTAGATGGCAGGCTCGAGCCGGCTGTCGTCACACAGCATCCGCGTGACGAGATGGCCGCCAGCAGAGTGGCCGGCGAGCCGGATCGGGCCCGAAACGAGCGAAGCCGCCTTGGCGATGGCGGCGGCGATCTCGACGGTGATGTCAGAAATGCGGGCGGCCGGCGCCAGCGTGTAGCTCGGCAACGCGACAGTCCAGCCGTGGTGCCGCGCGCCTTCGGCGAGATCGGTCCAATCCGACTTGGCGAAGCGCATCCAATAGCCGCCGTGGACGAAGACGACGAGGCCTTTGCTTTCGCCGTCGGGCAGAATCAGGTCGAGCCGCTGGCGCTGGCCGGGGCCATAGGCAATGTCGGGACGAAGACCGTTGAGCCCGGCACGATAAGCCGCCCCCCGCTCCGCCCACAGCGCGGGCAACTTGTCCGAGCCCGGCACATGGGCCGAATTGGCATAGGCATCATCCCAGTCGCGCATTGTCACTCCCTGACGGACTCGGCCTGCGATGGGGCCCAGTCTGCCACCGGCACGGCCGGCATCCTAGCCTTTATTTGAAGCTTAAAGCATTTGGCGGCGTCTGTGTTTCGGGCAGCAAGCCGTACCGGCAAGGTGTCTCCCCTCACCCTGAGGAGCCGCGCAGCGGCGCCGCGAAGGGCGAGGCCACCGACCGGGCCTTCATCCTTCGAGACGCTTGTCACAAGCTCCTCAGGATGAGGGACCACCAATTCGTCATTGCGAGGAGCGTAGCGACAAAGCAATCCAGACTGCCTCCGCGGCGGGATTCTGGACTGCTTCGCGGAGCCTGTCATCGGGCCGCGCTTCGCGCGGACCCGTTGGCTCGCAATGACGGCGGAGAAAGAAACTACGCCTTCTCCAGCCCGCACCATTCCGCGATGAACAGCGCCATGGCCTTGGTCGCTTTCTTCAGCGACTCCAGATCGACATATTCGTTGAAGCCGTGCATCTCGCCGCCGCTCGGACCGAAGCAGAGGCTCGGGATGCCGTAGTTGAGACCGTAGAAGCGGGTGTCGGTGAGCGCGGTGAAGACGAGGTCTTCGACCGCACCGCCATAGGTCCTATCGAAGGCCTTCGCGAAGGCGGCTTCCGGCGCGGCGGCGTCGGTCAGCTCATAGCCTTCCGACAGGAAGCCCGACCATTCGATCTGCGGCGGGTTGTTGGCGAGGAACCGATGGTTGCGCGCGGCGGCGGCGACACAGGCCACAATCTCCTTCTGGTGATCGGCGATCGACCAGCCCGGCAGCACCGCGATACGGCAGTCGACGTCGCACCAGGCCGGCACGCTGGAAGCCCAGTCGCCGCCCTTGATGATGCCTGGATTGAAGTTGATGGGATGGTTCAGCGTCTTGAAATAACGATCGCTCTTCGCCCGCTCGTTCCACTCGATCTCGAGCTTTTGCAGCGCCTGGATCAAATGATACGCCGCCATGATCGCGTTGGCGCCTGAGCCCGCACGTGCGACGTGGACGGGATGGCCTTTCACCCGCAGACGAAACCAGATCACGCCGACCTGCGATCGCACCATCTTGCCGCCGGTCGGCTCTGGAATGAAGCAGGCATCGGCGCGATAGCCGCGCTGAAGCGTCGAGAGTGCGCCGACGCCGGTGCTCTCTTCCTCGATCACGGACTGGAAATGGATCCGCGCCGTCGGCCGAAAGCCCGCAGCCTTGATCGCGTCCAGCGCATAGAGCGCGCCGATGGTGCCGGACTTCATGTCGCAGGCGCCTCGGCCGAACATCTTGCCGTCCTTCATGACAGGCGAGAATGGCGGCGTGTCCCACAATTCCAGGGGACCGGCAGGCACGACGTCGCAGTGCCCCTGGAGGATTAGCGATTTGCCGCCGTTCGTTTGAGGGCGATAGGTGCCCACCACCGTGCGCGCCTTGGAGAAGTCATGCTCGATCGGACCGAAGCCGCGCAGGTCCTTCAAGTCGTCGACATTGATGTGCCAGTCGTCGATCTCGTAGCCGCGTTCGCGCAGGAGGTCGCCGATCATGTCCTGACACGGCCCCTCCGCGCCGCGGGTCGAGGGGATCGCGACGAAATCGCGGGTGGTCCCAAGCTGGGCTTCGAAACCGGCGTCGACGGCGTCAACAATCCTCTGCTGCGTATCGGCATTCATCAGGCAACTCCAGGCATTCCAATCATCCAGGGAGCGCGCAAGCTAGCCGATTTCAGCCGTTCGGGTACTGTGCAAAATAGGCATCCCGCAATGCATCTTCGAGCAATCGGCCTTCGGAATAGCCATTCAGCTTCGCAGGGCGCGTCACGCCGTCGCGCAGACGCGGGCACGGCTCCGGCGCACCGAGCACGGTGCGCACGGGAATGCGCTCGGCATAGATCGGCAACGCGTAGTCTTCATCGTCGTCGGCTACGCCCTTGGCGCGGACTTTTGCCGACGCTTCCTCGATCTCCATCGCAATGAAGGACGTCGCCTTGATCTCCTGCGTGTTGCTCTGGCGCAGGCCCGCGGTACGGTCAGGGAAGAAGCGATCGACCATGGCAACCAGCGCGCGCTCCTTCTCCTCGGGATCGGTGACGAGATAGGCGGTGCCGAACGCCATCACGGCGCGGTAGTCGGCGGAGTGATTGAAGCCGCAGCGCGCCAGCACCAGGCTGTCGAGATGGGCGACCGTCAGGCATACCCGCTCGCCCTTTGACTGGTTGCGCAGCATGCGGCTCGCGCTCGAGCCGTGCCAATAGAGCTTCGTCCCCTCGCGCCAGAAGAAGGTCGGTGTGCAATAAGGCTGGCCGTCGATCACATAGGAGACGTGACAGAGCATCGAGGAGTCCAGGATGCGGTGGACGGTGGCGTGATCGTAGAAGCCGCGGTCGTGGCGGCGCTTCACCTGGCTGCGCGCCGACGTCGGATAGGAATTTGGGGTCTCGCCATTTTGGACCTGGTCCTGGTTCACGGCCGCTCCTGTCGGAATTGGAAGAATTCCAGGGAGTTGTACCGGCGAATTTGGTCTGCGATAGTGCCAATTCCATGCAAAAAATTCCGACCAATTTCGCCGCCTCGCCCAGGTCCGAGCTACCGCTCGACCTCGCCGGCCCGCACGTCACGGCCGGCGCGTCCGCGGCGCACCGGCTGTACCAGGCGCTGTGTGAGATGATCGTCGCCGGGCTGGTAAAGCCGGGCGAGCCGCTGCCGCCGTCGCGGACCCTGGCAAAGCAAACGGGATTTCGGCGCAACGCCGTCGTCACCGCCTATGAGCGCCTGATCGCCGACGGCTTCGCCGAGGCGACAGTCGGCTCCGGCACCTTCGTCGCCGCTCGCATCCCGGCACACGCGGCCGAGCCGAAGAAGCCGAAAGTCGCCGTCGAGGCGCCGCGGCAAGGTGCCTTCTCACTCGGCTGCACCCATATCGACGAGCGCGCGGTGCAGCGCTTCCGCGCTTTCGTCGGCCGGCGCATGCGCGCGTTTGGCGCCGAGCATCTCCACTATGGCGATCCGCGCGGGAGCCGCGAACTGCGCGCCGCGATCGCCGACCACCTCTTGTCGGCGCGAGGCCTGCGCTGCGATCCCGACCAGATCATGTTGACCTCGGGTACGCTGCATGCGCTGCGGATCGTTCTCAGCGCGATTCTGAAGCCGAATGATCAGGTCTGGTGCGAGGATCCCGGCTATCCCGCCGCCCACAGGACCATTGCGCATTGTGGGTATCGCGCGGTGTCGGTTCCTGTCGACGAGCACGGCATGCGCATCGCCAAGGGCCGTGCGGCCGCACCCTCCGCGCGCGCGGCCTATGTGACGCCGTCGCATCAGTTTCCACTGGGCGTGCAGATGTCGATGTCGCGGCGACTCGAGCTGCTGGACTGGGCGAAGACGGCCGGCGCCTTCGTGTTCGAGGACGACTACGACAGCGAGTTCCGCTATGACGGCGCGCCGCTGATGTCGCTCGCCGGCATCGATCGTCTCCAGCGCGTGATCTACATGGGCACGTTTGCCAAAACCCTGTTTCCGGGCTTGCGCATCGGCTATTGCGCTCTGCCCGAGCGCCTCATCGCCGACGTGACCGCCGCACGCGCCGCGCTCGACCGTTTTCCCGGCACGCTGATGGAGGGCGCGGTCGCCGACATGCTCAATTCGGGAGCCTTCGCCGCAAACCTGAAGCGTGTGCGAAAACTCTATCGCGAGGCGCGCGATGTACTGGCCGCGACGCTTGAAGCCGCGTCCGACGGGACACTCTCGGTGCCGGTGCCGTCACAAGGCCTGCATCTGGTCGCACGATTCGATCCGTCCATCGACCTTGCAGTCGCGGCACAGGCGAAGCAGGCGGCCGGCGCGGAAGGCTGGCTGTTGGCTGACACCTACTCACGCACGCGCCCCCTTCCCGGCTTCGTGCTGGGATTTTCGGGACACGCGGTTCCACAACTCATCGCATCCGCCGATCGGCTCGCGCGGGAATCGCTTGCCGCCTTGCGTGCGAACCACAAAGCGGCCCGCCGGACGTGACGAAGGTTCACTATCAGAATCGCGCGCTGCTCCCTACATTGCGCCATCAATGCCGGGACCTCTGATGATGCTGCTGCGCCGCGCGACTTGCCTCTCGCTCCTGATCTCCACCGCGATGGCGACGGTAGCCCACGCGGCCACCGTCGGGCGCGAACAGGACATCGTCGATCTCAAGCTTGGCCAGCGCGTGCTCGTGGACGACGGAACGTGTCCAGCCGGACAGGTCAAGGAAGTGCGCGGCGCGAAGATGACCGACAAGGGGGTCTCGCGCACCAGTGCCTGCGTGCCACGGTTCGGTCCGAAATCGAAATGATGGGCTAGAGCATCATCCGCACCCGAAGGGCCGCGTTAGCGCAAAGTGTGCGGCGGTTTTACGGAAAGAAAAACGAGGCTTACTTCGCCGGGTCGAACATGCACTGCAAGGTCGGCTTGGCGATCTTGGTGAAGGTCGGACCGATCTCGCTCTGCTTGGATGCCGGGACCCAGTCGGTTTCGATCGTCGGCACGCCGGTCTCGCTGATGCCGCGCAGCAATGCTTCGCGCAGATCACGATCTTCGACGACGGCAGCGGCATGGTCGTGCAGGCAGCCGCAAACGTCCTCGGGATGCTCCCAGCGGCCGAGCATATGCGGCGCGCACAGCCGCACGAACTCGCTGCGTGGATCCGGCAATCTGTTGGGAGAGCGCACCTGCGCCTGGGCCGCGCTGATCGTTGCGAGAGAGATGAACGCTGCGGCGCAGAGACGAAGCATCATGGTGCTGCCGGCTGAGTTTCTCTTAACGATCAGAAGCGCGCCGCGACCGCGATCGGCTGGGACGCCGGGGTGATCGGCGAGCCACTGTACTCGAAGGTGCCGACGCCCGGCAGATTGCCATTGGCCGAACCTGCGACGGACGAGCCAGCGAGCACGAGGCCGAACGCGAGGATGAGGCTGAGCGCGCGCATTCACTGTCTCCAGGATCTAATCCGTCGGCCGGTGCACCGTTTCGTTGCGGACCTGATAACCATGCGTCGTTTCGTCCGTGATGCGCCAAAAGCGCAAAATGGTTTCGTGTTCGTGAGAATTGTTTCGTCGACCGCGGTGCGACGAAACAATTCTCGGAAAACATCAATCATTTCAGATGGGCGTGTGACGGCGCGGTCATCCGGCCGAGACCTGCCCTTCGCATGCGTTTTGCATTTTTCTGCTGAAGAGAAGCACAAACGAAGGTCGATCCAATCGAACCGAGGATTCTTTTGGGGCCATGGCGCTGCAGTCGAGCCTTGGCTACGAGGCCGTGCCGCAGATGTTCGTGCGGCTGACGGGCTCACACCTCATCAAGCCGCGCGCGCCGCATCAGGATTGAGGCGTCGTCACTGGGTGAAGAAGTCGCCGCACTTCTCGATATTCGTATCCGACGTCCCCCAAGGCATGATCGGCACCGTCGAGGTCGAGTTCTTCGGCGAGCCCTCGATGAGCTTGTCGGAATAAACCATGTAGACCAGCACGTTGCGCTTGGCATCACAGCCGCGCACAATCTGCATCTTCTTGAAGAACAGCGAGCGGCGCCGGCGGAACATGTCATCGCCCTGCTCGAGCTTGTTCTTGAACTTGATGGGGCCGACCTGGCGGCAGGCCAGCGAGACGTCCGAGACCTCCTCGGCCAGCCCCAGCCAGCCCTTAAATCCGCCTCTTTCCGGCACGGTAAAATGGCAGGCGATGCCCTCCACCTCGGGATCGTCGACACCGTAGGTTGCAAGCTTGTCGTTGGGGCTCACCCATTTGAACACGGTGGAGCGGCGGAAGATCAGATCCGGCTCGTCGGCAGCTAAGGCGGAGGTCGCGGACAAGATCAGCAGCAGGAGGAATAAAGCGAAGTCTTTCAAGCGGATGCCGGAAAAACCGGGGAAACGGGATGACATGAAGTTCTCCGGTAGCGAGTCCCGCAACGTAGGCATTCGGCAGCCGATCAGGAAGGCGCCCGGCGCCAGAGGTTGCCGCTGTTTACTGCTCTGTGAGGCTTTTTTGCTACGGCTCGGACAAATGTAGCGGACCGCAGAACCGCCATGCTGGTGAACGCATATACCCTCTGAGAGACTAAATACTAACCTGGAATTGTGGATTCGAGGATGAACAGCGTGAAGGGGTCCAGTTCTATCGCCGCATCGGCGCGGTTCTGGCACGTCGCCGTTTTGACGGCGGCGGGTGCGATCGGCACGACAAGGCACGCGGAAGCAGCGTTTTATTATTGGACGGATTATTCCGACGGCTCCTATTTCGCCCGGCAGGAGCGCCGTCCGGAATTGCTGCGACAGAAGCCGCAGAAGCGCAGCGCGACCGGCAAGAAGGACATCGTCGCCGAGAAGGAGGTCGGCGCCAAGCCGCAAGGACCGCTCGTCATCGTCGTCTCGATCGACCGGCAGAAAGTGACGATCTACGATTCCAATGGGGTGTTTGCGGAATCGCCGGTGTCGACCGGCATGAAAGGCCATTCCACGCCTATGGGCGTGTTCAGCGTCATCCAGAAGCACAAATTCCACCACTCCAACATCTATAGCAATGCGCCGATGCCGTACATGCAGCGGATCACTTGGTCCGGCGTCGCCATGCATGCCGGCGTGCTACCCGGCTACCCGGCCTCGCACGGCTGCATCCGCATGCCGACGCCATTTGCCGTGAAGATGTGGAACTGGACCAAGATGGGCGCGCGCGTGATCGTCACGCCGGGACAGATGACGCCGCGAAGCTTCTCGCATCCGCTGCTCGCCTCCGTGCGCGTTGCGCCGCAGCCCGCAGCCAGCCTCGAGCCACAGACCAATGCCGGCGACAAGGCGGACAGGGATGCAACCGAGACCAAGACCGCCGAAGCGACCGTCGGAGAAGCCAAGCCGGCCGAGACGAAGACGGCCAACGCACACGCCGTGCTCGAGCTGCGCTCGACGGTCGGTCACGCCGTGATGTCGGACCTGCCGATCGGTGACGCGCCGGCCCACGACGAAGCCGTCGCATCGGCGGACAGGACCGTGGCAACCGAGACCAAGACCGCCGAAGTGTCCGAGCCGGCCGAGGTGGCGAACGCGGCGGCCAAGCCTGACCTGGTGGCAGCCGATGCTTCCAAGGATGCACCCAAGGCCACGGCAACAACCGATGCCAAGCCCGCCGAGAAGGTCGGAGCAACCAAGACCGAGACGGCCGAGTCTTCCAAGACGCCGGATGCAGCGGTGACGGCCACCGCGCCCGCGCAGTCCGGTTCACCGGATGTGAGTAAGGACCAGGGCCGCCTCGCTGATCCTGCGCCCTCAGCAAAGGTGGAAGCGCCGAAGCGCGCCGGCCAGATCGCCGTGTTCATCAGCCGCAAGGACTCCAAGCTCTATGTGCGGCAGAACTTTGCGGCGCTGTTCGAGGTACCCGTAACGATCGCGGCGAGCGACCGGCCGCTCGGCACACATGTCTTCACGGCCGAGGTCGACAAGACCGACACCAATGTGCTGCACTGGTCTGTGGTGTCGCTGCCCATCTCCATCAGGTCCGCCGAGCGCGAGGATGGCGGCCGCAAGAACCACCGCCAGCGCATGGCCGCAGCCGTGATCCCGGTTACAGCAAAGCCTGTGATCACGCCGGACGGCCCGGCCGAGGCGCTCGACCGCATCTCGATCCCCGCCGACACCATGGCGAAGATCAACGAGATGCTGACCACCGGCAGCTCGATTATCGTATCGGACCAGGGCATCAACCAGGGTGAGACCGGCGAAGGCACGGACTTCATCGTCCGCCTGCGCTGAGCCGCGCGCTCGGTTCACCGCTCCCGCCTGGGGAGGAGGAAGCACAGTCCAACTGCGGCGGCGTAACGCGATGGTGAGCATCGCGCGGGCCCCGGTGAATTAAGATGCGTCCGGATCACGTCGGGGACGTCGCCATGCCGAACCGCAGGACCATCCTGACCGCGGCGCTTGCCGCGACCGCCGCGTCTGCAACGCGCGCGCTGGCCGACGGCGGCATGAGCGGCATCTCGGCCTACGCCTTCGCCTTCCCGGCCCTTTCGGGCGACGACATCCGACTCGCCGCCTTCACCGGCCGGCCGCTGCTGATCGTGAACACTGCCTCGCTCTGCGGCTACACTCCGCAATATGCTGGATTGCAGGAGCTCTGGAGCGAGTTTCGCGAGCGCGGGCTGACCATCATCGGCGTGCCCTCGAACGATTTCGGCGGCCAGGAGCCCGGCGGCGCGAGCGAAATCTCGGAGACCGCGCACCATCAATACGGCGTTACCTTCCCGATCGCGGCCAAGGTCGTTGTGGTCGGAGCGAAGGCGCATCCCTTCTACAAATGGGCGGCAGAGGCGCGGCCGAAGGAGGTTCCGCGCTGGAACTTCCACAAGTATCTGATCGGCCGCGACGGCTATATCGCCGAGGTGTTCGCGTCTGCGGTCGAGCCGACCGACACGCGGGTGAAGACAGCGGTCGCGAAAGCACTGGCTGATAGCTGACGCGCCGCACTTCAAGACGGTTGGGCACAATTGTGGCGAAGCGTCAAAGAGCCGTTGCAATGGCGACGGCGCACCATCTAGGTTAGGATTATCTGGGGCAAGGAAAGGGTTTTGCCGGAGGCGAAAAGCCGCGGTGGAACAACGGGATCAATCTCGAGGGACAACACCATGCGTGTGGCGGCAAGACTGATTTTGGCAAGCGCAATGTCTGTCGCGATGGCAGGCGCTGCGTGGTCACAAACCCCGGCAGCGAAGCCCGCGGCCGCGACGCAAGCCGCACCGGCTGCCGCAGCGCCTGCAGCCGCACCCGCTGCGGCAGCCGCACAGCCCGCCTTCGTCAATCCGCCTGCGCCGAAACAAGCGGCGCAGCCGGCGCGGGCCGCCTGCAACAATCCAGATGCACTCGGCGTCGCCCGCACTGTCGAAATCGACACCACCGGCGGACCCGGCTTCGGCTTCGAGCACTTCAAGGAGCTCGACTTCCTGCGCGACCACGAGGTGGTTCTCACTTTCGACGACGGTCCCTGGCCGCACAACACGCCCGCGGTGCTGAAGGCACTCGCCGATCAGTGCACCACCGGGATCTTCTTCCCGATCGGCAAGCACGCGACCTATGAGCCGGAGCTCCTGAAGCAGGTCTACGCGGCCGGCCATACCATCGGCACGCACACCTGGTCGCATGCAAATCTCAACAACAAGAAGCTCAACGAGCAGCAGAGGAAGGATGAGATCGAGAAAGGCTTTAGCGCTGTGAAATGGGCGCTCGGAGGCATCTCGCCCTCGCCGTTCTTCCGCTTCCCGGCGCTCCAGCATCCGCCGGAGATGGTCACCTATCTCGGCAACCGCAACATCGCGATCTTCTCCTGCGATCTCGACTCCTTCGACTTCAAGGCCTCCAAGCCCGAGAAGGTGATCGAGACCGTGATGAAGAAGCTCGACAAGCTCGGCAAGGGCATCATCCTGATGCACGACTTCCAGAAGCACACGGCGGAAGCCCTGCCCGAGCTCTTGAACCGCCTCAAGGCCGGCGGCTACAAGGTGGTGGCGATGCGCGCGAAGGCGCCGGTCTCGACGCTGCCCGAATACGACCAGGAGCTGCTCAAGGACGTCAAGCTGCCGACGGTGAGCCAGCGCCCTGTCAACAGCGTGGTGACGACCGTTTCCGAATAGCCGCCACCATTGTCTTTCCGGTTCGAAGGTTACGTCATCGTCTCCGCGGATGGCATGCTTGCCGACGCGGGCCATGTTATGCCTGACGTCTTGAAGTTCGAGGGCGACAAGCTGTTCTTCGAGCAGGCGCTCGATCGCGCCGCGCTGATCGTGCACGGCCGGCACTCGCATGAGGGGCAGCCGAATTCGCCCAAGCGCAAGCGGCTGATCCTGACCCGCAGGATCAAGGCGCTCACCGTCGATCCGGAAATGCCGAACGCGACCCTGTGGAATCCGGCGCACGCGAGCTTCGAAGAAGCCTGCGCCTTCGCCGACGTCGTCTCCGGCACAGTCGCGATCATCGGCGGTCCCGACGTGTTCGACATGTTCATGGACCGCTATGACACGTTCTGGCTGTCGGAAGCGCCGCACGTGCGGCTGCCCGGCGGCGAAGGCTGCTTCGTGGGCGTGCCGGAACGGACACCGCACGAGTTGCTGGCCGCACACGGGATGAAGCCGGGCGCGCCGTTTACGCTCGATGCCGAGCATGAAGTCACTGTCACGCCCTGGCGCAGAACGGGCTAGCGTCAGCGTAACCCACCGCTTCTCCAACAACACGAGGGGGTTACGCCTTCCGCCTTCGCTCGTTGAGCTACGGCGGACGTGGTCGGCGAACCCACACTACGAACCGGCTCTACACGTCGCCGTAGGCCGCCTCGACCGGGCGCGTGGCGCGACCGTAGCCGATGATCATGAACAGCGCGCCGATGATCGACAGGTTCTTGAGCGCGTCGACCAGCATCTTGGCGTTGTCTGGCGGCACCTGGTTCCAGAAATCGTAGAACAGCACGGTTGCGACCGCGACGTAGATGATCAGCAGCATCGCGAAGAAGCGCGCGCCGAAGTTCAGTGCGATCATCAGTCCTGCGATGATTTCGAGCGCACCGACCGCAATCGCGAGGAGCTGCGGTGTGGTCATCGCGGTCGCCTGCTCGACCTGCTTTGCGTATGGCGCGATCGCCTCGGGCACCGCGACCTTGGTGGCGATGAAATCGGCTGTCGCCTGGATGGCGAACAGCTTGGTCGCGCCCGTGTAGATGAACAGCACGGCGAACAGGATCCGCCCGAAAGTCACGAACGCTGGCATGGTCGGCCTCATGGGCAAAGCTCTAGAGCACGGGACGCAGACGGGATTATGAAGAGTCCGTGTGAGCTTTTCAAACGGGGAAATGGCGAACCGTTTTGAAAAGATTGAGCTGCCGAGGCTCCGGGCGTGTGCTCCCCTCTCCCAGTTCTTACGGGGCGCAACGAGCTTCGCTCGCGCTGGGAGGCTTGGGGTAACGGGCCGCCTCCGCGATTACGGTGGCAGTTGGAATCGCGGAAGCTCCCCCCTCACCCGAATTCGAGCTACGCTCGAATTCGGCCTCTCCCCGCAAGCGGGGTGAGGTGAAGAAGCGGCGCCGCCTACGTGAACAAAGTCGGCTGCTGCCGCGCTGCACGCTCCTGCGCTTCAACCACGGCAACCGCGGTCATGTTGAGGATGCCGCGCGCGGTGACACCCGGCGTGAGGATGTGCGCCGGGCGCGCCGGGCCGATCAGGATCGGGCCGACGGGAAGCGCGTCGGCCAGAACCTTGATGGTCTGGTAGGCGATGTTGGCCGCGTCGAGCGTCGGCATGACCAGGACGTTGGCCTCGCCTTCCAGATTCGAGTGCGGCAGCACAAGCTTGCGTGCCGCCCCTGACAGCGCGGTGTCGGCCTGCATCTCGCCGTCGGCTTCGATCTCCGGATGCCTCTCCTTCAGGAGCTGGGTGGCGCGGCGCATCTTGCGCGAGGACTCGGTGTCGTAGCCGCCGAAATCGGAGTGCGACACGAAGGCGATCTTGGGCTTGATGTTGAAGCGCTGGACGTGGACTGCCGCGAGCGAGGCGATCTCGGCGAGCTCTTCCGCGCCCGGATTGGGCCGCACCTGGGTATCGGCGATGAAAAAGGCGCCCTTGCTGGTGATCAGCAACGCCAGCGCGGCGTAGTCGCTGATCCCCGGCGAGAAGCCGATGATCTCGCGGACATGGCGCAGATGGCTCATGTAGCGGCCTTCGACGCCGCAGAGCATGGCATCCGCCTCCCCACGCACCACGGCGAGCGCCGCGATCACCGTGTTGTTCGTGCGTACCACCGTGCGCGCCGCATCCGGCGTCACGCCGCGGCGACCGGCGACCTCGACATAGGACTGCACATAGGAGCGGTAGCGCGGATCGTCCTCGGGGTTGACGAGGTCAAAATCCTTGCCCGCCCTGATCGACAGGCCAAAGCGCTTGATGCGCGCCTCGACCACCGAGGGACGGCCGACCAGGATCGGCCGCGCCAGCTTCTCCTCCAGCACGACTTGCGTTGCGCGCAGCACGCGCTCGTCCTCGCCCTCGGCATAGATCACACGGACCGGCTGGGTCTTGGCCTTCGCGAACATCGGCTTCATGACGAGGCCGGAGCGGAAGGCGAAGCGCTCGAGCAGCGCCGTGTATTCGTCGAAATTGGTAATGGGACGTGTCGCGACGCCGGATTCCATCGCCGCCTTCGCCACAGCCGGCGCGATGCGCAGGATCAGCCGCGGATCGAACGGGCTCGGGATCAGCGAGCCCGGGCCAAACCCTTGCGTCTCGCCGGTGTCAAACCCCTGCGCCACCGCATCCGACGGCGCCTCGCGCGCAAGCTGCGCGATGGCCTCGACCGCGGCGTGCTTCATCTCCTCGTTGATCGCGGTGGCGCCGACGTCGAGCGCGCCGCGGAAAATGAAGGGAAAGCACAGGACGTTGTTGACCTGGTTCGGATAGTCGGAGCGCCCGGTGCAGATCATGGCGTCGGGGCGCGCTTTGCGCGCCTCCTCCGGCATGATCTCCGGCACGGGATTGGCGAGCGCCATGATCAGCGGCTGCTCGGCCATCGCCTTGGCCATCTCGGGCTTGAGCACGTTCGGCGCCGACAGACCAATAAAGATGTCGGCGCCGCCGATGACATCGGCGAGCGTGCGCTTGTCGGTTTTCTGCGCATAGACCGCCTTCCAGCGGTCCATCGAGGTGTTGCGCCCCTCGTGCACGAGACCGTCGATGTCGCAGACCCAGATGTTCTTGCGCTGCGCGCCCATCGACACCAGAAGGTTGAGCGTCGCGATTGCCGCGGCGCCCGCCCCCGATGCCACGATCTTGACGTCGGACAGCTTCTTGCCGTTCAGCCGAAGGCCATTGGTGATGGCGGCGGCGACGATGATCGCAGTGCCGTGCTGGTCGTCATGGAAGACCGGGATCTTCATGCGCTCCTTCAGGCGCGCCTCGATCTCAAAACACTCCGGCCCGCGGATGTCCTCGAGATTGATTCCGCCGAAGGTCGGCTCCAGCGCCGCAACGGTCTCGACCACGCGTTCGATGGTCTCGGCGGCGATTTCGATGTCGAAGACGTCGATGCCGGCGAACTTCTTGAACAGGACCGCCTTGCCCTCCATGACCGGCTTCGAGGCCAGCGGACCGATATTGCCGAGGCCCAGCACCGCGGTGCCGTTCGAGACCACGGCGACCAGGTTGGCGCGGGTCGTGAGCGAGGCGGCTTCGGCCGGGCTCTTAGCGATCTCGGTGCAGGCGGCGGCAACGCCCGGAGAATAGGCAAGCGCGAGATCGCGCTGGTTGGCGAGCGGCTTGCTCGCCTGGATCTCGAGCTTTCCGGGGCGCGGCAGGCGGTGATAGGCCAGGGCCGCCGAATGGAGATCTTCAGAATGGGACGACATACGGTGTTTCGCCTCGCGTTATGCGGCCTCAAAAGTGCATTGTCCTGACCAGTTCACCGCGGTGCACGCGGTATTCCGGCGCATGGAAACCGGGATGAAGCACAGCCGACGGCTCGGTGGCAACATCCGATTACAACCCCGTCAACAGGGCGCTCGGTCAAATATTTGAAAACCATAGCTTTCCCTGGACCGCCCCACGTTTCGCGAATATGGCAGGTTGTGCTGCGCACGATCGACCACTGGAGCTGACGCATGAGACGAATCCTGATCGGCCTGATCGCCCTCGCCGTGCTGGCCGCAGGCGGATGGCTCGGTTTCAATCTCTACGTCCAGCACCGCGCCACGGCCGAGGTCGAGGCGATGTTTGATCAGATCCGCGCCCGCGGGGCTAAGGCGAGCCACGGCAGAATGGCGTTCGACCTCGCGACGCGGACGCTCACGATCGAGGACATCGCCATCGAGCCCGGTCAGCAGCCGCAGGCCCATGTCAGGATCGCGAGCCTCAGGGGCACCGGCGTCCGCCGGATCGACGAGACGCGCGTCTCCGCGGACAGTATCGAGATCGCCGGCCTGGACGTCGCGCTGGAGGATTTCGGCGCAGCGAAGCTGAAGGCGACCTACAAGATACCTCAAATCACGCTGCGGGATTATTCCGGCCCCGTTCGCGTCCAAGGTGCACCGGCGTCGGACTCACTCGTCGACATGTACCGGTTTGTGCTCGAGCAATATGCAGCCATTACGGCGTCCTCGGTCGTCGCCCCCACCCTCACCGTCTCTGTCGATGCCGGCAACGGCGCGGGCGGCAGCGGCGACATCGTCTATTCGGGCCTGGAAATCCAGAACCTCGGCGAGGGCAAGATCGATGCGATGAAGGCGGACCATGCGACCTTCACGTTCAACGTGCCGCAGCCGGGCAAGCAGAACAAGCTGACCGGCGAGCTCTCAACCATCCTCATCAATGATTTCGACTCGACGGCGATCGCCGCGGCACTCGATCCGCAGAAGACAAGTGACGACAGCTATCATCGCGTCTACCGGCAAGTCTCGACCGGTCCCTATGTGGTGACGTCGACCCAGGGCGTGCGGATGCAGATCGACGGGGTCGCCGTCGACGACATCGCGGTCCAGCCGTCGAAATTCCGGCCGGCCGAGATCTTCGCTTTGGTGTCGGCCGATCGGTCGACCCCGCCCACGCCGGCGCAGTCGCGCGACATGCTGGAGAAGCTCGCTGGCTTCTATGAGGGCCTTCGGGTCGGCAAGATCGAGATCGGCAACCTGTCGATGGCGACGCCGCAGGGGACGCCGAAGATCAAGACGATCAGATACCAGCAGGGCGAGCTCGCGATCGAGGGCGTCGATACGCCGTCCCCGCAGGGGCAGTTCAAGATGGAGCGCTTCGCGCTCAAATCGTTCAGTGCGGCTAATCTGATGCGCTGGGCGGCGAACGTCGCCAATCCGGGACAAGCGCCCTCGCCGGACCAGATGCTGGCCCTGTTCTGGGTGCTCGAAGGCGCCGAGATCAAGGGCGTGGTCTCGCCCTACAAGAACGCGCGGCAGCTCGTCACCATCGATACGATCAGCCTGAACTGGGGGCACTTGATCGGATCGATCCCGAGCAAGGCCAATCTGGTCGTGAAGATGGTCGCTCCGACCGATCCGGCCAACCCAAGGCAGATGCCGCTGACCATGGCCGGCATCGACAAGCTCGCGATAGACCTCGATGTCGGCGCCGCCTGGACAGAAACTTCAAGCAGTTTCGCTCTCGCGCCGGCCACCATCGATCTCGGCAACCTCGCCAAGGCGCAGGCCCGCGTCGCGCTCGGCAACGTGCCACGCAGCGTGTTCACGTCCGATCTGACGCAGGCCATAGCCCAGGCGGGCGAGATCGAGGCCGGCACGGTGGAGTTCAGCTTGCACGACAATGGCATCGTCGATCTCGCGGTCGCGCAATTCGCGCGCACGCAAAATGTCGGCCGCGACGCCGCGCGGCAGGCGATCATCGACGGTATCAAGGCGCAGCGCGGACAGGTCGCCGCCGCCAACCCCGATGCAGGCGCGGCGGTGGACGCGATCGCGAGCTTCGTCCAGACGCCCGGCCAGACGCTTGCGCTCAAGCTGACGCCGCTCGGCAAGGTGCCAGTGCTTCAGCTCATCGAGCTCCTGAAGACCGAGCCGATCGTCGCGCTGGCGCAATTCCGGATCGAGGCGTCGACGGGGATGTGAGCTACAACGGCGGTGCGCTTGCTCCCTCGCTCCGCTCTTACGGGCAGAGGGTTGGGCCGCCCTGCAAATTCGATGAGAGTTGGACTCGCGAACGGTCCTCGTTCTCTGTCATTGCGAGCGCAGCGAAGCAATCCAGAATCTTTCCGCGGAGAGACTCTGGATTGCTTCGCTGCGCTCGCAATGACGATGTGGATGCGGCCTCTCCCCGCACGCGGGGAAAGGCGAAGCAACGTCACTTCTGCGGCAGGTTGACCCGGATGTGCAGTTCGCGGAGCTGCTTGGTCGTGGCTTCCGAGGGCGCGCCCATCAGGAGGTCCATGGCCTGCTGGTTCATCGGGAACAGCGAGATCTCGCGCAGGTTCGTGGTGCCGCACAGTAGCATGACGATGCGATCGACGCCCGCCGCCATGCCACCATGCGGCGGCGCGCCATACTGGAAGGCGCGGTACATGCCGCCGAAGCGATCGACCACTTCCTGCTCGCCATAGCCGGCGATCTCGAACGCCTTCACCATCGCTTCCGGCACGTGGTTGCGGATACCGCCCGAGGCGATCTCGTAGCCGTTGCAGGTGATGTCGTACTGGAACGCCTTGATGGTCAGCGGGTCCTGGCCCTTCAGCGCTTGCAGACCGCCTTGCGGCATCGAGAACGGGTTGTGGGAGAAATCGACCTTCTTATCGTCCTCGTTGTACTCGTACATCGGGAAGTCGACGATCCAGGCGAGCTCGAACCGCTCCTTGTCGGTGAGGTTCAGCTCTTCGCCGACCTTGTTGCGGGCAAGGCCTGAAAACTTCCAGAACTTGTCGGGATCGCCGGCGACGAAGAAGGCGGCATCGCCTTCCTTGACGCCGAGCTGCGCGCGAATCGCGGCCGTGCGCTCCGGCCCGATATTGTTCGCCAGGGGACCCGCACCCTCGCCGCCCTCGCGCCACATGATGTAGCCGAGGCCGGGCTGGCCCTCGCCTTGCGCCCACGAATTCATGCGGTCACAGAACGCACGCGAGCCGCCGCCCGCGGCCGGGATCGCCCAGACCTGGTTCTTGGGGTCTTCGAGCATGCGCGCAAAGACCTTGAAGCCGGAGCCGCGGAAGTGCTCGGAGACGTCCTGCATCTCGATCGGGTTGCGCAGGTCCGGCTTGTCGCTGCCGTATTTGCGCAAGGCCTCGGCGAACGGAATCCGCCGCCAGCCCTTGGTCACCGGCTTGCCCTTGGCGAACTCCTCGAACACGCCGGTGATCACCGGCTCCATCGCCGCGAAGACGTCGTCCTGCGTGACGAAGCTCATCTCCACGTCGAGCTGATAAAATTCGCCCGGCAGGCGGTCGGCGCGCGGGTCCTCGTCGCGGAAGCACGGCGCGATCTGGAAGTAGCGGTCGAAGCCGCTCATCATCAGGAGCTGCTTGTACTGCTGCGGCGCCTGCGGCAACGCGTAGAACTTACCGGGATGGATGCGCGAGGGCACCAGGAAGTCGCGCGCGCCTTCCGGCGAGGACGCGGTCAGGATCGGGGTGTTGAACTCGAAGAACCCCTGATCCTTCATGCGCCGGCGCATGGAATCGATGATCGCGACGCGCGTCATGATGTTCTGGTGCAGCTTCTCACGACGCAGGTCGAGGAAGCGGTATTTCAGCCTGATGTCCTCAGGATATTCCTGGTCGCCGAACACCGGCAGCGGCAGATCGCCGGCCGGGCCGAGCACCTCGATCTCGCTGACGTAAACTTCGACCTTGCCGGTCGCGAGGTCGTCATTGTCGGTGCCCTCGGGCCGGCGGCGAACCTTGCCGTCCATGCGCACCACGAATTCCGAGCGCAGCTTCTCGGCGAGCGAAAACGCCGGCGAGTCCGGGTCGACCACGCACTGGGTCAGGCCGTAATGGTCGCGCAGGTCGATGAACAGCACGCCGCCATGGTCGCGAACGCGATGGACCCAGCCTGAGAGGCGGATCGTCTCGCCGATGTGGCTCTCGCGGAGCGCGCCGCATGTATGTGACCGGTAGCGATGCATGGTCGTCCCAAAATCAATGTCGGAGGATCGAATCGGACGGCCAAAAGGCCGGTCCGAAGTTGCGGCAGGGTTTACCCGACGAGGCCGGGGGCGGCAACCAAGGGAACGGCCTGTTTTGGGCCCGGAACGTCCATTTTTGGCCCATCAGGGCACAAGCCTTTGCCGATCGGCGTTCCGAGCCTATCTTTAAGGCCATGACGGTGCATTTCCCCTTCCAGAATTCCTATTCGGCGCTGCCGGACACGTTCTTTGCCCGCGTCGCGCCGACGCCCGTCGCCGCGCCCCGGCTGATCAAGCTGAACCGGCCGCTGGCGGTCCAGCTCGGGCTCGATCCCGATATCCTGGAGACCCCCGAAGGCGCCGAAATCCTGGCCGGCAAGACGGTTCCACCGGGCGCCGACCCCATCGCCATGGCGTATGCCGGCCACCAGTTCGGGCAGTTCGTGCCCCAGCTCGGCGACGGAAGGGCAATCCTGCTCGGCGAGGTCATCGACAAGGACGGCGTCCGCCGCGACATCCAGCTCAAGGGGTCAGGTCCCACTCCGTTCTCCCGCCGCGGCGACGGCCGCGCCGCGCTCGGTCCGGTGCTGCGCGAGTACATCGTGAGCGAAGCCATGTTCGCGCTGGGCATTCCGACCACGCGCTCGCTTGCTGCTGTTGTCACCGGCGAGCACGTGCTGCGCGAAACCGCGCTCCCGGGCGCAGTGCTGACGCGCATTGCAGCGAGCCACATCCGCGTCGGCACCTTCCAGTTTTTTGCCGTCCGCCGCGACACCGACGCGGTCCGCAAGCTCGCCGATCACGTCATCGCCCGCCACTATCCGGAGCTGCTCGGTGCCGAGCGGCCCTATCATGCGCTGCTCGCCGGCGTCGTGGCGCGCCAGGCCGATCTCGTCGCGCGCTGGCTGCTGGTCGGCTTCATCCACGGCGTCATGAACACCGACAACACCTCGATCTCCGGCGAGACCATCGACTACGGCCCCTGCGCCTTCATGGATGCCTACGATCCCGCACAGGTGTTTTCCTCGATCGACGAGATGGGCCGCTACGCCTATGCCAACCAGCCGCGCATCGCACTGTGGAATCTGACTCGCCTGGCCGAATGCCTGCTGCCGCTGTTCTCCGACGACCAGGAGAAGGCGATCGAACAAGCGCAGGACATTCTCGGCGCGTTCCCCGACATCTTCAGCAAGGCCTATCAGGCGGGCCTGCGCAGAAAGGTCGGCCTGTTCACTGAGGGCGACGGCGACGACGCGCTCATCCAGGACCTGCTCGACGCCATGGCGAAGAACCAGGCCGACTTCACCCTCACCTTCCGCCGGCTCGGCGATGCCGCAGGTGACGAAGCCGGCCTTGCCGACGTCCGCGCGCAATTCATGGACCCGTCGGCTTTCGACGACTGGGCCAAGCGCTGGCGCGAGCGCATCGCCTTGGAGCCGCAGACACCGGCCGAGCGACAAGCCGCCATGCATGCGGTCAACCCCGCCTTTATCCCGCGCAACCACCGCGTCGAGGCCGTGATTCAGGCGGCGATGAACAACGACGATTACGCGCCGTTCGAGGAATTGGTGAAGGTGCTGGCGAAGCCGTACGGCGATCAGCCGGAGTACGCTGCCTATCAAGATCCTCCGCTGCCGGATCAGCGAGTGCTGCGGACGTTCTGCGGGACGTGAGGTTGGTTCGGCTTCGTGCGCTGCTTGAGGCTGGCGTTCGTCGCGTGCTCGCGCGATCGGCTCGATGCCGCAGCGCGAGACGACCCGGTTGACCGCATCTGCCGTTCTGCCCAACAATTTGCGGCGTCGGCAACCACTGTCATCAAACTGAAACACTCTCACTCTAACCGGCTGGCGGGCCGTCTTGCCGGAGGCGACCGTCCTCCCAGAGACCTGACACGCGCGCCATGCCCTTCAAATTCATCCACCTCACCGACACGCATCTCGCGGGCCCGGGACTGAAGCTCTATGGGCTCGACCCGCGCGCCCGGCTGGATGCCGCCATCGCCGACATCAACCAGCACCAGTCCGACGCCGCGTTTGCGGTCGTGACCGGCGACCTCACCCATTGGGGTGAGCCTGCGTCCTACGCCAATTTTGCCGAGGCGATGGCCGCGCTCAAAATTCCCTACATCGCCATGGTCGGCAATCACGACCGCCGCGTCGCCTGCCTCGACGGCCTGAAGGCGGCGCCGCGCGATCCCAACGGCTTCGTGCAGGGGACGCGGACCACCGAGCACGGCCTGTTCGTCTTCCTCGATACGCTGGACGAGACCAGCCATGCGGGCGAGATGTGCGCAAAGCGCCTGGGCTGGCTCGCGAACACGCTTGCCGCCGCGCCCGCCGACATGCCGTTCGTCGTGTTCATGCATCACCCGCCCTTCCCGGTCGGCGTGCACGCAATGGACGAGATCGCACTGGCGCAGAGCGCGGAGTTTGCCGAGGTGATCGCGCCTTATCGCGCGCGCATTCGCCACCTCTTCTTCGGCCATGTTCACCGGCCGATTTTCGGCAGCTATGGCAAGATCCCATTTTCGACGCTGCGTGGCACCAACCACCAGGTCTGGTTCGAACTCAATCCGAACGCTCCGCATCTGGCGAGCCACGAACCGCCGGCCTATGGCGTGGTGCTGATCGACCAGGAGAACGTGGTCGTGCACAGCCACGACTTCCTCGATACCAGTCTGCGCTTCCCCTTCGCCGCCCCGGCGGGAATGGAGGACCGCGACTATGCGCTCAACTTCGTGGCGCGGTGAGATGAGCCTCGCTGAACCCGCGGCTCTCCCGGTCGCGACCTCGGCGCCGCCGCGACGACATGCTCTCGGGAGACTTGCCGCCAGTCTCAAGGCCTCGCTGCCGGCGTATCTCCTGCTACTGCCGTCACTGGTCTTTCTCGCGCTGTTCACCTATGGCGCGATGGGACGCGTATTCGTCGATGCACTCTACCAGCGCACCACGCCGAAAGCGCCGGTTCGCTTCGTCGGCCTCGACAACATCAGCGCGGTGCTCGCTGATCCCTCCTTCACCGGTGCGGTCGTCAACAACCTTGTCTACGCCGTCGGCACCGCGATCCCCAGCATCGGGCTCGCATTGCTGTTCGCGCTGGCGCTCTCGCGCACCAACGCGGTGACCAGCGCACTGCGCGTCGCGCTGTTCCTGCCGGTGCTGATCCCGATGGTTGCGGCGTCGGCGCTGTTCCTGTTCATCTTCCTGCCCAATGTCGGGCTGCTCGACTACTACATCGGCCGCCTGCTTCCGGTGCTGCCGAACTGGCTCGGCGATCCCGACATCGCGCTCTACGCGATCATGATCATCACCATCTGGAAGAACGCCGGCTACTACATGCTGTTCTTCCTCGCCGGCCTGCAGGCGGTGCCCGAGGACGTCATGGAGGCGGCGCATCTCGACGGCGCCGGTCCGTTCATGCGCCTGCGCTACATCATCCTGCCGGAGCTGCGCCCGACCTTCCTGTTCGTCACGGTGATCGCCACGCTCAATGCGGTGACACAGGTCGACCACGTCTTCGTCATGACCAAGGGCGGCCCATCGAACGCGACCAATCTCGTGCTGTTCTACATCTACCAGCAGGCGGTGGAGCATTACGACATCGGCAAGGCTTCCGCGGCGACGCTGCTGACGCTCGCCGCGCTGATGGCGCTGACCGCGCTGTCCTTCCGGACGCTTGCGAACCGGGAGGGCGGGCCATGAAGCTGTTCAAGGGTTTGTTCGAGGACGCCCCGCTCGCCACCCGCCGGGAGATCACGCCGAAGCTCGGCTTCGCACTGACGGTGCTGTTCGCGATCGTCTGGCTGATCCCGTTCCTGTGGATGGTCGTGGCGACGCTGCGCCCCGCTTCCGAGGGCATCAACGCGATGGCCGAGCTGATGCCGAGCGTGAAGCCGACGCTGGACAACATCGGGGATGCCTGGGAGATCGGCGATTTCCCGCGCTACTTCCTCAACACCACCTTCATCTGCACCGGCATCCTCTTGGTGCAGTTCGTCACGATCACGCTGGCAGGCTTCGCGTTTGCGCGCCTCGCCTTCGCCGGCAAGACGCTGATCTTCTATCTGTTCCTGATGCAGCTCATGCTCGTGCCGGTGCTGCTGATCGTGCCGAACTTGAGGCTCGTGGCGCAGCTCGGCCTCTACGACACGCTCACCGGCGTGATGATGCCGTTCTTCGCCTCGGCCTTCGGCACCTTCCTGATGCGACAGGCCTTTGAAGCGATCCCGACCGAGCTCGAGGACGCCGCGCTGATCGACGGCGCCGGTCTGCTCCAGCGCATCCGCCACATCTACGTGCCGCTGTCGCTGCCGAGCTTCTCCGCCTTCGCCATCATCTCCGTGACCAGCCACTGGAACGACTTCCTGTGGCCGCTGATGGTGATCAATTCGCCGGACAAGCGGCCGCTCACGGTCGGACTGTCCGTCTTCACCGCCACGGCCGAAGGCACCCAGGCCTGGGGCACGATCGCCGCGGGCACGCTGATGGTGATCGCGCCGCTGCTCATCACCTTCCTGATCTTTCAGAAGCGTTTCATCAGCTCTTTCGTCACCTCAGGCATCAAATAGGAGATTTTTCGATGCTGTTCTCCCGCAGGCTCATGCTCGGCCTCGCCATGGCAGGCGCCCTCGCCTTCCCGGCGCTGGCCGAAGGTCCGACCGAGATCGACCTGTTCTTCCCGGTCCCCGTCGACGGCAAGCTCGCCCGCGACATGGGCACGCTGATCAAGGAGTTCAACGAGACCCATCCGGACATCAAGGCGACCGCCGTCTACACCGGCTCCTATGACGACACGCTGATCAAGACCCGCGCCGCGATCAAGGCCGGCAAGCCGCCGGCTGCCGTGATCATGTCGGCCAATTTCCTGCTCGACATGCAGATCGAGAACGAGCTCACCAATCTCGATTCCCTGATTGCTGCCGACGGCACCACCAAGGAGCAGTTCCTGGGCCAGTTCTTCCCGGCGCTGCAGGGCAACGCAGTGATCAATCGCTCGGTCTACGGCGTGCCATTCCACAACTCGACGCCGCTGCTCTACATCAACGCCGAGCAGGCCAAGGAAGCCGGGCTCGACCCGAACAAGCCGCCGCAGACCTGGGCGGAGCTGACCGACTGGGCCAAGAAGCTCACCAGGCGCGAAGGCGACAAGGTCACGCGCTGGGGCATCGCCATCCCTTGCGCCTATGATTATTGCGGCTGGATGATGGAAACGCTCACCATGTCCAATGGCGGGCGCTACTACAACGAGGAGTTCGGCGGCGAAGTCTATTACGATACGCCCTCGATGCTCGGCGCGCTCACCTGGTGGAACGACCTCGTCACCAAGCACAAGGTGCATGCGCCGGGTGCCACGCCCGGTCCGGCCGTAAGCACCTCCTTCATCTCCGGCAATGCCGCGATGATGATGCTGTCGACGGGCTCGCTGACCTACGTGCGCGACAACGCCAAGTTCGCCTACAAGGTTGCCTTCATCCCGCGCAACGTCCGCAACGCGGTGCCGATCGGCGGCGCCTCGCTGATCATTCCGGCGGGCCTCGAGGCCGACAAGCAGAAGGCTGCCTGGACGCTGATCAAGTGGATGACCTCGCCCGAAAAGAGCGCCTGGTGGAGCCGCGCCACCGGCTATTTCGCGCCCAACATGGCCGCCTACAAGACGCCCGATATGATCGACTTCCTCAGCAAGAACCCGGACGCCAAGACCGCCGTCGAGCAGCTCGATGTCGCAAAGCCCTGGTTCGCGACCTACAAGACGGTGCCGGTGCGCAAGACGCTGGAGGATGAGGTGATGCTCGTTCTGAACGGCAAGAAGCAGCCGAAGGAGGCCCTCGCCGCCGCCCAGAAGGCCGCCGACGAGCTGCTCAAGCCGTACAACGCCGAGACCTCGCTGAAGCTTCCCTGAGGCCGGTCACATCGCGCAAGCAAGCTTCGGCGCCCCGTCATGCGGGGCGCCGAATGCGTTTTCGGGAACGCGCCCGCTCAGATCGTCACAACGATCTTGCCGAACTGCGTGTTCGACTCCAGGAAACGGTGCGCCTCGACGATTTCCTCGAATGGAAACGTCCTTGCGATGATCGGCTTCAATGAGCCGTCCGATAGTCCTTCGAGGATGAACGCCTTTGCCCGCGCGAGCCGCGCGGGATCGCGGATAATCTCGTGCACCAGGTAGCCGCGCAGTGTCAGGCTCTTGCTGAGAACGTTGAAGAGCGGAAACGGCGTCGGCTCGGGGCTCAGCCCGCCGTACTCGATCAGGATCCCGCCCGGCGCCATGGCCGCGGTCAGCGGCTCGAACGTTGGGCCGCCGACCGCGTCGAACACCACCCGGACGCCCTTTGAACCGGCGATGTCTGCGAGCCGCGATCGAATGTCCTCTTCGGTCGACGCGATCACGTCGGCGGCTCCCGCATCAAGCAAGGCCTGTCGCTTGTTCGAGCTTCGCGTCAGGGCGACCGGAACTGCGCCGATGCGGTTCGCGATCTGAATTGCAGCAAGCCCGACACTGCTCGATGCGGCCGTAATGGCGACGACCTCGCCGCGATCGAGCCCGGCGATGTCGATGATCGCGCCAAACGCCGTGAGATACTGCATCCACACAGCAGCCGCCGCCTCGAAGGCAAGCACGGGCGGATGCTTCACGACGAGCTCTGCAGGGAACGTCACGAGCTCGCCATAAGCCGGCCACCGCACCATCGACACGGGCGGCACGATGCTGACGGCATCGCCGTGGGCAAAGCCGCTCACGTCTTCACCGATGGCTTCGACGGTGCCTGCGGCCTCGAGACCAAGGCCCGAGGGAAACGTCGCCGGCTCGATATAGGTCCCGGATCGCAGCAGCGCTTCGGCACGGTTCAACCCCAGTGCCCTGACCCGGATCTGAACCTCGCCGCGTGCCGGCGGCGGGATATCGACGGTCTCGATACGCAACACTTCGGGGCCGCCATGCCGGTGAAAACGAACGACTCGCGCCATGGGCACAACTCCAAAACAATTGAATCGAATGGAGCTATGGCAACCGCGTCGGAGCGGATAAATCGTCTTGAACGCCAAACAGTCGAAATCAAGAGTTTGCAATCATGGACCGCCTGACCAGCATGGCCGCGTTCGTCAAGGCCGTCGACCTCGGCTCGTTCGCGGCCGCGGCCGATGCTTTGGAGATGTCCGGCCCCATGGTCGGCAAGCATGTCCGCTTCCTTGAAGAGCGGCTCGGCATTCGTCTCCTGAACCGGACCACGCGACGCCAGAGCCTGACCGATGCCGGCCAGGCCTATTATGAGCGTTGCCGCGCCGTGCTCACGGAAGCAGAGGCCGCCGACGCCGTCGCTTCTGGCCAGCAGAGCGAACCGCGCGGCAGACTGCGCGTGACCATGCCGGCCCTGCTGGGGCGGCATTGCATCGCCCCCTTGCTGCTCAAGCTCGCGCGGAAATACCCGGCGCTGGAGCTCGATCTCTCATTTGGAGATCCGATCGCGAACCTCATCGAGGCCGGTTACGATCTCGCGATCCGGACCGGCGATCTCGACGACCAGTCCGGCCTGATCGCGCGGCGTATCGCCCGCCAGCGCATGGTGGTTTGCGGTGCGCGGTCCTACCTCCGCGCCCACGGCAGGCCGAAATCGATCGACGATCTGGCGCGGCATCAGGCGATCATCTATCGCCGCTCCGGGCGCGTCCGCCCGTGGCTGTTTCCGTGCGAGGGCCAGCCCCCGCGCGAGGTCGTACCGACCGGCAGGCTGAGGCTCGACGATCTCGAAGCCATCGCCGATGCCGCGACACGCGGAATGGGGCTCGTCTGGCTGCCCTACTGGCTCGTCCGCGAACGCCTCCAAGCCGGCGCCCTCGTCCGACTCTTCGAAGGCCGGGCGGAATTCCTCTACGATTGCCACGCGCTGTGGCCGCGCTCGCCTCAGATGCCGCCGAAGGTCCGCGCTGCCGTGGATACGTTGGCTGCCGCCCTGCCGAAGCTCACGACGTGACGGTGGGGCTCTCGCCCCAGTTAACCTCTCGTCCACCATTCGACCCGTCCAGCCGCCGGTAACCACGAGAATTAACAGACCCTCAACACCGCCCCGACAAGTCTAACGGTTCCTTCGGGGGATTTTGCCGTGGATCTGTTGGTTTTCGAGTTCCTGGGACTGGCGCTGGTCGCAATGTGCGTGGTCGTGGTGGCGCTGCCGTGTGCCCGCAAACCCTCGCAGCGGATCCGCTACGAGTAGGATTTTCGGCCGGCTCGAGCGATTCCGGTCCAATGCAAGGCTCGAATTCGCTACGAGCCCCTTGACATCACAGCACTTTCGGCAGAACGGCTGATATACGTCTCATGGGCCGTTCATGGATCTGATTACCACCACCGCTGACCTCGCGGCTGCCTGCAGCCGGCTGGCGAAGCACCCCGTCATAACAGTCGATACCGAGTTCCTGCGCGAGACCACCTATTACCCGCTGCTGTGCGTGGTGCAGATGGCAAGCGCCGAGGAGGCCGTGGTCATCGACGCCCTGGCCGAGGGCATCGACCTCAAGCCGTTCTTCGAGCTGATGGCCAACGAGAACGTGCTGAAGGTGTTTCATGCCGCCCGCCAGGACATCGAGATCATCTGGCACCAGGCCAACATCATCCCGCATCCGGTGTTCGACACCCAGGTCGCCGCCATGGTGCTCGGCTATGGCGACAGCATTGCCTACGACCAGCTCGTCGAGAAGGTCACCGGCCACCGGCCGGACAAGACCCACCGTTTCACCGACTGGTCGCGCCGGCCGCTGACGAAGGAGCAGATGCATTACGCGGTGTCCGACGTCACGCATCTGCGCGACGTGTTCGCAGCGCTCGACGCCGACCTCAAGAAGCGCCGCCGCAGCGAATGGGTCTCGATCGAGATGGAGATCCTGACCTCGCCCCGCACCTACGACTTCCACCCCGAGCGCGCCTGGGAGCGGCTGAAGACGCGGGTGCGCAAGCCCAAGGACCTTGCGGTGCTGATGGAGGTCGCGGCCTGGCGCGAGCAGGAGGCGCAGAGCCGCGACGTGCCGCGCGGCCGCGTGCTGCGCGACGAGGCGATTAGCGACATCGCAACGCACGCGCCGACCTCTCTGGAGAAGCTCGCTCATCTGCGTTCGGTGCCGAAGGGTTTTGAGAAATCCAAATGGGGCGCGGACATCGTCGCCGCCGTCGAGCGTGGGCTGGCGCGAGATTTTTCCACGCTGCCGAAGCTAGAGAAGCCGCGCAACAACGCCAATGGCGCGGCAATCGTCGAGCTGTTGAAGGTGCTGTTGCGCATGACCGCGGAGCGCCACGCGGTGGCCAGCAAGGTGATCGCAACCGTGGATGAGCTCGAGCAGATCGCCGCCGACGATGAAGCCGACGTGCCCGCCCTGCACGGCTGGCGCCGCGAGCTGTTCGGCGAAGCCGCATTGAAACTCAAGCGCGGCGAGCTGGCGCTGGCGATCGAGAAAGGCCGCGTGATCGGCGTCAAGCGGGCGTAGGCCGAGATCCCCCCGATGTCGTCCTGGCCAAGGCCAGGACCCATACCGCGTGATCTATCGATAGATGCGCCGACTTTACGCCGGCGTGAGCTTCGCCGCCTCCGCCTTCATATCATCCAGCACGCCGGCGATCGTGGTGACGAGCTCGTCGATCTGGCCCTTGTTGACGATCAGCGGCGGGCAGATGGCGATGGCGTCGAGCATGTTGCGCGAGATCACGCCGCGCTCCTGGAGCATACGGCTGGCGATGCCGCCGACGGCACCGGGCGTGGCTGCGGCGGTCTTGCGCCGCTTGTCCAGCACGAGCTCGAGCGCGGCGATCATGCCGACGCCGCGGACCTCGCCGACCAGCGGATGGCCGGCGAGCTCGCGCAGCTTGCCTTGCAGATAGACGCCCGTCTCGGCCGCATGCGCGACCAGGCCGCGCTCCTCGATGATCTTGAGGTTCTCCAGCGCCACGGCCGAGCCGACGGGATGGCCGCCGGCGGTGAAGCCGTGGCCGAGTACGCCGATCTTGTTGCTCTCGTCCGCGATCGGCTCGAACATGCGGTCGTTCAGGATGATCGCCGACAGCGGGAAATAGCTCGAGGTGATCTGCTTGGAGACCACCATCGCGTCGGGCTTGATGCCGTAGGTCTCGCAGCCGAACATCTTGCCGGTGCGGCCGAAGCCGCAGATGACCTCGTCGGCGACCAGCAGGATGTCGTATTTGTTCAGGACCTTCTGGATCTTGTCCCAGTATGTCGCCGGCGGCACGATGACGCCGCCCGCGCCCATCACTGGCTCACCGAAGAAGGCTGCAATCGTCTCCGGGCCTTCCTTGATGATGAGTGCCTCCAGCTCCTCGGCCCGCCGCGTCGCAAAGGCTTCCTCGCTCTCGCCCGGCGCGCTGTCCTTGTAGAAGTGCGGCGAGCCCGTGTGCAGGATGTTCGGCAGCGGCAGGTCGAAGGACCGATGGTTGTTCGGAAGGCCCGTGAGGCTTGCGGAAGCGATCGTGACGCCGTGATAGGCACGCAGGCGGCTGATCACCTTCTTGCGCTGCGGCTGGCCGAGCGTGTTGGAGCGATAGGCGATCAGCTTCAGGACGGTGTCGTTGGCTTCCGAGCCGGAATTTGTGAAGAACACCTTGCTCATCGGCACCGGCGCGAGCGCGACCAGCTTCTCGGCGAGATCGATCGAGGGCCCATGCGATTTCGCGGAGAACGTATGATAGAACGGCAGGGCCTGCATTTGGCGGTACGCGGCCTCGACCAGCCGCGTCTCATTGAAGCCGAGCCCGACGCTCCATAGCCCCGCCATCGCCTCGAAATAGCGCTTGCCCGTCGCGTCAAAGACGTAAGGCCCCTCGCCGCGCTCGATCACCAGCGGACCTGCCTGCTGATGGGTGCGCGCATTGGTATAGGGATGGAGCTGATAGGCCACATCCCGGGCCTCTTGCGAATTGGGCAGCATCGACATTTTCGGAGATCCTCAGGGCTTCACATCACCGGCGCGGCCAGCGTCATCACTTGGCTATTGCGACACTACAGAAGTTGCAACGCCATTTCGTCAGCAGCAAATGCCCGGCAGCGATGCAGAAAGCAGTGCCGTGCCACGTTCAGGCCGCTCCGTCATCATCATCGCCATCGGCGGCCTCAGTGGCCTCCTTCACCTCGACGAGCGCCATCGAGAGAAGATAGACGGTCGTGGGCAGGCTGAGCCGGCGCGCCTTCTCGGCAGCGCGCGACAGCTCGCCCACCAGCTCCCTCAGCTCGTCCCCACGCGACAACGTCTTAGTCCACCTGGTCTTGGTTCGCCTATCCGGTCGCGCCCGCCTGGGTCGCGATGGCGCCGCTGGTCCTGATCAGTTCGGCGCTCGTCCGGATTGTAGCAAAATTGCCGATGACATTCACCACCGCTTGCTTGTAGGCGGCGGCATCGCCGGCGCCCGGCTGTCGGCAGGCCACGGCGTCACCGACCACCTGGTAGCGATGGCTGCGGTGAAAACCGTCGACGACGGTCGCCAGTATGGTCTCGTCCAGGGAAAAACCGAACAGCACGCACCGGGCCGAGCGGATATTGGACATGTAGTCGACAAATCGTGACGAGCTGTAGGCCGAGGGCAGCGGGTGCTCGAATGTCATCTCTCCGGGCCGCGGCTTCGCCTCCGCAATCCAATCGGTCAGCTTGGATGCCGGATTGAACCAGGCCGCCTGCGCGATGCGCTTCAGGTGCATCACCGGCCAGAGATTGTCACGCCACAGTGTCAAGAGCTCCAGGCAACGCGACATGGCGGCGTCGCCGTCGAGGATGACGTGGCGGCGCCCCTGGGTGAGATATTCGACCTGGAGATCCGCGCAGACCAGGATCGGCGGATCGTCGTGGACGGAATCCTGCATTTTTTTGCTTGCGGCTGTCTCAATTTCAACGATCGCCCAGCGCGAGATCACGCAACGGCGAGGTCACCGCTCGCCCGGCCGAGGCATCGAGCACGCCCGGCCGGTCCCAGTCGCCCTCGGGGCGAATAATCACATAGGGATCGCTATCGAGCGTGATCGCGTCCGGCCCGGGCTCGATCTCGAGCACCATCTCGGTGTAGGAGAAATCGGAGAACGTGATCTTGCGGTTGTGACCCAGCGGCTTGGCGCCGAAGTGGGCCCAGAAATCAACCAGCCGGTCCTGCGCCTGGCCGTAGATCTTGCGAAACCCCTTGCGCTTCACATAGTCGACGCTCGCCTGCACCAGCTTGAACGAGACGCGCGAGCGCCGATATTGGTGACGGACAGCGAGCCGCTCGACCTTGGCGAATTCGCCGAAGAAGCGCACCCGCAGGCAACCCGCCGGCTCGTTTCCGACGAAGCCGATGAAGTGTGCCGCTACCAGATCGTTGCCGTCGAACTCCTCCTCGAAGGGACAGTCCTGCTCGGCGAGATAAACCGCGGAACGGATCGAAGTGACGAGCATGAGATCGCTGGGATCGCGCGCGATCCTGACCGTGATGGCGCGGGAGTCCGGTTTGGCGAGAGGAATCCTAGTGCCGTGCATCTGCAAAACTCCTTGCTTGGATGATCGAGCCCGGCATGCGCAGCGGCTGCCTGTTCCAGGGCCGCTCGTAACACCAGAGATCGGGCTGGAAGCTGGCGACAGGTTCGAAGCCCGTCGCCTTCATGATGTCGCGTCCTGCGACAGTCGACGGCTGAGCGTAGCAATCCGCACTACGAAACCGCTGCTGACGCAGATGCGCCGCGGCCTTGCCGAGACCAGCGATGCCGCGGCCTGTGGCCGCAATCGCCCAGATATAGATGGCAGACACCTCCTCGTCGGCAGCGGCGAGGTGGCGCGTGTCGGGCGCGGTCAAGCAGATTTCATCGAGCAACAGCGCATCGTGCCCACGGTCGTTGAGAAACAGGAAGGCGATGCCGCCAAGCAGGCGCCCCTTCCGGCTGAAGGTCAGGAGGCTCTGGGGATCGAAAGCGAAGTAGCGTGCGAGCTCCGCTGCCCCGATCCGAACGCCCGGCACCTGCCGGCGCGCCATCTCAGAAAGCGTCGCAATTTCCGAGAATTGCGCACAACGGACATCGATCTCCGGGCTCAGGGCCAGCGAGTCAAAATCGTGCCTTGCGGCGAACGAGCCCCTTTCCATACCCATGTCGCCCCTCTATCGTTCGTCGTTTTCGTGCCCCGCTATGACAACGAGCTTAGCGGTTGGGGATCAGGAGTATGCAGCAACTATTGCACCGGGGTGCTGCGATGACGCAGCACCGTGAAGAAGTCCTGGATGCGTCTTGGGACGATTTGAAACTGTTTTTAGCGTGCGCAAAGTTTAAAAGTTTTCGCAACGCGGCCGAGGAACTCGGCCTGACGTCCACTACGCTGATGCGCCGGATCGACCGGCTTGAAGAGAGCATCGGCTGCAAGCTGTTCCTGCGTGATCAGAGCGGGCTCACGCTCAGCGACGAAGGCACCGCAATGATTGCCGACGTCGCCCACATGGAACGTCACGCCTTCAACGTATTTCGCCGCGCCTCGCGTTCGTCGAACGATACGGCCGGCACCGTGCGCGTCGCGGTGACTGAGGGCCCTGGCAATTTCTGGATCCTGCCGCGCCTGATCGATTTCCAGAAGACCTATCGCAAGATCACCGTCGAACTGCGCTGCGCGATGGAGCAGGCAGATGTCGCGCGGCTGGAATCCGACATCGCGATCCAGCTCGAGCCGCCGACCAATCCCGACCTGATCGTCACCAAGCTCGGCCGGCTGCACATCTATCCCTTCGTCTCGAAGGACTATCAGAGCCTCTATGGCGTGCCCGCGACGCTCGCCGAATTGATGAATCACCGGATCATCAAGCAGAGCGCGCCGCAGGTCGACGATGGTGCCTACGCCCGCGTGCTCGGACTGACATCGCTGGAGGGCATCGTCGGGATCAAGACCAACTCTTCGGTCGGGGTGCTCTATGCTGTGGAGCGCGGCGCGGGCATCGGCTTCCTGCCGACGGTCTCGATCGCGCTCGGTGCATCGCTCGTCGCCGTCGATCTCGGTGTCAGCCACCACGCCGATCTCTGGCTCACCTATCACAAGGAGTTCCGCACCTCGGAGCGGCACAAAATCGTGGTCGACTGGTTGAAGAAGATTTTTGATCCCAGGACCTATCCCTGTTTCCGGGATGAATTCATCCATCCGAACGCGCTGGTTCCGATGATGGCGACCGCACGCGAGGGGTTTGGCCTGACCGGCTACGTCGCGGCGACGCCGACGTAAGAGTGCGCGAGGCCGCACCTCACCATCTGTATTCGAAGCCGGCCGTGCCCTGGTGCGACATGAGCTCGTTGCGGAACTTGCCATCGTAGTTGATGTAAAGCCGCGCGACGTTGGTCAGGCTCAACGAGACAGAAGCGCCTGCATCCATGCCGTAACGGCTCTCGCCGATTCCGGGCACGATGATGCTCTCCGTCCCCAGGCTGACCTGGACCGAGCCGAGGTTCTGATAGAAGTTGTCGACGAACTTGCCGTAGGCCGACAGGTCGAGGATCTTCCTGTCGAGGATGAAATAGCGTCCGATCTCGGCCCCGATCATGACGCGCGCCCGCGAGATCGCCGTCGAGCCGACATTGAGCGGGTCCAGTCCACCGGCTTCCTGGAATGAAGCGCTGGTGGCGCGGACATATTCGAGTGCGCCCTTTGGCACGACCCGCATCTCATCCTTCGTCCAATAGTAGCTGATCTCGGTCAGCGCGCCGTCGACCGCGGCGCGGTAGCCCGCGGTCGCAAGGCCAAGCCCGGTGTCCCGGCTGGAATGGACCTTGCCAAAGCCGTGCACTACTGCGAAGGCCCAGGTCCAGGGGCCCTTGTCGACGGAGCCGTTGAAGCCGAGCTGGGTCAGGTCGAGCGTCGCGGACTGGAGCGCGAGCGGCACGTCGATGTCGGTGTGACTCTGATCGACCGAGAAGCCGAGATTAACACCCGGCGCGAGCCGCGCACCGAAACCAGCGACGCCGCCGAAAGTCTTGCGCTTGTCGCCGACGAAATCGCCCTGCGCGTCGGTCCGGAGCGAGATGCCATAGCCTTCGAACCAGGTGCGATAGCGCGGATCCTCCGTGCTCTCCGACGCGCCGCCCCCGCCGGGGTTGGTGCGGAGGGAGCGGTTGAAGCCGCCCGAAGCCTGATTGCCGAGCCGTTCCAGGAACCACGATCCGAGATTGAGCGTGGTGTTGCCGGCCGACTGGTCGTAGTACGTCGCGGTCGGCACCGGGATCGGGGTCGGTGACGGCGTGGGCGTTGGTGTTGGCGTCGGGGTGGGCGTCGGACTTTGCGCGTGGGCCGACGTAGCCGCAATCATCACAACGAATGCAATGGCCATCACAATCGTAGCCGCGATCCGGCGGACACGGTCCAGCCCGATCATCTGCCGTGTCCCGGAGAGCTGCGACGTGCAGCACATGGCGATAAATCCCGAAAGCAAATGGCAGCGCGCAAAAATGCAACACACGCCGCAGCGTATGCGGCGATTTGTGCTGAACTGCCACGGAGGGTCAATCGGTTGCGGGGCTCGACCAGGGGTGATTGCTTCCGATTGTGGTTCCGTTGCCACAGGTCGGAAATAGCGGACGTGGAGATCCGGTCCGGACTTGAAATTCGCGCGCTGCTTGCTAACGTGCGAATTTCGTGTTGCAATATCCAGCACAATCGGATTTGGCCGCTCGGCTGTGCGTTTCGCGACTTTGAGACTCAAGACTCGAACAGACTTCCGGAAGCCCGTTTGTGGCGTGGCACGCGCAAAAGCGTGGCCGCGTCTTTTTTATGTCTAGAGGAGGAGACTGGCGATGCAAAAGGGCACCGTCAAATGGTTCAACCCGACCAAGGGCTATGGCTTCATTCGACCGAACGGCGGCGATAAGGACGTCTTCGTCCACATCTCCGCCGTCGAGCGCGCGGGCCTCACGACCCTCAATGAAAACCAGGTGGTTGAATACGACCTCGTGGAGAACCGCGGCAAAACATCCGCGGAGAACCTCAAGGTCTCCTGATCTCTCCCGCGACTTTCGCAAGGGATCACGACGTTGCCCCCGGCTCTGCCGGGGGATCTTGTTTGTGAGTTCGGCAAGTCCCGCGACAGCGGCTCAGTTCACCACCGGCGAAATCAGGAAATTCTCCGAAGGTCCGCTTCCCGCCGTCTTGCACACGTCGCCCTCGATGCGGACCTTGCCGGTCGCAAGCAGCCGCAGCGCTTCGGGATAGATGCGGTGCTCGACTTCGAGGATGCGTTCGGAGAGCGTGTCCGCCGTGTCGTTGTCGCTGACAGGGACCGCGCCCTGCATCACGATCGGCCCGGCGTCAGTCGCGGGGATGACGAAGTGCACTGTTGCGCCAGACAGTTTCACCCCCGCACGCAAGGCCTGGCCATGCGGATCGAGGCCGGGGAAGGACGGCAGGAGCGACGGGTGGATGTTGAGCATCCGTCCGTACCAGCTTTGGGTGAACTCGGCCGTGAACAGGCGCATGAAGCCGCCGAGACAGATCAACTCGATGCCATGCTGGTCGAGGGCGGCCTGTAGCACCGCCTCAAAGCCGGCGCGGTCCTTGCCAAAGGGTTTGCTCTCGATCACCAGCGTCGGCACGCCACTCGCCTTTGCGCGCTCCAGCCCGAGCGCATCGGCCTTGTTCGAGATGACGAGCGCGATTTCCGCCGGAAAATCCAGCGCGGCCGCGGCCTTGATCAGCGCGGCCATGTTCGAGCCCCGGCCGGAAATCAGAATGGCAACACGGCGCTTCATCGGTTCACAGCGCGAGATCAAGGTGGCCGCTATAGACGACGCGGTGCTCGCCTTCGGCCGCGATCACCCGACCGAGCTGCGCCACCGTCTCGCCGGCATCGGTGAACACTTGCACCACCTTGTCGACCGCATCCGGCTCGACGATCGCGATCATCCCTATGCCGCAGTTGAACGTGCGCAGCATTTCGAGCTCGGCGATGCCGGCTTGCGCGGCCAGCCATTTGAACACCGGCAGCACCGGCAGGCGCTCCAGATCGATGCCGACACCGAGATGCTTCGGCAGCACACGCGGAATGTTGTCGGTGAACCCGCCGCCGGTGATGTGGGCAAGCCCCTTCACCGCGCCGGTCTCGCGGATCGCGCGCAGACAGGATTTGACGTAGAGCCGCGTCGGCGTCAGCAACGCGCCGCCGAGCGTCATCACCGGCGAAAACGGCGCCTTGGCCTCGAAGCCGAGGCCGGACTGCTCGACGATCTTGCGCACTAGCGAGAAGCCGTTGGAATGCACGCCGGAGGACGCAAGGCCGATCACGGCATCGCCGGCGGCAATGTCCTTGCGCGGCAGCAGCGTGCCGCGCTCGGCGGCGCCGACGGCAAAGCCGCCGAGATCGTAGTCGCCGTCCTTGTAGAGGCCCGGCATCTCGGCGGTCTCGCCCCCGATCAGGGCGCAGCCGGATTCCCGGCAGCCCTCGGCAACGCCGGCAACGATCGCGGCCGTAGCCTCCGGATCGAGCTTGCCGCAGGCAAAATAGTCGAGGAAGAACAGCGGCTCGGCGCCCTGCACCACGAGGTCGTTGACGCTCATGGCGACGAGGTCGATGCCGATCCCGCCATGCAGGCCGGTCTCGATCGCGATCTTGACCTTGGTGCCGACGCCGTCGGTGGCGGCAACCAGGACCGGATCCTTGAAGCCGGCTGCCTTGAGGTCGAACAGGCCGCCGAAACCGCCGATTTCGGCGTCGGCGCCGGGGCGCGCGGTGGCGCGCACCATCGGCTTGATCAGGTCGACCAGGCGGTTGCCCGCGTCGATGTCGACACCTGAATCGGCGTAAGTGAGGCCGTTTTTGCGGTCGGTCATGCCCGATTTCCAGTGGGTTTGCGGCTGGTTACGTCGAATTCCGGGGACGCGCAATGGCAAGCATGGCGCGCTGCCCTATACTATGTAGATATCAACCGGTTCAGCCTTCAAAGGGCCGGATTTGAGGTCAGACAGGGTGCCGGGAAGCGCCGCGTGAGTATTCCGAACATCATTACCCTGGGCCGGATCATGCTGGTCCCGATCATCGTCTGGGCCATCGTATCGAGCCAAATGGAGGTGGCGTTCGCGGTGTTCCTGATCGCCGGCATCAGCGACGCCGTCGACGGCTTCCTGGCCAAGCGCTTCAACATGACGAGCGAGCTCGGCGCCCTGCTCGACCCGCTCGCCGACAAGGCCCTGCTGGTGTCGATCTATCTGGCGCTTGGCATCTGGGGCGACATTCCGCGCTGGATCGTGATCCTGGTGGTATCACGCGACATCATGATCGTAACTGCCGTGATCGTGTCCTGGCTGTTCGACAAGCCGGTCGAGATGAAGCCGTCGATGGTATCCAAGCTCAACACGGCAGCCCAGGTGGCCTACGCAGCCTTGGTGCTGGCCGCCCTCGCCTTCGGCTTCAAGCCGGCACCCTATGATATTATCCTGATGGGCTTCGTGACGGTCTTCACGCTGTCCTCGGTGTCGCTGTATCTCATCGAATGGCTGCGGCACATGAGCACCATCGACGCCAAGTGAGCCAAGCAAGTGCAGGCCCCGCAAAAGGCCAAGTCGGGCTGACTCGCTCGCGCTCGATATGTCAGATCTCTTCACGTGAGGCCGGCACGTCCGGCATGGAGCAAAGTTAGCGTGGCAGGCCGCGTTCACCCCCGACAATTGGCGTTTTCGCTTCCGCATGCGGAGAGCCTGAGCCGGGACAATTTTCTCGAAGGCCCTGCCAACGCGGCCGGGCTTGCCCTGATCGATGGCTGGCCGGAGTGGCCACACCGGATCATGTGGCTGGCCGGCCCGGAAGGGTCGGGAAAGAGCCATCTCGCGGCGATCTGGGCCGAGCAGGCCGGCGCCCGTTCGACCACGGCCAATGCACTGACCGCAGCCACCGTGCCGGGGGCGCTGGCGACCGGCGCGCTGGTGGTTGAGGATCTCAGGGCCAAGGACTTCGACGAGCGCGCCCTCTTCCACCTCATGAACCTCGCCCGCGAGGACGGCGCCTATGTCCTCTTCACCGGACGCGAAGTTCCGGCCGCGCTCGACATCGAGCTACGCGACCTGCGCTCTCGCCTGCGCACGGTGCCGGCGATCTCGCTTCTGCCGCCGGACGACCAGTTGTTTCGCGGCCTGATCGTGAAGTTTTGTGCCGACCGCCAGCTCACGGTCGACGAGAGCGTGGTCAGCTATCTCGCCACGCGCCTGGAGCGCTCCTCGGCCGGTGCCCGGCGGGCGGTGGAGCTCCTGGACAGCGAGGCCCTGCGGCTCGGCCGGCCCGTGACCCGGGCGCTGGCCGCTGACCTCCTCCGCGATGCCTGACCAGGTCCCGCCTCGAGGTCGCTTGACGCGACGGAACTGCGGAACATCAATGTCATCGAAATGATTGCGCCTGTAGCATTACAGCCGACGAAGCCAAATCGTCCTGTTGGACGGCTGGCGCGTTACGCTAAAGGCAACGTCATCGAAACGTCATCGGACTAACACATGCTCTGGCCGGTTTTGCGCGTAGGTGCAAGGTAAGGCGAGACAAGATGGACCGACTTCTGATGGAATCCGTGCAAGCCGTTGAAATCAAGGAAAAAATTCAAGAAGTCGAAGGTCAGCCGGCGATCGCCACGAGCCCCGAGCGATTCATCAACCGCGAACTCTCCTGGCTGCATTTCAACCGCCGCGTCCTCGAAGAATCGGTCAATGCCCACCATCCGGTGCTGGAGCGGGTCCGATTCCTGTCAATTTCGGCGAATAACCTCGACGAATTCTTCATGGTCCGCGTGGCCGGCATCAAGGCCCAGGTGCGCGAGGGCATTCCCGAGCGCAGTCCCGACGGCCTGACGCCGTCCGAGCAGCTCGCGCTGATCAACCGCACCGTCTCCCAGCTTGCCAGCGACCAGCAGTCAATCTGGCGCGACCTGCGTGGCACGCTGGCCGACGTCGGCATCGTGCTGGTCGACGGCAAGGACGTCACCAAGGCGGAGCGAGCCTGGATCGAGGACTACTTCCTCAACAACGTGTTCCCATTGCTGACGCCGCTGGCGATCGACCCGGCGCATCCCTTCCCGTTCATTCCAAGCCTCGGCTTCACCATCGCCCTGCAACTGACGCGCGCCGCCGACGGCAAGCAGATGAACGCGCTGATCCGCATGCCCGGCAAGATCGACCGCTTCATCCGCATGCCGAGCGATGGCAAGGTCCGGCTGATCTCGCTGGAACAGGCCACCGCCCTGTTCATCAATCGCCTGTTCCCCGGTTACAATGTCCACGGTCAGGGCGCGTTCCGCATCATCCGCGACTCCGAAATGGAGATCGAGGAAGAGGCCGAAGACCTCGTCCGCGTGTTCGAGACCGCGCTGAAGCGCCGCCGCCGCGGGTCGGTGATCCGCCTCGAGATCGACGCCAAGACCCCGGAGGAGCTGCGCAGCTTCGTGCAGCACGCGCTGTCGGCCGCCGACGACGAGGTCTTCCTGGTGGATGGCGTGCTCGCGATGAACGAACTGTCGCAGCTCACCCGCCTCGACCGGCCCGACCTCGAATTCACCCCTTACGTGCCGCGCCATCCCGAGCGCGTGCGCGAGCATGGCGGCGACATCTTTGCCGCGATCCGGCAGAAGGACCTGATCGTCCATCACCCTTACGAATCCTTCGACGTGGTGGTGCAGTTCCTGCAGCAGGCCGCGCGCGACCCCGATGTCGTCGCAATCAAGCAGACGCTCTACCGCACCTCCATCAACTCGCCGATCGTGCGCGCGCTTGCGGAAGCCGCCGAGGCCGGCAAGTCCGTCACCGCACTGATCGAGCTGAAGGCGCGCTTCGACGAGGAGGCCAACATCCGCTGGGCGCGCGACCTCGAGCGCGCCGGCGTACAGGTTGTCTACGGTTTCCTCGAACTCAAGACGCACGCCAAGCTGTCGATGGTGGTGCGCCGCGAGGGCGGCAGCCTCACCACCTATGTGCACACCGGCACCGGCAACTACCATCCGGTCACCGCGCGCATCTATACCGACCTCTCGTACTTCACCTCGGATCCGACCATCGGCCGCGACGCCGCGCGCGTGTTCAACTTCATCACCGGCTATGCCGCGCCGAGCGATCTGGAAAAGATGGCAGTGTCGCCGCTGACGCTGCGCGCACGCATCATCGAGCACATCCAGGCCGAGACCGCGCATGCGCGGCACGGCCGGCACGGCGCGGTCTGGATGAAGATGAATGCGCTGGTCGATCCTGACATCATCGACGCGCTCTACGAGGCCTCGCAGGCCGGCGTCCAAGTCGAGCTCGTGGTGCGCGGTATCTGCTGCCTGCGCCCCGGCATCCCCGGCCTGTCGGAGAACATCCGCGTCAAATCCATCATCGGACGCTTCCTGGAACACGGCAGAATCTACTGCTTCGGCATGGGCCAGGGCCTGCCGAGCGCCAAGGCGGCTGTGTATATCTCGTCAGCCGACATGATGCCGCGCAACCTCGACCGCCGCGTCGAAGTGCTGTGCCCGTTGCAAAATCCGACGGTGCATCAGCAGGTTCTCGAACAAATCATGGTCGCGAATCTGAAGGACAATGAGCAAAGCTGGCAATTGTTGCCCGACGGGTCCTCAACGCGTATGAAGACCGCGAAGGGCGAGGAGCCTTTCAACGTCCACAACTACTTCATGACAAATCCGAGTCTGTCTGGCCGTGGAAAGTCGCTCAAGGAATCCTCGCCGCGCCGGCTCACGCGCCGGAACGAACGCCATCAGTCCTGATCGGAGTTTGTCGTGAAGCGGCCGCGCAAGCGCAGCGCGAGCGTCGCCGTCATCGACATCGGATCCAACTCGGTCCGTCTCGTCGTCTACGAGGGGCTGACGCGCAGCCTCATTCCGATCTTCAACGAGAAGACACTATGCGGCCTCGGGCGCGAGGTGCAGAGCACGGGCCTGCTCGCGCCCGATGCCGTCGACAAGGCGTTGACCTCTCTCAAGCGGTTTCGGGCGCTGTGCCGGGTGATGCAGGTCGGTCGCGTGTTTGCGATCGCCACCGCCGCCTGCCGCGACGCTTCCAACGGTCCCGACTTCATCGCGAAAGCCGAGCGCATCTGCGCCGTGAAGATCGAGATCCTGTCTGGACCGCGAGAGGCGCGGCTGTCGGCGCTAGGCGTGATCTCGGGCATCCATCTTCCCGACGGCATCGTTGGCGACCTCGGCGGCGGCTCGCTCGAATTGATCGACGTGCGCCGCAACAGCGTGCGCAGCGGCGTGACACTGCCGCTCGGCGGCCTCGCGCTGCAGGACCTCGCGCACAAATCGCTCAAGCGCGCCGATCGCATCGTGCGCGAGGAGATCGACGAGGTGCCGCAGCTCACCGCAGGCCACGGCCGCACCTTCTACGCGGTCGGCGGTACCTGGCGCGCGCTCGCGCGCATCCACATCATCCAGAGCGGCTATCCGCTCCAGGTGATGCACGGCTATTCCATTCCCGCGGCGGAGGCCCTCGACTTCGCACGCCGGCTGCGGCGCCTTGCGGCGGCCGACATGCTTGCCGACATCGAGGTCGTCGCCGATGCCCGGCGTCCCCTCCTCACCTATGCAGCGCTGGTGCTCGAGCACATCATCCGCGTCGCGAAGCCGAAGACCATCGTGTTCTCGACCTTCGGCGTGCGCGAGGGCCTGCTGCATGAGAAGCTGTCGGAAGCCGAGCGCAGCAAGGACGGCCTGATCTGCGCGGCTGAAGAACTCAACGAGCTGCTGTCGCGCTCGGCCCGCCATGCCCGCGAGCTGATCGCCTGGAGCGACCGCCTGGCGCGCGTGGTGAAGCTGCGCGAAACCGAGGAGGACCGCCGCTTACGCCACACCGCGTGCCTGCTCTCGGACATCGGCTGGCGCGTGCATCCCGACCATCGCGGCGAGCAGACGCTGAGCCTCGTCGTCAACGGCAATTTCGGCGCGATCAATCACCAGGAGCGCGCCTTCGTCGGTTTGTCGGTGTTCTACCGCTACGCAGGCCTCAGTGAAGAAAACCAGCCGCCGATGACGATGCAGGAGCTGCTGACGCCGACCCAGCTCGAACGCGCCCGTTTGCTCGGCGCCGCCTTTCGCGTCGCGCATCTGATCTCGGCGGCGCGGCCCGGCGTGCTGCCAGCGACGCATTTCCGCAACGAGGGACGCAAGCTGATGCTCGTGTTCGAGCACAAGCTCGGCGACCTCGTCGCCGATCGCGTCGGCGGCCGTTTCCGCCAGCTCGCGCGCCTGATCGGCCGCTCCGGCTCGATCGTCCGCCGCTAGAGAATTACTCCGCCGACACCTTGGCGTGACGCTCGGAGGCGTCAAGCGCGACCGCGCTCAGGCTGCGCCGGCGCCAGATGTAGCCGACGACCAGCACGACGATGACGCCGAGTGCGGCGCAGAGATATTCGCCGCCTCCGCCACCATGGGCGAATTGCGGCGGGATGCGCAGGGTTGCGAGGATCGAATCCAGCGAGGCGCCTAACGGACCATCGAACAGCGCGTGCAGGTTCGGCTCGACGCCGGGATCGGTCGCGATCACCTCGCCGGCGATCCAGCCGAGCAGTGCCGCACCCGCCCAGACCAGGACCGGCAGTTTCGCCAGGAGCGCCATAATCAGCGCAGCGCCGGCGACGATCAGCGGCACGCTGATGGCAAGGCCGAGGATCAACAGCGGCACGCTGCCATTGGCGGCGGCGGCGACCGCGATGACGTTGTCGAGACTCATGACGATGTCGGCGATGACGACGATCTGCACGGCCTGCCAGAGATGCGAAGCGGACTCGACGCCCTCCTCGTCCTCCGCCTCCGGAACCAGGAGCTTGGCAGCGATCACGATCAGCGCCAGACCGCCGACCAGCTTCAGGTACGGCAGCGCCATCAGGCTCGCGACGATGCCGGTGAAGATGATCCGCAGCAGCACCGCAGCGCCGGCGCCCAGCACCATGCCCCACAGCCGGTGCCTCGGATTCAGGCCGCGGCAGGCGAGCGCGATCACCAGCGCGTTGTCGCCGGACAGGAGGATGTTGATCCAGATGATCTTGCCGACCGCAATCCAGAAGGTCGGTTCGGCCATCTCATTGCGGAACTGGGTGAAAACAGACCCGATAGTGGCGGGATCGAAGATCTGCCAAAGCCAGTTCACAATACGTCCTTTCGCCCCGTCAACAAGGCATGATCCGGAAAAGTGCGCCGCGGTTTTCCGAGAAGATCATGCTTAAACAATAAACTAAAGCGCGATGAGATTCATCGCGCTTTAGCGCGCCAGCTGAAGATCAGCCGACGATCTCGTTGCCCGAAAAGAACTGCGCGATCTCGATCACGGCAGTCTCCGGCGCGTCCGAGCCGTGCACCGAGTTCTCGCCGATCGACTTCGCGTAGAGCTTGCGGATGGTGCCGTCAGCCGCCTTCGACGGATCGGTCGCGCCCATTACCTCGCGATATTTGGCGATCGCGCCCTCGCCTTCCAGCACCTGCACCACGACCGGACCCGAGGTCATGAAATCGACGAGCTCGCCGAAAAACGGGCGCGCCTTGTGGATGGCATAGAAGGTCTCGGCCTGGCCCTTGGTCATGCAGATGCGCTTCTGGGCGACGATGCGCAGGCCCGCCTTCTCGATCACGGCATTGACCGCGCCGGTCAGGTTACGCTCGGTCGCGTCGGGCTTGATGATCGAGAAGGTGCGTTCAATCGCCATGATCTTGTCCTTGAGGAAAAGCGGTGTGTGGAGTTGCGGGGCTTATATCGACGCCTTTGCGGAACGGCAAGCGACCGCCGAAGGGCCCGCGCGGGCGCTTCGCCGCAGGACCGGGGCCGAACATTCCGGCGTGGATTACAACAATTTCACCCAGATGAACCGAATCTGCAGATCCCGTCAGGATTCGGTTCAGCCTCCCTGCCCTAGGCTCTTCTCCATCGAAACCGAGCCTCATTTCGAGGCAGACCGTTTCGGCGGCCTTTCCATCGACGCGCAGGCCCGCGCCGGCAGTTTTGAGGAGATCACCATGTTGAGGAAACTTTCGCTTGCCGCAGTCGCCGCGGTCGCGCTGGGTGCCGCGCTGGCGCCGACCTCCGCCTCCGCACACTGGCACGGCGGCTGGGGCTGGCATGGCGGCGGCTGGCACCACGGCTGGGGCTGGGGTGCACCGCGCTTCTATGTCGGCGGCCCCGTCTCCTACGGCTATGGCGGCTGCTATGTACGCCGGCTGGTCCCGACTCCCTGGGGCCCCCGCTGGCGGCTGATCAACCGCTGCTACTAACTAAGTCCGACAGCACCTTCCCAAGGTACCACCCCCCAGGTACCTTCCAAGAGAAGCCCCGGCGTCGTCCCCCGCGCCGGGGCTTTGCATTTGCGGTGGCGCGACCATTAATACAATTTTTACTAGAATACCCGGCAGTCCCGGCACGGGCGAAACAAATTTGCGGTCAGTGACTTGGTAGAGTGTCGTTATTACTTTGAAACAACGGAACTCTGCTATGGCTGGTGTTTCCGCCAATAACAGCGAACAGATTGATCGGCGCACCAGCCGCGCGATTTGCGATGCCGTGGGCGAGCGGCTGCGGCAGAACCTTCGCCCCGAGCCCCGACTGACGTCGCATCTCGAGCATCTTTTGGACGAGCTGAAGAAGCGAGACCGAGAGGACAGCTCGCACTAACGGGCAGGTCTAGAAAAACGGGTTGCGTTCGCGCCGCCTTGCGGTGACAAGGCCGCATGCTTTCCATCACCGACCTCTCGGTCCGGCTCGCCGGGCGCCTCCTGATCGACCAGAGTTCCGTGCAGATCACGCCCGGCGCGCGCGTTGGTCTGGTCGGACGCAATGGGACCGGCAAGTCGACGCTGTTCAAGGTGATTCGCGGCGAGCTCGCCGCCGAACATGGAACGGTGACATTGCCGCCGCGCTGGCGCGTCGGCAGCCTCGCACAGGAGGCGCCGAACGGTCCGGAGAGCCTGATCGAGGTCGTGCTCAGGGCCGATCTCGAACGCGATGCGCTGCTCTCCGAGGCCGAGAGCGCCAGCGATCCGCACCGGATCGCGGAGATCCAGACCCGGCTCGTCGATATTGACGCACATTCGGCGCCGAGCAGAGCCGCCGCGATTCTCTCCGGCCTCGGCTTTTCAGCCGCCGACCAAGCGCGTCCCTGCGCCGAATTCTCCGGTGGCTGGCGCATGCGCGTTGCGCTGGCCGCGACCCTGTTTGCAGCCCCTGACCTGCTTCTGCTCGACGAGCCCACCAACTATCTCGATCTCGAAGGCACGCTGTGGCTGGAGGATCACCTTGCGCATTATCCGCGCACGGTGATCGTGATCAGCCACGACCGCGACCTGCTCGAAAGCTCCGTCGACCAGATCCTGCATCTGGAGCGCGGCAAGCTCACGCTCTATCGCGGCTCCTATTCCTCCTTCGAGGAGCAGCGTGCCGCGCGCGAGCTGCTCGATGCCAAGCAGGTCAAGCGCCAGGAGGCCGAACGTGCGCGCCTGCAGGCTTTCGTCGACCGCTTCAAGGCCAAGGCGTCGAAGGCGCGCCAGGCGCAGTCGCGCGTCAAGATGCTCGAACGGCTGAAGCCGATCACGGCGCTGGTCACCGAGGACGTGCGCGAAATCAGCTTTCCCGCGCCGGAGAAAATCCTGTCTCCGCCGATCATCGCGGTCGACAACGTCTCGGTCGGCTACGATCCGGCAACGCCAGTGCTCGGCCGCGTCACCTTGCGCATCGATAATGACGACCGCATCGCGCTTCTTGGCGCCAACGGCAACGGCAAGTCGACGCTGGTCAAGCTGCTCGCCGGCCGCCTCGCGCCGTTCTCGGGCAAAGTCACGCGCGCGGACAAGCTGTCGATCGCCTATTTCGCGCAGCATCAGCTCGACGAGCTGAACGAGGACGCCTCCGCCTACGATCACGTCCGCAAGCTGATGGGCGATGCGCCGGAGGCCAAGGTACGGGCGCGCGCCGGCGCGATCGGCTTTTCCGGCAAGGCGGCGGACACCAAGGCAGGAAAACTGTCGGGCGGCGAGAAGGCGCGGCTGCTGCTGGGCCTTGCGACCTTCTTCGGCCCCAACATGATCATCCTGGACGAGCCGACCAACCATCTCGACATCGACAGCCGCGCCGCGCTCGCCGAGGCCATCAACGATTTTCCCGGCGCGGTCATCATGGTGTCGCACGATCGCTACCTGATCGAAGCCTGCGCCGAACGGCTCTGGATCGTCGCCGATCGCACCGTGACGAACTACGACGGCGATCTCGACGAATACCGCCGCATGGTGCTGTCATCGCGCAACGCGGACGCCTCGCCGCGCGAACGCAGCGCCGCGAGCGAGAAGCCTCAGCGCGCTAGAAACGACAATCGCGGCTCGCTCAAGAAGCGCATCGCGGAGGCCGAAGCCGAGATCGCCCGCATCGGTGAGATCATCACGAAAATCGACACTGCACTGGCGCTCCCCGACATCTTCACCCGCGATCCCAATCAGGCCGCGCAACTCTCCAAGGCGCGCGCGAATGCCGCGGACGCGTTGGCGCGCGCGGAAGAACAATGGCTCGAAGCCAGCGCGCAGTTTGAAGCGGCGGGTTAGCTAGCGTCGCTCTCGCGCCCCGGACGCTGCGCAGCACGATAGTGATGCGCTGCTGAGCCGGGGCCCATCATCATGACAAACTGCGTCCCGGCTCAGTGTCGCGTCATTCATGCCGCGCCGCGTCCGGGACACGAGCTTTCAATCAGGTCGCGGTCTTCTTTCTTGCCTTCGGCTTGGCCGTCTTCGGCGCGGCCGGCGGCTCGGGCGTACCTTCGATCGAGGACAGGCGGCCCGAAGTGAAGGTGTAGATGCCGGCGCGCGGACCGGTAGTCCACGTGACCACAACGATGCGCCTGCCGCCGGCATCATTGGAGATGTTGACGCTCGATGGCGCGCCGATGCCGCGCACCACGTCGCATTCGGTATGACCGAGAGCGACCGTTCCGCCCGCCGGCGCGGACGGTTCGCTCGACGCATTGGCATCGGCGGGCGCGCCAACAGGCGTCATGCCCGGACACGCGCCATCGGCGCTGACCAGTTCGTCGGGCCTTACCGGCTTGTCGGGGGTCAGCGGCGGCGATTCGATCGAGATGTTCTTGATGCTCAGACGGCCGGCCCTGGAGAACCACTCGGCGTCCTTCGAAAACAGATCGCTCCCGCCGGAGCAGCCCGCGATCAGCGGTGCGACGGCGGCCAACGCAACTATGAGCGACTTTGGAAGCTTTTGATGTCGCACGATAAACTAAATTCCCCGGGTGAAGGACCAGCCCTAAGCGATTGTCCCAACATCACTTTGCGGCACGAAGGTGGCCAAAACCAGCATCGCCCGAAAAGTGCAAATTATCATTAATAGCGATCCACCGCTAATTCCGCCGCTGCCACCGGCCGCGTTCGTCGGCCTGCCAGTAGGTCACCTCGAATCCCCGCGTCTTGCAATCCGTCCAGGCGCCGCGCGCCTGGGCCAGCGCCTCCGGATCGTCGCCGTTGAACAACAGCACCATGCGCTCGTAGCTCTGCGCGTCCTGAGGCAGCGTGGCATTGTCGATCAGGAAGCGGACGTTGGCCCCGTTCGGATTGTCCTCCTCGATCGCCAGCACGATCGGCTGGTCGGCCGCATCGTTCACGCGCCACGTCGCATGAGGCAGGAAAGAATCGTCCCGATAGGTCCACAGATGCGCATCGAGCGCGTCGGCGCGTTCCGGCGAGGTCGACTGCACCACGACCCGCCAGCCGCGTTCCAGCGACTTCTCAAGAAGCGGCGGCAAGACGTTCTCAACCGATATGTCTTGCAGATGGTAGAACAGGACTTCGGTCATTTGCTCTCGTAATGATCTGCCACCAGCCGGTCGAGCAGCCGTACGCCATAGCCGGAGCCCCAGCTCTGGTTGATGTCGGTCTTCGGCGCGCCCATCGCGGTACCGGCGATATCGAGATGCGCCCAGGGCGTACCGTCGACGAAACGCTGCAGGAACTGCGCCGCCGTGATCGAGCCGCCATGGCGGCCGCCGGTGTTCTTCATGTCGGCGAACTGCGAATCGATCAGCTTGTCGTATTCGGGCCCGAGCGGCATGCGCCAGACCTTTTCACCGCTTTCGAGCCCGGCGGTCAGCAGCCGTTCGGCGAGTTCGTCATCGTTGGAGAACATGCCGGCATGCTCGGTACCGAGCGCGACCATGATCGCGCCGGTGAGCGTGGCCAGATCGACCATGAACTTCGGTTTCACCTTCTTGGCGACGTACCAGAGTACGTCGGCGAGCACGAGGCGCCCCTCCGCGTCGGTGTTGATGATCTCGATGGTCTGGCCCGACATCGAGGTGACGATGTCGCCCGGACGCTGGGCGTTGCCGTCGGGCATGTTCTCGACGAGGCCGATGGCGCCGACGGCGTTGACCTTGGCTTTGCGCGCCGCGAGCGCATGCATCAGCCCGACGACGCAGGCCGCGCCGCCCATGTCGCCCTTCATGTCCTCCATGCTGCCGGCGGGCTTGATCGAAATGCCGCCGGTGTCGAAGCAGACGCCCTTGCCGATAAAGGCCACCGGCGCGGTGCCCTTCTTGCCGCCGTCCCAGCGCATGATCACCGTGCGACTCGGCCGCACCGAGCCCTGGCCGACGCCGAGCAACGCGCCCATGCCGAGCTTCTGCATGGCCTTGACGTCGAGCACCTCGATCTTGACGCCGAGCTTGCGGAGCTGACTTGCCCTGCGCGCGAACTCCTCGGGAAACAGCACATTCGGAGGCTCGTTGACGAGGTCGCGCGCGATGATCACACCGTCGACGACATGGCCCGCCGACACGAAGGCCTTCTTCGCCGCCGCCGCATCGGCAACCGCGAGCGAGACGTCAGCGCGCAGGGCGCCGCCCTCCTCGCCGTCCTTCTTCTTCGTCTTATAGCGATCGAATTTGTAGGCGCGCAGGCGCAAGCCCGAGGCGATCGCGACCGCCTGCTCGCTCGTCATCGCGCCATCGGGCAATTCCGCCATGATTGTCATGATTGTCATGGCACCGCCCCCGGCCTGGAGCTTGCTCGCCGCCCCGCCGCCGAATTTGAGGAAGTCGCTCGCCTTCAGCGCCGAAGTCTTGCCGGCGCCGATCACGATCAGGCGGGTGGCCTTCAATCCCTCGGGCGCCAGGATGTCCAGCGCCGCACCGCTCTTGCCCTTGAAGGCGGCGGCCGCGGCCGCCCGCTTCACGACTTCGTTGGCGGCGCCGAGCGCCTTGGCGGTCGCCGGGCCCACCTTCAGACTGTCGTCGCAGAAGACGACCAGGATGCCACGCGGCGCGGCGGCAAGCGGGACGAAGCCGACCTTGATGGCATCGGACATGGGTAACTCCTCCAAAACATGGGGCTTTTAGCCATTCAGCGGGACCGGCCGAGGGCCGGCGCTGAACCGCGATTCACTGGACTTTCCGCACTATGGGCGAAAGGCCCGGCCGATGCCAAGCTCGGCCGTGGCCCGAACGCCACAAGAGCGAAATATTAACCATATATTGACGGTGCCACGGGGCAGCCATTTTGTTGACGGATCAAAGGGATGGTAGTGAGAGATTAGCCGGCGGAAGAAGTGGCGGCGCGACCCTTGGGGATCCCTTTGCGGGGATGGGTCGGCGGCCAGGTTCCGGACCTGCAGTGGGGCCTTGGTGGGAATCGTGCGGTAGCGCATGGGGTCGATCGATAGGTATATTTTC